>CAZMLC010000007.1:0-40477 GCA_964567125.1 uncultured Akkermansia sp.
TCGTAGGCAATGGCCATTTTAACGGCATTCTTGCGCGCGCCCATCAAAAGGCGGTCGTAATTACCGCCACCATAGCCAATCCGGCCGCCCGCACAATCAAACGCGAGCCCGGGAAGGATGAAGAGGTCGACTTCGCGCGGGTCGACGGCTCTCCGATCCGCAGGTTCGCGAATGCCGTGAGCGCCCTTGATCAGCCGACTTTGGGCATTCAGTTCATAGAGCCGATAGGTATTCTGGCGCTGACTCCACCCCGGAACGCAGACTTGCCGCCCCGCGTTCCAGGCGCCGCGCGCCAAATAGCGCGTCGGGAGCTCGTGCGCGGTGCTCAAATAGAGGGCCATCCGGACGACGCGTTTGACAAACTGGTGGGCATCCTCGTAAAAACGCTGGGCGATATCGCGTCCCGCCTGAAGGCGCGCTTCACAGGTGACCTCGCGCCGACGCAAACGCAACACGTGACGGATCGTCTCTTTATCCCACGTCTCCACGCCCTCGAACCGTTCCTGCAGCGGATGTTCGGCGGCATGTTTTTTTTCCGCCAGCTCCTGGCGCGCGGCACGCACTTGACGCATGGTCAAATGCATAAACTCCGGAATTAGGCTCCCATCCATTTTGCTTCCTTCCAACGGGAAGAGGCTCGCGCTTAAAACAGCCCTTTGACTCGCCCCGTTGCGGTATCGATGTCAATGCGTCGGAACGCGGCATTCGAAGCCGTACCCGGCATCAGTTTGATATCACCGGCGACAGGGACAATCAATCCCGCGCCCTGATACAACAGCAGATCGCGCACCGGCACGGTAAAGCCTCTGGGCCGTCCCAGCAGTTTGGCATCGTGCGAAAGGCTATACTGCGTCTTGGCCATACAGACGGGCAGTTTGGATAAAACAGGATCGTGTTCGAAGAGGGCCGCCTTGCGGGCTGCCTCATCCGCAAGCGCGATCCCTGCGCCGCCATAGACCTCGCGCACCACGGTCTCGATACGCGCAGTCAAGGGCTGGTTCAAATCCGAGAGAAAATCAAAGGTATTCGGCTCTTCGCAGGCCTCCAGCACCTGCTGCGCCAGCTCAACCGCGCCTTCGCCGCCTTTCAACCAATGATTCGAGACCGCAAAGCGGGCGCCGACGGCTTCGGCAATCCGACGGACGAGGGCATGCTCGGCCGGGGTATCGGTATAAAACTGATTGAGGCAGACAACCGGGCGAATTCCGGAACGTTTGACAATATCGATGTGCGCCAGCAGGTTTTCGCACCCTTTTTCCAAAAATGCCAGATTCTCGCTGGTATAGACGGGATCGAGCGGACGTCCCGCAAGTACCGCAGGTCCGCCGCCGTGCAATTTGAGCGCACGCACGGTCGCCACGATCACGACGGCATTGGGTTTCATCCCTGAGCAGCGGCATTTGATGTTCCAGAACTTCTCATAGCCGATATCCGAGGCGAATCCGCTCTCCGTCACCACGTAATCGGCGAGCAGCGCACCGAGACGATCCGCAATGACCGAGCTCTGGCCAATCGCGATGTTCGCAAAGGGGCCCGCATGTACCAGCATGGGCTGACCCTCCAGCGTCTGCATCAGCGTAGGGTTGATCGCCCGCGTCAGCCAGGCGGCCATGGCGCCATCGACCTCGAGATCCGCGGTGGTGATGGGCGTGCCGTCCTTGGAATACGCTACGATGATCTTCGCCAGGCGCGCACGCAGATCCGCTAAATCCGAGGCCATGGCCAAGACGGCCATCACTTCCGAGGCGACCGTAATGTAGAAACCGGAATCCATCTGGAAGCCATCCATCGCGCCCCCGCGGCCAATCTCGATATTGCGCAACGCCTGCGCGCAAAAATCGATCGCCCAGCGCATCTGAATACGTTCAGGATCGATATCCAGCCGTTTTAACTTGCTTTGCGCCAAGCGCGCATCGTCATAGTTGCGCTCGTGCTGCATGCGCGCGGTCAATGCGACCATCGCCAAATTATTGGCATTGGTGATGGCATCAATATCGCCGGTCAAACCCAGCGACAGCGGGGTGAGCGGCACAACCTGCGCCAGACCGCCGCCTGCGGCTGAACCTTTGATATTGAAAGTAGGCCCGCCACTCGGTTGACGCACCGTGCCCAGAACGCGCTGCCCCAGTTTTCCCAGACCTTGCACCAGACCGAGGGTCGTGGTCGTCTTGCCTTCCCCCAGCGGGGTCGGCGTAATCGCCGTGATATCGATGTATTTGGCCCGCCGCGAGGACGTCGGCGCAAGGCGCGCCATCACCGCCGCTGCATCGATCTTCGCCATGGTCTTGCCGTAAGGGAGCACTTCATCATCGGTCAAGCCCAACGCACGGGCAATGTCCTGGATCGGACGTAAATAGGGTTCAGCCGCTTCCGCAATTTGCCAATCAGCGAGTTTTACAGGGTCGAGTTTTGAAATCATCATCTGCCTACCTTTTACAAATAAGCTTACGTGAATTTGCTGTTGCTGGCAAGACGGTTTTTGATACGATAATCGCATGAATGTAGCGCGAATTTTATACTGGAGCACCTTTTTTTTGGGAACTGCGGGCGTCTATTACGCTGCACCGCTAGCACGTCCCTATTTTGCATCCGTCCCGACGCCAAGCATCGCCTCCCTGGGAGCAACGTCAACCACCAAAGCCAGTGCCGAACCCGAGGTGCGCACGCAGCCTGACATCGCGACCGCATCCGAGACACGATCCGCCCCCTCTGCAAGCGCCGCATCCACAGTCCCTGCGGCAGAATCCCGCACGACGACCGCACAGCCCGCGCCTGTAGCGTCAGCCGTCTCGTCATCGACCGCCTCTTCGACGAAACCCGCGGACAACGACGATGATGATTTTACCGCACCTGCGCTCAATGGCGTCTTTGTGGCCAGCGCACGCGAAGTCCCCACGTGGGGCGTCACGATCAAGACCATTCCCTATTACAAAGTGGACGGATCCAATCAGGGCGCACTGCCACCCGGAACGCTCCTGCTCTGCAAAAGCCAGCACAGCTCTTCGCGCGGGGATATGGTGGAGTGCATGATTCGCCGCGACGGGCGCGATACCGGACCTTTCCTGATTGCCCGCAAGGAGGCGCTTTTTCTGAGCGGCCAGCCCGAAGCGCTTTCACAGCGTCAGTTGGCGGTCTTGACCCAGTACTACGCACTGGTCAGCTCCATCGAGGCGCGGAAAAAAGAGCTGATTGAAAAAGATGCGGCCATCAACCCCTATGTGCCGGCTGCACGACGCGCCTATGAAACCTATGTGCAGAACCTCGACGAAGCCAAAAAGATTGCCGCTGCGCGCGATGCCGCGGAGGGGATGATTCGCTCCAAGCACGAAGAGAAACTGGGACGCTTAAAATTTGAAGCAACGCGGTTGAAAGCGGAACTGGACAAGGCACAGGCAAAACTGCGCGATTGGAAGGCAAAAAATCCCGACAAAGTTTCCCATCCCGAAAAGGACCCGACGATTCTTGCGCTGCTTCAGCAGCAAAAAGCGTTGGCCCCCAAAATACCGGGCTTAGCATATTGAGCGTTGAGCCCTTCGACTGTACGTCGCTGATGGCGACAACATGTCATTGACGACGAAGAACCCTGCACCGCAGCGTGCGTGAAAGAGGAGAAGCCCATGGAATTGATGGATAACCAGAAAGAACAGGTCAGAGCATGGCTGGATCAAGGCGCCTCGCTCTCGGATGTTCAGAAAAACCTGAAAACCGAATTCGGCATTTCGATGACCTATATGGATCTCCGGCTGCTGGTGTTGGAGATGAACGCCACCGTGAAGGACAAACCGGAACCCAAGCCGACGCCGCCACCGCCCGAGCCCAAGACGCATACCATCGAGGAAGAGCCCTCGCCGTACGACGAGCCGCTGGACGACGAATCGCAGCTGCCGGAGTCCGAGGAACAGGCGGCTGGGCCGAATGTCAAGATGACGCTCGACACGCTGGTTGTTCCCGGCGCCATGGTGAGCGGCGACGTCGTCTTTACTGACGGCACCAAAGCCCGCTGGCTGATCGATCAGCAGGGCCGATTTGGCGTTGATCCGGAGGTCCCCGGCTATCGTCCGACACCCGAGGATATGCAGATGTTCCAGATGCTGTTGCGCGCAGAACTGCAGCGCAAGGGTTACATGTAATCCTGATGCCCAGACACTTTTGAGCAAAACGTGGGCACCATGACGTGTGTCCCCTATCACCAAAGAAAGGAAAATGAGTATGCAGATCGGATTTATTGGTGCAGGAAAAATGGCCGAGGCCATTATTGCCGCATTGGTGCAAACAGAGCTATGCGATCCCTGGGAGATCATGGCGTGCGATAAGAGCGAAGCGCGCCGCGATACCATGGCGACCACCTACCAAGTCGCGGTCACGGACAATATCGCAGGCACGATTTCCACCAGCGATGTGATCGTCCTCGCGGTAAAACCGCAAGACCTCGACGACCTTCTCAAGGCGCACAAGAAACTCTTCACGAAGCAGCAGCTGGTCATTTCGATCGCAGCCGGCAAAACGCTCGCAGTGCTCAGAAAGGCGCTCGGGACGAAACCGCGCCTGATCCGCGTGATGCCGAATCTGGCGCTGATGGTGCAAGAGGGCATGAGCGTCTACTGCGCCGCCAAGAACGCAACCGCGGCCGATAAGAAGCTCGTCGAGCAGATTTTCGGCAGCGCAGGTTCGGTGCTTGAACTCTCTGAAAAACGGTTTGATGCGGTCACCGCATTGAGCGGCTCGGGCCCTGCATTCTTTGCTTATTATCTGCAGGCGATGATCGAAGGTACCGTGGCGCTGGGGATGCCTGCGGATGCCGCGCGCTTACTCGCGGAGCAGACGTTGATCGGCACCGGGATCTACCTGCAAAACACCGGGCGCGACATTGAGGAATTCATTCAGGCCGTAGCCTCGCCCAAAGGAACAACCGCCGCAGGACTTGCCGTGTTGTCGAAATCGTCGGTTGCAAAAAACATTGCGAAGACGCTGGCCGCGGCTGCTACCCGCAGCGCGGAACTGAGCCAGGCGTAATGCATGCGCAGCGCGGCGTGCTGTCGTTCAGCACGCCGTGCTTTCATGCTGCAGAGGAGTATGTTCATGAAGCCCCGACATTCTGTATTGCGCGTTGTGCGCAGCGTGCTCTTCAGCGGTCTTTGCACGCTGGCAGTAGGTGCATGCGCGCAAGAGAAACCGATTGTCCTCGTCTCCATTCCGCCCCAGCTCTGGCTAGTGCGTGAATTGGTCGGCGACGCCGTCGATGTCCACTGCCTCTTGCCGGCAGGCGCGAATCCGCATACCTACGAACCGGATATTCGGCAGCTCAGGGCCCTCTCACGCGCCCGGCTCGCACTGCCGATCGGCATGCCGTTTGATCGTCTCTTCCTGCAGAAAGCGAGACATCTCAATCCCGCCCTCGTCAGCATCCCTGTCGACACCAACATTGCCAAAATCGCTGAAGATGATGCGCATCACCACGAACATGGCGAGACCTGTTCGGATAGCGGCCACGATCCCCATATCTGGCTTTCGCCGCGCCGTTTTGCAGGGGTCGCGACCAATACCGCGCTAGCGCTCGCAACGCTGGTTCCGGCCAGCGACCTTTCGAATCGTCTGATGCGGGTTTCACAAACTATTGCCACCATCGACCAAGAGGCCCGAAAAACGCTGGCCCCTTTTGCGGGCAAGCTCTGGGTGGTTTACCACCCTTCGTGGAGCTATTTCGCTGCGGACTACAACCTGCGTCTTTTGACGGTCGAGGCGGACGGCAAGAGTCCATCCTCGCGGCATATCATTACGATCGTTAAACAGGCGCGCGCCGCTCAGGTCAAGGCAGTCTTTACAGAGCCGCAATATGACAAGCGTTATGCGCAGGCGGTGGCTGATCCCCTCAAAGCACGCGTTGAGGTCATTGATCCTTTGCAGGAAGAGTGGCCCTTGCTGATGCAGACCCTGCTGGAGAAACTCACGCAATGATGCCTGAACCCGTCATCGATGTGCGCGACGTCTGTTTCGGCTATGGCGAACAGGAGGTCCTTCACAATGTCACCTTCCGCATCCAGCCACAAAGCCTCGTTGCCATTGTCGGCCCCAATGGCGGCGGCAAAAGCACCTTGCTCAAACTGCTACTCGGAGCCCTTGAACCGCGCTTTGGCGAACTCCGTGTTTTAAATGGGACGCCCGTCGAAGCGCGAACGCGTATCGGCTATGTCCCGCAAAGCATTCCGTTTGATGCGCAGTTTCCCGTCTCTGTCAGCGAAGTGATTAAAATGGGCTGTGTCGGTGTTGCGCAGTGGGGATTTTACGGGCAACGCGAACGCGATGCCATGCGGCAAGCACTCGCACGCGTCCGGCTGGAGGGCTTTGAAAAACGGGCGTTTGCTGAGCTCTCCGGCGGCGAACGTCAGCGCGTCTTGATCGCTCAGGCGCTGGTTTCGGGAGCTGAACTTCTCTTGCTGGATGAACCTGCGGCTAATATCGACCCCGAACATGCCGAAGCACTCTACGCACTTTTCCGCGATCTGGCGCAAACCATCACCGTCGTCATGGTCTCCCACAACCTGAGCGTTGTCACGGCGTATGCTACGCACGTACTCTGCGTCAATCGTTCCGCGAAGCTGCACACCATCGCGGAGGTCAGCGCGGGGACGATTGCCTCCAACTCCGGCAGCCCGCTTCTGCAGCTCTATCACGATGCGTCCTGCACGATCACGGATCCCAGCGCAGCACTCCATCAACCGCACCATCAGTGTCACCATGACTGAGTTCTTCCACGATCTTCTGAATTTCCCCTTTTTACTCAACGCGGTCTTCGCCAGTGCGCTGATCGCTGTTGCATGCGGCACCGTGGGAAGCCTCGTTGTGGTTCGTCGTTCGACCTATCTTGCCGGTGCGGTTTCACACAGCGTCCTGGCCGGTCTCGGCCTCGCGCGGTTTCTGCAGCGCGGACTTGGTTTTTCAGGGCTCTCCCCCATGGGAGGGGCGATTCTGGTGGCCCTTGGCGTCGCCGTGATCCTGACCTATTTAACGCGCCAGGATAAGCATCGCTCCGATACCGTGCTCAGCGCGATCTGGACCGGCGGAACCGCCTTAGGCGTCTCGTTTATTTCCGCGACACCGGGCTATCAAGAGGATTTGATGAGTTACCTGTTCGGGTCGATCCTGCTGGTTACGCCGACCGATCTTCTCTGGATGGCGCTCATGGATGGCGCGATCGTCGCCACGGTCCTTATCTGCTATAACCGCTTTCTCGCGATCGCGTTCAACGAAGAGCTCGCGCGTCTGCGCGGAATCGCCACGCTGCGCTACGAGCTGATTTACCATATCCTAACCGCGCTGACCGTCGTGCTGCTCGTGCGCATGACTGGCATCGTGCTGGCGATCGCGCTACTCACGCTGCCAGCGGCAACTGCGGGAAAACTGGTCAAACGTCTTGACGCGATGATGATCCTGGGCGTTGTGCTTAGCTTTGGTGTCAGCCTGTTGGGACTGGCGATCAGCTATACGCCAGGCTGGCCCCCCGGCGCAACCATTGTCGAAGTCGCTTTAATCCTATATGGCCTTGCCGCCAGCATAACTTTCCTCAGAAGGAGCAAACGTGGATCAATTTGAACGCTGTCTTACCACCATACATAGTTTTGTCTGGGGCACGCCAACACTGATTTTACTCATCGGCACAGGCCTTTGGATGTCGATCGTCCTCTGCGGCATACAGTTCCGGTTGATGCCGCATGCGCTGCGGCTGTCTTTTGGAAGATCAAAAAAATCATCCAAACACGTCGGCGACATTTCACATTTTCAAGCGCTGATGGCGGCTGTTTCCGCAACGGTCGGCGTGGGGAATATCGCCGGTGTGGCCACCGCGATTGCAACGGGCGGTCCGGGCGCCATGTTCTGGATGTGGTGCACGGGACTCGTGGGCATGGCGACAAAATATGCCGAAGCGGTGCTCTCCGTTCATTATCGCGTGACATCGGCTGATGGTACCATGAGCGGTGGCCCGATGTATTATATTGAACGCGGTTTAGGTCAGCGCTGGATGGCTGTTTTATTCGCTGTTTTCACGGTGGTCGCCTCGTTCGGTATCGGCAATATGGTGCAATCCAATACCATTGCGGTCACGCTTGCTCCGCTCAAGATCCATTCGTGGATCATGGGCGGGATCATTGCCGGCGCAACCGCCCTGGTGGTATTGGGCGGCATTAAGGCCTTGGGAAAGATCGCCGCACTGCTCACTCCGCTGATGATCGGCATCTATTTTGTCGCCGTCGCCGTGATTGTCGCATTTAACATCGAGACGGTTCCCACAGTCTTAGCCCTTATTTTCCGCGATGCCTTTACACCGACTGCGGCTGTGGGCGGCTTTGCGGGCGCGACGGTGAAAGTCGCAATGCAGCAGGGCATTGCGCGCGGCCTCTTTTCGAATGAGGCCGGACTGGGATCGTCGCCCATTATGGCTGCCGCGGCAAAGACCTCGCACCCGGCCGAACCTGCGCTCGTCTCTACGTTGCAGGTCTTCATCGACACGCTCGTTGTCTGTTCGTTGACGGGCTTTGCCATCCTTTGTACCGGTGCATGGAAGGCGGGACAGACAGGCGTAGAGCTGACCAATGTCGCGTTTGAGCAGGCGCTCGGATCCATCGGTCGATATGTCGTTTCCATCAGCGTGATTCTCTTTGCGTACACCACGCTGATCAGCTGGGGGTATTTTGGCGAACAGGCCTTGCGCTATCTGATCGGGCAGCGCGGCGTAAAAACCTACCGCGTCATCTTTATTGCCGTGGTTTTTCTCGGCGCACAGCTGAAAATCAATGTGGTCTGGACGCTCTCCGATATTTTCAACGGATTAATGGCCTTCCCCAACCTGATCGCCTTGCTCTGCCTCACGCCTGTCGTGCTGCGGGAGACCAAGCATTACCTCGCATCTATCAAACAACCATCCACACCCACGAACGAATAGAGGAGGACGCATCATGAACCGCTGTGTTTTACCGTTGGGCGCATACGAAGCAAACTGTTCTCTTTTATGGCGCGATCCTCTGCAGGCGTGGGTCGTTGATCCCGGCGACGATTGTGATTCGATTGTCGAGGCCCTGCAACACCATCATCTGACGCCAAAAATCATTGTCCTGACCCACGGCCATTTCGATCATATTTCCGCCGTCAATGCGCTGCTCGCGCGCTATCCGGGCCTGCCTGTGCATCTGCATGCGGCAGATGCAGCGCTGGCTTTTTCACCCTTCAACGCCATGCCGCCTTACCCCGCAACGCGACGGCCTGCAACGCTCGACGAAAGCAAGCGCGACGGCGATACGCTCAGCTGCGGCGGTCTCACGGCGCAGATCATCCATACGCCCGGCCATACGCCTGGGAGCTGCTGCCTCTATTTTGAAAAAGAACGCCTGCTCGTTGCCGGCGATATGCTTTTCCTCGGCTCCGTTGGCCGCACCGACTTCCCTGGCGGCAGTAGCCAGGCGATGCAGCAATCCATCGAACGCCTTAAGAATCTTCCGGATGATCTTGATGTCATCACGGGACATGGTCCGCTCACCACGCTGGGCAATGAAAAAAAGAACAATCCGTATTTTTGATTGTTTATCGATGCGCCAGCCAACACAGGATTAAAAGGAGGTCCCCATGATCCGTCGTTTATCGTTTGCGATTCTCATCGCAAGCGCAGGGATAGATGCGCTGCACGCCGCCTCCACCTCCAGATCGCAACGACCACCCAACATTCTTTTTTTTCTCGTGGATGATCTGGGCTGGCAAGATACGGCGCTCGCGTTTGATGCGCGCCGCTCCGCGCTTCAAAACCACTATCGGACGCCCAACCTTCAGCGCCTCGCGCAGCACGGCGTTCAATTCACATCGGCCTATGCGCAGCCCGTCTGCACACCCTCGCGCGTAAGTATGATCTCCGGAATGAACAGCGCCCGCTCAGGTGTGACCTTCTGGACAGCCGCTGTCACCAATGCGCTGAACGAGGGCACTCTGAGCGATCCCTCTATAACGTTTCATGCGCCGCGCTGGAATCGCCACGGCGGTCAGCCCGACACAGCCACCAACATCGCGGAGTCTTGTCGTTTCACGCCGCTACCCGTGCTTTTAAAACAGAGTGGCTACTACACGATCCACTGCGGCAAAGCCCACTTTGCACCGCGGAACACGCCCGGCGCTGACCCCTTGAACATGGGCTACGATCTCAATATAGGCGGATGTGAATCCGGTTCACCGATCCGTCACGATAAACGCATGCAAAACCCCTGGTATCCGCCAGAGGGCTTTCAGAACTATCCCAACCTTTCGGCATATTTAGATGGCAAGACCCATTTGACCGATGCCTTGACGCACGCGGCCATCGATGCGCTTGAGCGTTGGCGGACAACCCCCTCGACACAGGGGAAGCCCTTTTATCTGGCCCTCTCGCACTACGCTGTACACACGCCGCTTCACAACCATCTGCGCAGCCCTTTTGCCAACGACGAATCGCTGGTGGAACACTACGCTGATGCGCAGGAGCTGCGCGAAGCCCAGCGCAAATATGCTACCATGGTCGAAGGCATGGATGCTTCGCTCGGTGCGCTGATGCGCTATTTACAGGATCACACCGATGACACGGGACAGCCTTTGGCGAAGAATACGGTTGTCATTTTCTTTTCGGACAATGGTGGCCATGCGATTGACCGCATACGCGGGGGCGATGTCAATTACCCGCTGCGCGACGGCAAAGGTTCGCGCTCTGAAGGGGGGCTTCGCGTTCCCCTGGTCGTGCACTGGCCGAACGTGACGACCCATGCCGCGGTCTGCGCAACACCCGTGATCTGCGAAGATCTCTTTTCGACGATACTCGCCCTCAGCGGACGTCTGGCAACAACGACCCAGATTGTGGATGGACGCGACCTGACCCCGCTTTTGCGCGGCGAACGCCCTGCTGATTTACAGCAACGGCCCCTGCTCTTCCACACGCCGCACGTATGGGCGGAAAATACGACCTTGCCTACCTTTTATCCCAGTACCGCGCTGATTCAAGGCGATTACAAACTCATCTACTGTCATATCCGGCAGACCTACGCCCTTTTCAATCTGCGCAGCGATATCGGTGAAACCAGAAATCTGGCCGAGCAGGAACCTGAGCAACTCGCCCTACTCAAAAAGAACATGCGCGATCTCCTGATGCGTTACCACGCGGCGATGCCTGATGTGGGTTGTGCAGGACAGCCTGTGCAACGCGTCCCCTTACCGCATTAACGGCGACACGAAACACCCTGATGCGCATTTTGCCAAACCAGGTTGACTGTGCTATACTCTGGGGCTCAACGATGACACTTATTCTTCCAGAAAAAATTTCTTTGGCTGATGCTAATCAGCTCTGGCGTGAAACGTTGCCCGCGATTCTGCGTCTGACAAAAGGCGAATCGTTGGTTCTCAATGCCACTGCGACACACACGTGCTGCGGTGCGGGCGAAGCTTTTCTGGTCGAGGTTTATCGTCGCTCCATGATGCAGGGTTTCTCCATTGAAAGCCTCGATCCCCAGCATGTCATTGCGCACATCTTTGATTTCTTTGATCCTGCCTCGTTCGTGGAGGGACCCAAAAACGCAGAACATCCCAACACCCATGCCCTTGTGCAAATCGGCGTTGCGACCACGCGGATCTATAAAGATGTCCTCCATCAACTTGCCTTTCTCGGTGAAGTCACGGCCTCCTTTTTGCGCGTGCTCTTTCGGCCAGGACGCCTGCGGCTGCGCGACACGATGATACAGTTCGAGCGCACCAGCGTGGATGCCCTGCCGATTGTGTTGTTGATCGGCACGCTGATGGGGTTGATCCTTGCGTTCGTCGGAGCCTCCACGCTGAGCGTTTTCGGCGCGGAAATCTTTGTCGCGAATATGATCACCACCGCACTCTTTCGCGAAATGGGTGCGCTCTTTACCGCCATTCTGCTCGCTGGCCGGACAGGCTCAGCCTATGCCGCTGAACTGGGGACCATGCAGACGAATGAAGAGATCGATGCCTTGATTACGTTTAACTTAAAACCCGTGCGCTTCCTCGCGCTTCCGCGCATCGTGGCGATTACGCTGGCCATGCCTTTCTTGAGCCTTTTTTCTGTTTTTTCCGGTCTGATCGGCGGAATGGTTGCGCTCTATTTTATGGGTATCCCGATCGTCACCTTTTGGCAGCACGTCCTGCTGACCGCAACCTTCACGAACATCAGCCTCGGCATCATCAAGGCCTTCGTCTTCGGCCTGCTGATCGGTCTCGTCGGATGTGCGCATGGCTTGCAGACGGAACGGACGGCCGACGCGGTTGGCCGCGCGGCAACCGCCGCCGTGGTCGGCAGCATGGTGATGATCACCGTGGCTGATGGAATCTTCGCGATCATCTGTCACATTCTCTGGATTTAATCATGTCCGATATAATCGATATCGAAGTGAATCATCTTCAAGCCGGATATGACACGGTCACGATCCTGGACGATATCTCGTTCACCGTCAAACGGGGCGAAATCTTTGTTGTGCTCGGCGGGTCGGGATGCGGCAAAAGCACGCTCTTAAAACACATCATCGGACTGCACCGACCGAAAAGCGGCGAAGCGCTTATCAAGGGATATCGTATTTTCGGCGGGGATTCCGACGAGCAGGATCGCGCCATGCGCAGCTTTGGGGTAACGTATCAGAATGGCGCCTTGTTTGGCTCCATGACCCTGTTGGAAAATATCATGCTTCCGCTCGAAGTGTTTACCGATCTTCCGCTGGAAGCGCGACGCATGCTTGCGGAAATGAAACTCGATCTTGTCGGATTGAAAGCGTTTGCCTCCTACTTCCCTTCGGATATCAGCGGCGGCATGAAAAAACGCGCGGCGATTGCGCGTGCTATGGCATTGGATCCCAGTATCCTCTTTCTTGATGAACCCTCCGCGGGGCTTGACCCCGTGACCTCCGATGAGATCGACGAATTGATTTTGCGCTTGCGTCGCACGCAAACCATCACCTTTGTGATTGTGACGCACGAACTTGCCAGCATCTTTAAAATCGCGGATCGCTGTATCATGCTGGACAGTGAAACCCGGGGCATTATCGCGGAGGGAACCCCGGAAGAGCTCCGCAACCATCCGCCCCATCCCAGAGTCGATGCCTTTTTCAATCGGAAAAGCATGAACGGATAAGAGGTTGATTAGGGGGTAGGTTAATTAGGCTGTAGGGACCCGTTAATGTTATGCGTGATTATAAAAAACTGATCGCCTTTCGCTTGGCTCATGATGCGGTTTTGACTGTTTATCGCATAACAAACCTTTTCCCTAAAGAAGAGGTCTTTGGCTTAACTGCACAAATGCGTCGTGCCGCCGTATCGATATCCTCAAATATCGTTGAGGGCTGTTCACGTGCTTCTGAAAAAGACTATCAACGCTTTATTGAGATTGCCTTTGGATCCTGTCGTGAGCTCCATTATCAAACAACGCTCTCGCACCAATTGGGTTATTTATCAAAGGATGATTATGCGGAACTCGATCCCCAGTTAGAAGAACTCGAAAAAGTACTCGGGGCCTTGTATCGTTCTTTGCAAACTCCCCCTAAAAACCTACCCCCTAATCAACCTACCCCCTAATCAACCTCTTTTCCTCTCATGCACCTCATCCGTTTTCTATCTGCTGACTCCGACGTTCCGCACTACGGCGTGCGCGTGGACGAAACGTGCGCGCTGCGCATTCAGGGCGACCTTCTCGGCGACTGGCAGGTCACGGACGAACGCCTGCCCATTCGCAAGCTGCTCGCGCCGATTCAGCCCACAGTCATTTTAGCGATCGGCCTGAATTTCCGTTCGCATGCGCAGGAAACAGGCCAGCCGATTCCGCAACATCCGGTGCTCTTCATGAAGAGCCCGTGGGTAGCGCAAAACCCTGACGACCCGATTGTGATTCCCACCCACCTTCCCAGCACACAGGTGGATTATGAAGCCGAACTCGTGGTTGTCATGGGAAAAACCTGTAAAAACGCCACGTTGGAAAACGCGCTCGACTTTGTCTTAGGGTACACGTGCGGCAACGATGTGACAGCGCGCGATTGGCAGAAAAGTTTCGGCGGTAGTCAGTGGTGCCGCGCAAAATCCTTCGACACCTTTGCACCCCTCGGACCGGACATTGTTACGCCGGATGAAATCCCGGATCCGCAGAATCTGAACCTGAAAGCGTATGTGAACGGCGAGCTGCGCCAATCCGGCAACACGTCGGACCACATCTTCTCCGTCCGCGATTTGATCGTCTTTCTCAGCGGCAGCACGACCCTGCCCGCCGGCACGGTGATTTTTACAGGGACGCCGACAGGCGCGGGATTCGCGCGCTGTCCGCCGCTTTTCTTAAAACATGGTGACGTCGTCACCATTGAGATTGAACATCTGGGATCGCTCACGAATCCCGTCATTGACGAGTAAGAACATCAAAAGGAATCGTTGTATGAGCTGGTTATCTTCACGCTTCAAAAATAGATCGACCGTGGCCTTCCTCGCCTTCAGTGGGTTTTTCTGGGCCTGTCTCATCTTTATCTTCGCCCCGGTTCTGCCTGCGGGCATGGGACTTTCTGTTCCCGATTATAACAATCTTTTTAACGAATGGTCATGGGTTGAATTTTTAGAAAATATTTGCAGTGCGAACACTCTCTTTCTCTCGCCACTCTTCCCGCTCGGAATAGTCGCTTCCACGCAGTGGGGCATGGAACTTTTATGGCTGGTAACCGCTTTTTGCGGTGGCCTCTCCATGGCCTTCTTTCTGCGTACGCGCGGCGTTTCGTATTGGTCATCCTATGGTGGCGGACTGCTCTTCGGGTTTATCGGCTACATGTTCACTCTCTTCTCCGCCGGGCACTCCACGAATGCGATGACCTGGGCTTTCGTTGCACTGCCGTTTGCCTTTTTGAATCAGTGCCTGGAACGTCGGCGCCTCCTTGATTTCGTACTCCTCGGCGCCAGCATGGCCTGGTGTATGCCGCAATCCGATGTCTGGCTGCTGTTTATGTATCTGCTGGCCGCGTACGGACTCTGGCGGACCTTCTGCCTGTGGCGCACAAGCAAACAGATCGATTTTCTGTGGAAACTCTATCCGAGATTTCTGATTTCCCTCGCCGTTTTACTCGCTGTCGGCGGCGCGCACATCAAAAATGAATTTCATTACGCGCTCGCGGGGCGCGAACAGCAGTTCGCAGAGGCCTCAGCGCTTCAACCCGGACACGATGCTAAATCCGATCCGAAAATCGAGGCGCAAAAGAAACAGGAACGGTGGATTTTCTCAACCAACTGGAGTTTGCCTCCTGAAGATGTGCTGGAATTCATGGTTCCCGGTATCTTTGGCGACACCTCTTTCCAGCCTCCCTATCCGTATTGGGGCCGGCTCGGACAGCCAGCTGATTTCCAGAAAGGCCGCATGATGCCCAACTACCGCCAGCATTCGGTCTACATGGGCGGAACGACGATCCTCCTCGCACTGATCGGGCTTCTCGGCTGGCGCCTGGCCCGTCGCGTACCCCAGACAACACCCGCAACGCCATCCGATGCTAAAATTTTTGAAGATGTTCCCTTTTTCGGTATCGCATTTGTCGTCATCGTGATCATCGCCATGGGTCGCTACACGCCTTTGTATCAGGGGGTTTACCATACCCTGCCCTTCATGAAAACCATGCGCTGCCCTGTCAAATTCCTCCATGTGGCAGAACTCTGCCTGGCCACACTCGCCGGCTTCGGCATTGAGGCGCTCATACGCAATCCCCTGCAAAAAGTCCGGTCTTACGCCTGGCGCATTGCCACTGGATTGGCAGCGGGACTCCTCGTCCTCTGGCTGGTCTTCATGAGCTCCAGCGCGGCCTGGGCGCGCCATATTCAAGATCTGGCCTTCTTTGGCAATGCCGGACCGGCCTTAGTCAACTATTCGCTCGCCAATATCATCTGGGCTTTTGTGCGCATGCTCATCGCCGCCGCGCTGCTCTTCGGACTGGGCCGGATAAAAACAGCGGAACGGATCACCCTGCTCACAAAGGTAGCGCTGGCCCTGTTGATCGCCTGGGGTACGCTCGATCTCGCGGTTGCCGCCAAACGCTATGTGACGCCGATCAACCTTTCCGCGCATTATGCCTCAAATTCGTTGGTGGCACTCTTACAAGCGAAGACGCGCCATCAACCGGCCAATATCATGAACTATGTCACGAGCGGCAACGAGCGCGAGGATTGGCTCAGCGCCTCGCTGCGCATTCACGGCTACTTCAATATGGCGCCGAATGGGCAGGATCCGCAGCAGCGCGCCCTCTATGAAAAATATCAGTCCGACCCGCTCAAATACTGGGAAATCAAGGGCGTTCGGTTTTTGCTCATTCCGCGCAAAAACATCCAGCCGCTGGCCCAGCAGGGCCTCGTCGTGATCCATGGCGATTTCCAACTCCAGAATCAAAGCATCCGCGCCTGTCCGCCGCAGGAAAACAGCATCGTACTGGCTGAAGTCAAAGCCTATGCGCCGTTGCCCGCGCTGTACACGCAATGGCAGAGCGTCGCGGCAGAGAAACAGGCCGTTGCACTGCAGAACAGCTATATCGCAGGAATGCCGCTCGTGACCTTTACCCAGACCTCGACGCATGCGGCTTCGATCCCGCCGCGCCCGGTTGTTTTTGATACGATGCGCCGGCAGATCGATGTCTGGACCACGCGGGGGAAGGTCGCCAACGTCGCAACACCCAGCCTGCTGGTCTTCAACGAGCCTTATAATAAAGACCTCGTAGCCACGGTGAACGGTGCGTCTGTGCCGGTCGGTCAGGCGAACGGTCAATGGGCCGCGATTCTTGTCCCCGCTGGCGGCGGCGTGGTCGCGCTGAGCCACTGCGGACCCTCATGGCTCGTTGTCCTCAGTGCATGCTGCACGGTGTTCGTCCTCCTCTGGGCCGGCCGTGCTGCGTACAAACGCGTGTAAGAGTAAGCCGCTGCGTCAGGGAACGCGCGGCGAAGAAACCAGCCAGAAATTCGGCTGGTTTTTTTGACCTCTTCTTGTTAAGCTAACTTTTTCGAAATGAGGAAAAGAGGAGATGACTACATTCGCCATCACGCTCCTGTTGGGTTTCGGGTTTGTCCTAGGGTGTGGCACGGATGCCACGACACATTCACTCTCCGCATCCCCAACACCAGCAGCAAAGGAAAAGCAAGCCATGCAGATTATTATCGAAACGAGTTTAGGGTCCATGACGGCTGAACTTTATCCGGATAAGGCGCCGATCACGGTCGCCAACATGCTTTCGTACATCGACGACAAATTTTATGATGACACCATTTTCCATCGGGTGATCGACGGCTTCATGATTCAAGGTGGCGGGTTTACCAAAACCATGTCGCAAAAGCCCACCAAATCCCCGATTAAGAACGAGGCGGACAACGGCCTCAGCAATACGCGCGGGACGCTCGCCATGGCGCGAACCATGGTCGTTGACAGCGCGACCTGTCAGTTCTTTATCAATTTAGAGGATCGCAACACGTTTCTTAATTTCCGCAATAAAACCCCTCAGGAATGGGGCTATTGCGTCTTTGGTAAGGTCATCGAAGGCATGGAAGTCATGGACAAAATCGCCAAAGTCCCTACAGGCTTTGCCGGTCCCCATCAGAATGTCCCGACTGAACCTGTCGTGATCCTCTCCATTCGCCGGAAAGACGCTGCACAGTAATTTCCGCGTGATGATTTTGTTTTTTGAGTGTATGGCTGTTCCGACAGCCTTTTATTCCCCTTTTGATGTGGAGTGATTTGCGTTCTTATGGCAGAAAATTACAGCGATAAGCACATTCAGACACTTTCTCATATTGAGCATATCCGCAAACGCACAGGCATGTATATCGGCCGTACGAGCGACGGCAGTCAATATGAAGATGGTATTTATGTTCTCTTGAAAGAGGTGATCGACAATGCCGTTGACGAATTTATCATGGGTTACGGCAAAAAAGTCGAAATCATGCTGGATTACAACTCCGGTCGCGTAGCGATCCGCGACTTCGGCCGCGGTATCCCCCTGGGCAAGGTGGTGGACTGCGTATCGCAGATCAATACAGGCGGTAAATTCAGCGACGATGTTTTCCAGTTCTCCGTCGGCATGAATGGCGTTGGTACCAAAGCTGTGAATGCCCTCTCCACGTACTTTGAAGTGCGCGCGTTCCGCGAGGGCGAGTATTCCGAAGCCTTTTTCGAAAAGGGGACTCTTATTTCGCAAAAACGCGGAAAATGCGCTAAACCGGAGAAAAATGGCACCTACGTCTGTTTTACCCCGGACGTTTCGATCTTTAAGAAGTTCCAATTCCGCGAGGAACACGTTGAACGCCGCCTGAAGATGTACGCCTACCTGAATGCAGGCCTCACCTTTGAGCTCAATGGCAACAAAATCGTCTCGGACAACGGATTGCTTGACCTCATCCACGATGAGGCCCAGTTCGAGAAGCTCTATCAGCCGTTCCATTACCGTGAGAAGACGCTGGAACTGGTCTTTACCCATACCAATCGCTTCAGCGAAGACTACTATTCGTTTGTCAACGGCCAGTTCACCAACGATGGCGGCACTCACCTTTCGGCGTTTAAAGAGGGTTTGCTCAAGGCGGTCAATGAGTTCAGCAAAAAGAAATTCGACGGCGATGATGTGCGTGAAGGCATCATCGGCGCGATTGCGATCCGCCTGAAAGACCCGGTGTTCGAATCGCAGACAAAGAATAAGCTCGGCAACACCGAGATCCGCTCGGAGCTGGTGGCGGAAATCAAACGCGTCGTGGAGGAGATGTTCCATCGCGAACCCTCCGAAGCCGGCAAGCTGATCAACAAGATCGAAGAGACGAGCAAGCTGCGCGCGGAACTCAACAGCGTCAAAAAACTGGCGCGCGAACGCTCCCGTACAGTCTCGGTGCGCGTACCGCAGCTGAAGGACTGCAAGCATCACCTGAATCTGCACAAGGGAACCGGGCAGGAGACCATGCTCTTCATCACAGAAGGAAATTCCGCCGCCGGTTCCATCACCAAAACGCGCGATGTCAACACGCAAGCGGTTTTCACATTGCGTGGTAAACCGTTGAATGTCTGTGACTTAAAGCGAGATGCCATCTATAAGAACGTTGAACTTTACAATCTGATGCAGAGTCTGGATATCGAGGAGACCGTCGACCGTCTGCGCTATCAGAAGGTGATCCTCGCAACCGATGCCGATGTGGACGGCCTCCACATTCGCAATCTGATGATCACCCTCTTCGCCCGGTTCTTTGAGCGCGTCATCCGCGAAGGACACCTCTACATCCTGGAAACGCCGCTCTTCCGCGTGCGCAACAAAAAACAGACTTTCTACTGCTATACGGAGACTGAACGCGTACGCGCCATTGAAGCCTGCGGAAAAAGCGCGGAGATCACCCGATTCAAAGGTCTCGGCGAGATCAACCCCGATGAATTCACCGCGTTCATCGGCAAGAAGATGCGCCTCACGCCTGTGGACAGCTCGCAAGATCACGATCTGAGCCATACCATTGATTTTTACATGGGACGCAATACTCCGGAACGCCGTCAGTATATCATGAGCAATTTGGTCATTACGGAAGACGCGCTCTCATAATTGGATTTTCTTATGTCGACAAAAGGGAAGAACAAAAAACCTGACGCGAACGAACCGCCGAGCCTCTTTGACAACATGGAGATCTTCGGCGCGCCTGCGAAGGAAGAAACGAACAGCGAGCCCAGCGCTGAGGACGATGCGGAATCGACGGAACACGCGAAATCTGAACATGGCGGCTCAGGTCCGCTGCGCGAGTTGATGAATGAAAATTTTCTTCAATTCGCCTCGTATTCGATCTGTAATCGCGCCATCCCCACCGTGGAAGACGGACTTAAGCCTGTTCAGCGCCGCATCATGCACTCCCTCTGGGAAAAGGACGACGGCCGCTTCATCAAGGTCGCGAATGTGGTGGGTCACACCATGCAGTACCATCCGCACGGCGATGCCTCCATCGGCGATGCAATTGTCAATCTGGCCAACAAACGTTACCTCATCGAAGGTCAGGGAAACTACGGTAATATCTTCACGGGCGACCCCGCTGCTGCGCCGCGTTACATTGAATGCCGGCTCACGGAGCTGGCGCGCAACGAGCTTTTCAATCCGAAATTGACGAGCTACATTCCCAGCTACGACGGCCGCAATAAGGAACCCGTCCTGCTGCCCTGTAAATTGCCGCTTCTCCTGATGCTCGGCGCGGACGGCATTGCCGTAGGCCTTTCCACCGCAATTCTTCCGCACAATTTCATCGAGTTGCTGGAGGCGCAGATCGCGATTATCCAAAAGAAGCCCTTTAAGCTGTATCCTGATTTTCAGACCGGCGGCACGATGGACATCACGGAATACGCGGATGGTGTCGGTCGCATCAAGGTCCGCGCGGAAATCGAGCCGCGCGGCACCAATAAGCTGGTCATTACCTCCCTTCCCTGGACCCAAACAACGGAATCGCTCATCAGCAATATCGAAGACGCGATCAAGCGTAAAAAGGTGCCCGTCCGCGAAATCAATGACTTTACATCCAGCAAGGTCGAAATCGAGCTCACCTTGACGACTGGCGCTGCGCAGGAACAGGCGACCAAAGCGCTCTATGCCTTCACCACCTGCGAAACGTCGATCTCGAGCCGCCCGGTTGTCCTGTTCCGCAACCGGCCAACTGAAATGGCCGTCTCGGATATCCTCCGTTCCAACACCGAACAGCTCATGGAGCTCTTGCAGCGCGAGCTGATTATCCGTCAAGGCGAACTGGACGATCTCTTCCATTCGAAAACGCTGGAGCAGATCTTCATTGAAAACCGCATCTACAAGCGCATTGAAGAGGAAGTGACCTACGAGGCCGTCCAGCAAGCGGTTCTCGACGGTTTTAAGCCGTTCCGTAAACTGCTGCGCCGCGATGTGTCGCTCGACGATGTCGAAGCGCTCCTGCAGATCAAGATCCGCCGTATCTCGCGCTTCGATATCAACAAGAACCGCGAAGAGATCGAGGCCATCATCCGCGAAGAGGGCGAAGTCTCGGAAAACCTTCAGAATCTGCGCACCTATACCATCAACTACCTCAAAGAACTGATCAAGCAATACAAAAAGACCTATCCGCGGCTGACACATGTGGTTGAGAATCCCTTCGCGGCGATTGAAGTCCGCGAATTGACCGCCAGCGAGTTGACGCTGAAGATCGATAAGGATAATGGCTACATCGGAACCGAGATCCGCGGCGGGGAGGAACTCTTCAAATGCTCCTCACTCGACAAGATCATCGTGGTCTGGGACGATGGCCGCTTCAAGATGATGCCGCCACCGGACAAGTTCTTCTTTGATAAGGATGCAACCTATATTCAGATCTATGACCGCGAGAAGATCTTTACTGCGGTCTACACTGAACCGGAATATGGTTTTACCTACATCAAGCGCTTTCCATTCGGCGGTCTGATCCAGAACAAGGATTACCGTCTTGCTCCGGAAAAGAGCAAGCTCCGTCTCTTCGAAGAGGGTACGCCCGAGTCAGTCTTCTTAAAGTACAAACCCGCGAAGAGTCAGCGGATCCATCAACAGGAATTCTCGCTTTTACCCGTGAAGATCAACGGTCAGCTCGATGATCCCGTCAAGGTACGCGGCGTAACGGCTAAAGGCCTTCAGATGACCTCCAAGGACATCTCTCGCATTGCTACGAAGAAGCCCGCCTGGTGGGATGACAACGATAAATCGCCCAAGGGTTCTCTTGCTTAGTCCAGCGTACGGATGGTCTGCGCTTCACCGGAATAGATGGCCTGAAGGGTTCCATCGCTCAGGCGGATGAGCAGTGCGCCATCGGCCTGGATGCCAGCACCGAGACCCTCGACGGGATTCCCCACAAGATGCATGCGCAGCGGTTGACCGCGCAGTGCATCCACGCGCTGAATCCGCTCCGCCAGCGGCGCAAACCCCTGCTGCTGCCACGCGCAATAAAGCGGCTCCAGATGATTCATGATGGAGGCCAGCAAAACACCGCGCTCCACGGTATGGCCGACCTCCTGCTGCAAGGCGGTCGCGCTGGCGCGCAACTCTTCCGGAAACAGCGCGCGCGTCAGATTGACATTGATGCCGACACCCGCGACCACGGCACCGACGCGCTCCCCGGCTAATTGCATTTCGCACAGAATGCCGCAGACTTTGCGGCCCTGAATCCAAATATCGTTCGGCCACTTGATTTTCGGAGCCAATGCCGGAAAGGACTCCATCAGCGTCTCGGCCACAGCTAGCCCGACCACAAGGGGCAACGTGGTGGCCGCGACAGGATCAACCGCGGGACGCAACAAGATTGAAAAATAAAGGTTCACATGCTGCGGCGAAAACCAGGTGCGACCCAGCCGGCCACGCCCCGCAGTCTGCGTCTCTGCGCAGATCACCAAGCCCTCTGTGGCACCCGCCGCAGCTGCCACATCGCAATCGCGATTGGTCGATTCCGTCTCCTGCAGAAAACGTACGTCGCGTCCCAGCCATGCTGTCTTTAACTGCTCGAAATAGCCGTTCATCGCACTCTCCTGTAAAAACAAAGAGCGGCGCATGGCGCAGATCTGCGACAGCTCCGCTCTTTTCTTCTGGTCTGCGAACCGCGTTAGACCAACGACATCTCCGTCTCGGCACGCGTCGCGAGATGCTTGCGCTTGAGGCAGCCCTTCTCTACATCATCCGGACCAATGAAGATCGCATCCGCAGCTGAACTGACGCTGGCGCGCGCAAAGAATTGCTTCGGTTTCTGCTTGGAGAGCATCAGCTCCACGCTTTCCCCGGCTTCGCGCAATTGCCGCGCAACGCGGGTCGCGATTTCGCGCTGTTCCGGGAACATGTACCCGATGATGACGCCGTGCTTTTCCGCGGCTGCGGCCTCGCCCAGCAATTCCTTGAGCACCTCGACCACTACCACATCGCCAAAACCAAGTCCTACCGCCGGTGTCGGCGCGCCACCGATCGCGGTCAACAGGCTATCGTAACGGCCGCCGCCGAAGATGGCGCGGAATTTACGCTCCGTGTCGAACGCCTCAAAGACGATTCCCGTGTAATACGAGAGCCCGCGGATCACGGCAATATCAAAGACAAGCCGGTCCTCCATGCCGTAGATTTTTGCCAGCGCGAAGAGGTCGCGCAGATCCTGGACAGCCTTGGATTCTGGAGCAGCCAGGGCTGCCGCCTGATCGAGCGTCTGCACGGCCAGCAGCTGGAAGGTCTTTTCCACGGCTTGCTCATCGAGCCCTTCGCTTTTCAGAAGCGCGGCAATCTCTTCATCCGCGATCTTGCCGCGTTTATCGAGCGCCAGAAAGACGGCGGGATGGTGTGAGGGCTCAATCCCGGATGTTGCCAGCAGCTCCGCCAGCAGCGCGCGGTTATTGACGTGGATGCGATAGCTGTGATCCGGCATGCCCATCGCGCGCAAGCTCTGTGCGGCGGCGGCCAGTAATTCCGCCTCGGCGGAAACGCTCTCCTCGCCCACGATATCCATGTTCCACTGATAATGCTCGCGTTTACGTCCACGCGTCATGCGTTCATAGCGGAAGCACTGCGCCACCGTAAACCACTTAACGGGAAAGGTCAGCTGTCCCTGGCGCGCCGCAATCATGCGGGCCAGGGTGGGCGTCATTTCCGGACGCAAGGCCAGCTTGCGTCCGCTCTTGTCCTCGAAATGATAAATCTGCTCAGCAACCTCTTCCCCGCTTTTGCGCTGCAAGAGTGCCAGATTTTCGACGACGCAGGCATCGTACGGTTGAAAGCCGAACAACACAGCGGCCTGACGCCAGCTATCAAAGACGCGGTTGCGCCAGATCATGTCTTCAGGGTAAAAATCGCGCATGCCGCGCGGCGGTTCAAATGACAAAGGTTCGTTGCTCATTCTGCTTTACTCACTTCACGGTTGCGCCGGCAATCGCCCCGGAGTCGGGCGCCACCACAAAGAGTGCGCCGTCCGGATTTCCGGCTGCTAAAATCATACCTTCTGAAAGGCCAAACTTCATTTTGCGCGGTGCCAGGTTAGCCACCATGACAACCTGTCGGCCAACCAGCTTGGCCGGATCATACGCCTTACGGATTCCGGCGAAGACCTGACGCGGCTTCTCCTCGCCGATGTCAAGCAAAACGCGCAGAAGCTTGTCCGCACCCTCGACATACCCGGCCTCCACAACTGTCGCGACGCGCAGATCCGTCTTGGAGAAGGTGTCGTAGTCGATCGTCTCTTTGACGGGTTCAACCGCGGGTTTGGCAACGACGTTTACAGGCGGGGTTGTTGGTTTGCTGGCCTCGACCATCGCCTGAATCGCGGCAGGTTCCACGCGCTGCGCCAGATAGGCATACGGTGCCAGCAGATGATTTTCGAGCACCTGCTGAGCGGAATCCCACGTATACGGGGCCTCCTGAAAGAGCGTTTCCGTATTCTGGACATATTCGGGCAGAATCGGCTTGAGATAGATCGCCATGACGCGGAAATGGTTCAGGATCGAGGTCAGCACGCAGCGTGCGGCTTCAGGATCCGTCTTGATCGTGTTCCACGGAGCAGCCTCGTCAAAGTATTTATTCGACCGGTCCGCAATATCGCGGATTTCAACCATGACCTGCCCGAAGTTGCGCGCTTCGAAATGCTTGGCAATGCTCTCGGCGCGCGACTGCGCGTAGTACAAGACCTCGCGTCCGGCAGCATCCATGCTCCCCATGCGGCCATCCATCTTCTTCTGCAGCATCTGGGCGCCACGCGAAGCCAGGTTGGTGATTTTACCGACCAGCTCAGCATTGACACGATTCGTAAAATCCTCCAGATTCAGATCAAGGTCATCCGTAGTGCCATTGAGTTTACATGCGTAATAATAGCGCAAATAGAGCGGATTAAGGTGATTCAGGTAGGTTCGCGCACTGATGAACGTCCCCTTGGATTTGCTCATCTTTTCGCCATTCACGGTCAGAAAGCCATGCACAAAAACCTGATTAGGGCCCAACAGCTTGGCGCTGTGCAACATCGACGGCCAGAAGAGACAGTGGAAGCGGACGATATCCTTGCCGATCACGTGGTAACGCTCAACCTCCGGGTTGTTCCAATAGTCATCAAACTGCTTGCCTTGGCGCGTACACCAGTTCTGAAGCGAGGCCAGATAGCCGACCGGCGCATCGACCCAAACATAAAAATATTTTCCTTTGTAACCCGGAATTTCAAAGCCAAAATAGGGCGCATCGCGCGAAATATCCCAGGCTTTGAGCGGTTCTCCAAACCATTCGAGCAGTTTGTTCGCGACATCGCGCGCGGTATGCTGCGGCAGCCATTCACGCAAATAATCGCGGAAATGCTCCAGCTCCACAAAGAGATGCTCGCTTGCCTTCATGACGGGTGTCGCGCCGCAAACGGAGCAGGTTGCATCCTTCAGATCCGCAGTCGAATAGGTCGCACCGCAGGCATCACACGAGTCGCCATACTGGTTGGCCGAGCCGCAATTCGGACACGTCCCGCGCACAAAGCGATCCGGCAGGAACATTCCGTCCTTTTCGCAGTAAAGCTGTGGTACATCGCGGGATACAACATGCCCAGAGGACTCTAACGCCTTGAAAATGCGTTCGCAAAAGGCCTGATTCTCCGGCGAATTGGTGGTGTAGTAATTGTCAAACGCAATGCCGAACTGGTTAAAATCGCGCGAATGATTCTCATGGCTGCGCGCGATCAAGGCCTCAGGCGTTATTCCTTCATTGCGCGCACGGATCATCACGGGCGTCCCGTGCGTATCATCGGCGCAAATATAGAGGCATTCATGGCCGCGCATCTTTTGGAAACGCGCCCAAAAATCCGTTTGCAGGTATTCAACCAGATGTCCGATATGGATATCACCATTTGCATAGGGCAATGCCGAGGTGATGACGATTCTACGTTGTTTCATTGACATGATAAGAATGGCTTGATTCGTAAAATACAAAGAATATCACGATTTCGGCGGAACCGACAAGCAAATAGAGCGCTACCAGCATATCGCCCACATTAAGTCGCATAACATCAATACATGCCTATGTTGTATGGCTACTATTTTTTGTATTACCTGAAACGAAAATAACGTTGCGTTATGTCTCGGGTAATGATCCGCGTTTAATGATCATGGCTAGGATCGCGATATCTGCTGGATTAACGCCAGGGATCCGCGAGGCTTGGCCAAGGTCATACGGCTTAATCTTACTCAGTTTTTCTCGGCACTCATACCGCAATGCAGGGATTTTCCAATAATCCATCCAGTCCGGCATACGCACATGTTCTTGCCCCCGTGCGCGTTGTGCAGCTTTGTTCTCCTGTTCGATATAGCCATGATACTTCACGCGGATTTCAATTTGTTCGATCAGCTCGTACGGC
The DNA here is from genome assembly GCA_964567125.1 of uncultured Akkermansia sp. Taxonomy (GTDB): domain Bacteria; phylum Verrucomicrobiota; class Kiritimatiellia; order RFP12; family UBA1067; genus CAZMLC01. The sequence goes on from CAZMLC010000007.1 coordinate 26,350, forward strand.
AGTGTCTTCGAAACAGACTGATGATCTTGGTCGCTGTCCTGCATAATCTGGTCGAACGTAGAACCTGGGCGCGTTAACCGTGTCCACAGCGAAGAGCCATGGATGCGCGTCTTTTGCAAATAATCCAGCTCTTTTAAAATGCTTTCTTCGTATGCGGCCGTCTGATCAAGGATGCCTTTCGGTAAAACGCCCAGTTGTTTTGCATGGGTTAATAACCGATACCGAGCATTATCCTGACGCAAAATCAGTCGACGCTCTGCGCGTGACGTAAACATACGATAGGGTTCATTGGTGCCCTTCGTAATCAGATCGTCGATCATCACGCCGATATAGGCATCTTGCCGGCTCAAAATAAGCGGCGCGCGCGCCAAAACCGCAAGCGCTGCATTGGCACCAGCCACAAAGCCTTGTGCAGCAGCTTCTTCATAGCCCGTTGTGCCGTTGACTTGCCCAGCAAAATAAAGTCCAGGCATCTGCTTGCTTTCTAACGTAACGGTTAAATCGCGCGCATCAATCGCATCATACTCGATCGCATAGGCATACTTGGCAAAAACAGCATTCTCAAGACCAGGAACGCTCCGTACCAATTCATCTTGCACATGACGCGGCAGGCTATTTGAAAGCCCGTTAGGATAAATCCAACTCGAGTCAACGCCCTCAGGCTCCAAAAACACATGATGCTGCGCGGCATTGGCAAAACGAACGACTTTATCTTCAATCGAAGGACAATACCGGACGCCCGTTCCTTCGATTAATCCACCGTAAAGTGCACTTTCAGCGAGATTAGCCCGTATTATATCATGCGTTTTAGCGCAGGTATGGGTTAACCAGCAGGAACGCTGTTTACCGCCTAGACGTCCTTGAAGCAGGGATGTTTCTGACTTTCCAGTGTTCCACGTGGAACATTTTTCAGCTGCGCAGTGTTCCACGTGGAACATTTTTGACCGCAGTGAGAACTGGGGCGGCGGTGTTTCTCCCGGTTCCTCGTGTGTAACCGCCCAATTGATGCTTTCCGCCAATAAGCGCGGTGGTGTGCCAGTTTTAAGCCTAAAGAGGTTAAATCCCAGCTTTTTTAGGCACTCTGAAAGACTTTTTGCCGCAGGACGTTCGTCACCGGCACCTTCAACAACCTCTTTGCCAATGAAAATCTTCCCGGCCAAGGCTGTCCCTGTGGTTAAAACGACTTTCTTGGCAACCACTTTTCCATGCTGCCGTGTTTCCACGCCTGAAAGTATGGCTGTTCCGGATTGTGTTGTCAGGCCAACAACCTCGTCTTCTAAGACAGCAAGGTTCGGAGTCCCGGCAATAACCCGCTGCATGCGTTGAGCATAAATTGTTTTATCGCATTGTGCGCGCGTTGCACGAACAGCAGGTCCGCGACTTTCGTTGAGTGTTTTAAATTGGATTCCACAGCAATCGGTGTTGTAGCCCATTTCACCGCCCAACGCATCGACTTCATAAACAAGATGGGACTTTGCTAAACCACCGATGGAGGGATTACACGGCATTTTTGCGATGGACGCTAGGGTACTATTGATCAAAACCGTTCGCGCACCAAGGCGTGCAGAAACCAATGCAGCCTCGCAACCCGCATGACCACCCCCGACGACGATAACGTCGACTTCTTCATTGAAATTCTTCATGTTAAAAGTTTACGGAAAGCCCCTTTAAATAGCAAGCCAATCCCCTTTATACGCGCACGATCAAACAACATCTTATTTTCAGACTGATAGGCTAGCACGGTTGCTCGTATTATTTATCAACACGGAATACTCACCCTATTCAGAAAGAATTGGCTGGATATAAATGCCGGAAAATTTTATGTAACTCGTTGTAAAACAGGGTTTTATGACCTTCTATACCCATTCTCCAGCGATTTTTCAAGAAAAAGTAATAAACAGTTATCTACTAGTTATTAACAGGACGCTGATGCGTAGTAACTGCTTATTTTCCAACGCAAAACCTTGAAAATACGGCATCAAGAAGGTCTTCGGAGTAGATGCGTCCGGTTATATGTCCTAACGCCTCCGCCGCGATCCGCAAGTGATGTGCAAGCAGTGCACAATCAACGTTTTTATGTTCAAACAGCGGCGATGCGTCAGCGAGAGCCTGTTCCGCGCGCATTAATTCCGCCGCGTGCCGGGCAGAGACAATGGCGGACCCCGTTGATTCCGACTGGGTACAGCCTAACACTTCGATTATTTTCTGTTTGAGCGTTTCGAGTCCCTGTCCTGTTTTAACCGAGATCACAACCGGTGCCTTCATTTTTTCGCTGTTGTTTAAGTGCGGTTCGCATAGGTCGCCTTTTGTGATGACGACAATATCATTTTTACTGCGCGCATCTTCATCACATGCAGCGCGCTCAGCGAGATCTGTACTTTCGATCAGACGCAGGTTGACGTCCGCTTGCGCAATACAGTGATGACTGCGTGCAATGCCCTCCTGCTCGATGCCATCGCTCGTCTGCCGAATGCCGGCTGTATCGACCAGGCGAATGGGAATGCCTTGAATCACGCAGCCTTCCTCAATCGTATCGCGCGTTGTGCCCGGCTGTTCATTGACAATGGCACGTGAATGGCCCAGCAGGGCGTTGAGCAAGGAGGACTTTCCCACATTGGGCTTTCCGCTGATGACAACCGTTGCACCGTCCCGCAAGACGTGGCCGTTACTCTTCCAGGATGTTATGAGACTCTTTATCGCCGTCTCGACTGTGCAGAGACGCGGTTTCCATTGACGAATAAAATCGACAGGCAGCTCGTTCTCATCGAAATCCAAGAGATATTCAATTTCCGCACAAAGGCTCGTCGTCTCATGATACAGATGCAAGACCTGCGATCCCAAAGCGCCATCCAGCTGCGCGCGGGCAATATGCGCCATCCGCTCGCTTTTAGATTGGATAAAATCCATGATCGCCTCTGCCTGCGTCAAATCAAGGCGTCCGTTTAGAAAAGCACGTTTAGAAAATTCGCCAGGTTCTGCAAGCCTCGCCCCCGCAGCGAAAACCGCCTGCAGAATCTGCTCAGAAGGGATGCGACCGCCATGCCCGTGTATTTCAAGAACATCCTCACCAGTGAAACTGTGCGGTGCCCTGAAGATCAAAAAGAGCCCATCATCGATGCGCTGCTCTGTTTTCGGGTTCTGTATGCGCGCGTAAAAAAAGGTTCCTGCATGGCACTGAGAGGGGCGCTTCGCGTTATTCGACGTTGCCACCAGGTGATCACCGATTTTCAGGGCTTCAGGACCCGAGATACGAATCACGCTTACACCAGCAGGTCCAGCTGCTGTTGCAATCGCTGCAATCGTATCCGTAATTGTCTCCATACCTATAAATTGGCAAACGGATTCGCGCTGAATCCACTCGAATAGGGACGTCGATCCTGTGACCCCTGAGGCCGATAAGCGCCCCCTCCGGATGAGGAGCGCTGTGCCGGACGCTGTCCATTGTTGGAAGGTGCTGGCCGCTGCTGATTGGCCGCTGGACGAGCACCTGACGCCTGCTGCGTCTTGGCGCTCAATGAAATGCGGCGGCGAATTTTATCCACACTCAATACGCGCACTTTTAAGCGGTCGCCTGTTTTGACCACTTCGGCCGGATCCTTAATAAAGCGATCCGACAACTCGGAGACATGGATGAGACCATCCTGATGCACACCAATATCGACAAAGGCGCCAAAGGCGGTGACGTTAGTAATGACGCCCTCTAAAACCATGCCTTCCTTGACGTGTTCAATCTCTGTAACATCCTCGCGGAACGCTGGTTTTTCAAACGTTGCGCGCGGATCGCGTCCCGGTTTCTTGAGTTCAGCGACAATATCGCGAAGCGTAGGCTCACCCACATCTTCTGAAATATAGTTAGCAATTTTAATCTTATCGACCCATTCGTTATTGCCGATCAGCGTCTTCAAATCGACACCCAGGTCTTTGGCCATTTGTTCGACAAGCGCATAACGCTCCGGATGGACCGCCGATGCATCCAGGGGATGTTCAGCCTCGCGGATACGCAAAAATCCAGCAGCCTGTTCAAACGTTTTAGGTCCCATGCCAGGCACCTTACTGAGCTGCTTACGGCTGGTAAACGCACCGTGCTCGTTGCGGTAGGCGACAATCTTCTTGGCCATGGTCGAACCGATACCGGAAACACGCGTCAACAAAGGCGCGCTTGCTGTATTAATTTCGACACCGACGTGATTGACGCAGCTGATCACCACATCATCGAGTTTGGCGACCAATAACGGTTGATGCACATCGTGTTGATACTGCCCAACGCCAATGGCTTTGGGATCAATTTTAACCAATTCAGCTAAGGGGTCCTGCAAGCGACGACCGATTGAAATGGCACCGCGAATCGTTAGATCCAAATCGGGAAACTCCTCGCGCGCGATCTCAGATGCGCTATACACAGAGGCGCCCGATTCATTGACTGAAACCACGATGGTATCATGTACGTTCGCCTCTTTTAATGTATTGCGTACAAACGTTTCCGTTTCACGGCCTGCTGTACCATTTCCAATTGCAATCGCATACGGCCGATACTTGGAGACCAGCTTGCACAAATCAACCTTGGCTTCGACTTCCTTGCGCTCGCCTTGCGTCGGATAGATGGTGCAGGTCTCGAGAAACTTGCCGGTTGCATCCAAAGCGACGCACTTACATCCCGTGCGCAATCCCGGGTCAATGGCGATCATCTTCTTTTCACCCATGGGGGCTTGTAAAAGCAAATTGCGCAGATTCTGTGCAAAGATTTCAACAGCCGCGCGATCAGACTTCATCTTGATTTCGACGCTGACATCGATTTCAACGCTGGGCGCAATCAAGCGCTTATAACTATCCTCAATCGCGGTTTTCATCTGCTCTGCAGCAGGTGACCGCTCATTGAGATGATACATTTCCGCGATACGTTTAAGCATTCCTTCCGATTCGCAGGTAATCTTGACGCGCAACACTTTTTCTTCCTGGCCGCGACGAATCGCCAAAAACCGATGCGAAGGAATCTCACTCAGCTTTTCTGAAAATTCATAATACTGTTCAAATTTGGTCGGTTCTACCGGTTTAGGATCCACGACCTCGGACACAATTCGTCCGTGTTCAAAAAAGGTCTGCCGGACAAAGCCGCGGACATCGGCATTTTCAGCGACCATTTCCGCCACGATGTCGCGTGCACCGCTCAAGGCATCGTTTACCGTCTCAACGCCTTTTTCCGCATCCACGTAGGTCTGTGCGATCGTCTCAAGGTCGTCCGGCTTCTGTTCAAGAATAACCAGTGCCAGGGGCTCCAGCCCTTTTTCACGCGCAATCATTGCACGCGTTCTACGTTTGGGCTTGTAGGGTAAATAGAGATCCTCCAGGGTCGTCTTCGACATGCAGGATGTTATTTTCTGCTTCAATTCATCCGTCAACTTACCCTGTTCTTCAATTGACTTTAAAATGGTATTTTTACGCTCTTCTAATTCGCGGTAATAGGCAAGACGTTCCTGTATCTTTCCGATTTGAACTTCATCCAAATTACCATGGACCTCTTTACGATAGCGCGCAATAAAGGGAATCGTATTTCCCTCGGCAAGCAACGTAGCAACCGCAGAAATCTGGCGAGGGGTAATGGATAACTCATCCACCAGATGCGGCAATGCTATCGCTAACCCTAAATCGCTTTCTGTCTTCTCAGCCATAATAACGCAAACCCCCACAATAAAAAATCCCCGTAACACCTTATGACAAGCGTTTACAGGGATCAAAATGGTTGCCTCATTAGGATTCGAACCTAAACAAACAGAGTCAGAATCTGTTGTGCTGCCGTTACACTATGAGGCAAACGAAAGTGTCTTGAAAAGGCTTTTTATTATACGCAAAACGTATCCTTCAATGCAAGGCCCTTTTAAAGAATTTTAGTTCAAACGTAAAGGCATCAGCACGTACAGGAAGGGAAGGTTGCCGGACATGCATTTCAACAATGCCGGACTGTAGCCATCATTCAATTCGATCGCGACTTCGTCATCCGCGATATTCTTCAGTGGATCCATGACATATTCGGGATTAAAGATAATCGAAATTTCTTTACCCGCATATTTCACCGGAATCATGTCGCGTGCTTCGCCGACTTCCGGCGTGGCAATGCTGATGGTCAGCTGGTTCGCCGAGAAGGTCAAGCGCGTTGCATTGGACTTATCGGTCGTGACCACGGAAACGCGACGTAATGCGCTCAGAAACTCTTCACGCTCGATCACCACGCGTTCATCGCAACCGCTGGGGATTACCTGACGGTAATTCGGATAGACGCCATCCACAAGCTTGCTGCTCATAATCGTATTGTTCGCTTCAAAGACGATCTGATTCTTCTGTGAATAGATGCGCAGATCACCTTCGCCCAGAATATGCATCAACTCACTGACAGCCTTGGTCGGTAAAATCATCTCAACTTCGGCATCTTCAGGAAATTCGACTTCCTGGCTCACTAACGCTAAACGGCGACCATCCGTGGCAACCATCGTCAGCTTGTTTTCCTTGAAGGCTAACAGGACGCCGTTCAACACGCGACGCGTCTCATCCAACGAAGCTGCATAGCTGGTTTTACGCAGCATTTCCTTGAAGACCGCCTGATCCATGCGATAACAGAATTTGCCTTCGGCATTCAAGACAGCAGGAAAATCGCGGATCGGCAGACCAAGGATTTTGAAATAAGAGGAGCCGGATTGAACCGTGGCTTCGTCATTGTCACTGACTTCAACGAGAATATTGCCTTCATTCAATTCGCGGATGATGCTTGTCAAACGGCGAATCGGTAACGTCGTGCTTCCAGGATGCTGAACTTCACACTCCACCGTGCAACGCACAGAAATATCAAGATCCGTTGTCGTGATGCACAACTGATTGTCTTCAACTTCAATTAAGGCATTCGAAAGAATTTGCAACGTGCCTTTGGATGAAACCACGTTTTGGACGGTTTGAAGTGCTTCCAAAAAATTTGATTTGACAATTGAGAATTTCATGCGTGAAGTTCCTCTTGGCTAATTCAATGACTGTACAAGTCATCTGAATGAATGGTGAGTAGTATAGTGGATAATACTGAATAATGTAAAGAATCAATAATCGTATTATTAGGTTTGAAGAAAAGTGTTGAAATCATTGTAAGACCTTTATTTTAAAAAAGATATGAAATTAACAACCCACCCAATATCCTGTTGATAAGCTGATGGAACTGTTCATTAAAAATGAGGTTTTCAGCGGTGCGTGTTGATAAACAGGATGTAATTGAAAATGCATTGTCAGGATGTTGTCAGAATATCAACAGGTTTTAAACATTGATTGAAGATGGATCGCGGCCCAACGTGCGCACAATTTGGCGAACATCTTCGCGCAAATCATCTTCAGTTTGAATGCGATCTTGGATCGTTTTACACGCATGTACGACCGTGGCATGCGTTTTTTCAAAGGAGTTGGCGATTTCAGGCAGCGAAGACATGGTTAGTTTGCGACAGAGGAACATGGCAACCTGCCGGGGATTTGAAAACGTCCGCGTCCTGCATTTACTCGACATATCTGAGATACGAATGTCGTAGAAATCAACGACAGCATGCTGAATCTCATCGAATGAAAGGTCTTTTTTGCGTTCATTGCTGAGCTGATCTTTCAGTAAATTACGCAGCATATCGAGTTTGAGCGGCATGTTGTTGTTCAGCGTTGCAAACGAAACCGCGCGCGTTAATGCGCCTTCCAGCGAACGGACGTTCGATTTGATATTTTCCGCGATAAAGGTCAGGATCTCATCGGAAAGCTTCACGCGCGTGAGTGAGATCTTATATTTAAGAATCGCTAACCGCGTTTCAAAATCAGGACACTCCATTTCCGTGACAAGCCCCCAGCCGAAACGCGAAACCAAGCGTGGTTCCAGGCCTTTTAATGCGCTGGGAGGAAGATCGCTGGTCATGATGATCTGCTTGCGTGCGTCGTAAAGTGCATTGAACGTATGGAAGAACTCCTCCTGGAGACCCTCTTTACTGGCCAGAAACTGAATATCATCGACAAGCAGGACATCCGCACTGCGGTAGCGTTGCCGGAATTCGATGGTCGTACGATTTTTAATCGCATCGACATACTCGTTCATCAGCGTTTCAGAGGAAACGTAACAGACGGACATATTGGGGCGCTCAAGGATCTTGTGGCCAACGGCTTGCATCAGATGCGTTTTGCCGATACCGGTCTGACCGTAGATAAAAAGCGGATTATACGCACGGCCAGGTTCTTGTGAAGCGCCCAATGCAGCACCGTGCGCGAAACTATTCGAATTGCCCGTTACAAAATTTTCAAAGGTAAAATTCGGATTGAGCGGGCTGGCCAATGAAGCGTGCGGTTTATGCACAGCACGCACGCGTTTAACCTGTTTTTCCTCAACGCGTTTTTTGTCGTTTGCCGCGTCATGTTCATCATCCTGAGCGTTTGATTCCTGAATCGTGAAAACCAATTTTTCGATCGAATCCGCACCGGCAACATGCAAAGCGTCAAGAATGAAACTCTGATAGTGTTGTGTAATCCAATCGCGACAAAAATCATTGTCAACAGAGAGAATGAAAGAGCCGTCAGGCGAACAATCGACTGGAACAATGATATCAATCCAGCGACTGTATACTTCAGCACTCAATACATTTTTTAGATTGCCGCACGCAATCGACCACAATTCAAAAGCGTTCATTAAAAATCCTGTGTATAGGGAATTCGTCCAATGCTCCCTTTATGTAGATAAATTACTCCAAAATGAGACCGAATCACAATGGAAAAAAATAATCAATCTTTAAACAGGTTATGAACATCTTATTAACAGTCAAAAAAAGGGAAAAATACCGTATTTAAATTGATATAATTTGTTTTAAATGAATGAATTATGATAAAAATAACGAACGTATAAAAAAATGAAATAAAAGAAGGGATGTTTTTTTATGTTAACAGGTTATGAACAGGGGGGTACGATGCAGCATGAATGAAAATAAAAAAAGGTGCAGTTTCCTGCACCTTTTTTGTAAAAAGATACGGACACATTAGAGCGAGGTCCATGCACCTTTTTTCTTGGAACTGGTTACCGCAGCTTGCAGGAATTTCATGCCGAGCACGCCTTCATCCACGCCCGGATGATCATACGCCGGAGCGGCGGTCTCGCCTTTAAGTGCGCGGATCTTGCGTTCGAGCGACGTGTGCAGATTGGCCAATGCTTCCAGGAAGTCTTCGTGATGACCGCTCGGAATACGACCATAGGTCTTCAGCACATCGGGCATTTCCGGAACCGGGATGTTCTGGAAATAGGTTACGCGTGTGGAACCATCGAGATAGTGCAGCTCTTCCGAATTTTCCTGAGCCCACTCCAGTGACCCCTTGCTGCCGTAAATGCGGAATCCGCAGTCATTCTTGTGACCGATGGCGATCTGGGAGGCTGTCAGGATGAGCGTCGCGCCATTTGACAGCTCGCCGATCACGTTGAAATCATCGTCAAGCTTACGGCCTGGCAGCGCGGTGAGGCGAGCGGAGACCTTCTTGAGGTTCAGACCGGTTGTCCAAAGCGCATTGATCAGCGCATGAGTGCCGATATCGCCGCCACAGCCCGAGATCCCCGAGAACTTCGGATTCGTACGCCAGGAAGCCTGCTGATTACCCTCTTTTTCGAGCAGCGTAGCAAGCCAGCCTTGATTATAGTAGGTCTCAACCTTGCGGATATCGCCGATCTTGCCCTGCTTGATCAATTCGCGGGCCAGCATCATCATCGGATGGCCGGTATAGGTGTGCGAAAGCGCAAACGGAACTTTTTTACGCTTTTTAGCCATGGCTTTCAGCTCAGCGGCTTCTTTCAACGTGTAGCACATCGGTTTTTCGCAGAGTACGGGAAGACCAGCATCCAAACAGGCCAAGGCCTGTTCAGCGTGGAGGAAATTCGGCGTCACAATCGTGACGTAATCCAATTCCAGCTTGCCCGATTTCCAATCCGCGATCATGGTCTTGTAATCCGGATAACCGACAATACCCCATTCCTCTGAAAATTTCTGACACAGCGCGGGATCCTGATGCAATGCACCGGCCACGACTTCGCGCGTTGCATCCAACGAAATAGCACGGTGATGCACCTTACCAAAAAAGCCTCCGCCACCGCCAATCATACCGACTTTAAGCTTTCTCATACGCCACGATCCTTATTGAGTTGAATAAAACGAAACCTTAAGCAAAATCCTAAGATTATTTCACAGAATACTCGGTTTTACGGCTTCACGCAAGACTAAAGAGACCCGCGTAACACGAACGCGGAAGCAGACTTACCAAATTTTTTAAAGGCTAAAAACGCGATTGACTTTCCCCCTAATTTTCGCTAAAGTTACGCCCTCATTCATTTATCACAGCAGTGATAGAGGTGGCGAGGTAGCTCAGTTGGTAGAGCAGCGGACTGAAAATCCGCGTGTCGCCGGTTCGATCCCGGCCCTTGCCACCATTTTTTTTGCCCTGCCCCGAACCTTCCTCCGTTAGCATCCAGTTCTCGCGCCCTCTTCGTGCGCAGCGGAAGACCAAAATCATTCAGAAAAAGCTCAGGAATCTCCCTTCCCGATGGGGTGGCTACACGGGGTTCTACTGACGCATTATGTTTCGGCGCGCACCGCCACCCCTGCATTCCAACTGCATATGTGGCTTTGAAGAGGCGCGTTTTCTTCGTATTTTCGATAGTATGTGGAGTTTGGTGGTTTTCCAGAATCAGTTGGATCCTCGCAAACGCGTCAGTAGCTTCATGAATGGTTTGCAAAAATGAATGTTTTTCAGCGGAAGTGTGATATATTAAAAAATAAGCGAAAGGTTAATACGGATGAAAACATTGTTTTTTGTAACGGCATTGGCAGTATTGTCGGGAAACTTGGTAACTGAAGCTTCGGAGCTTAAACCATCAGGCAATGTCCCTCATGGAGTTGATGCAAATACCTTACGCGATTGTGAATCGAAAATTGCTGTGAAATGTAAGATTATTGGTAAAGATTCTTGGTATGGATTTAGGCGCATAAAGTTTGATTTCAATGGGAGAACCGCATGGGTTGTTGAGCCTTCGGTGGCTACGGCCAATGGCTGCCCATGGACGTGGACGATGCAATGGGCCGATGCTTTTGTTGACCGCACGGGTGTCTTAGACTTACTCAAGCAAGGTTATCACCACGTGACGATCGATCTTTTCGATACGCGTATGAATGAAGAGGGGCTTAAGACGGCCGCCGCGTTCCAGGAGTATCTTGTCAAAGAGTTAGGATTTGCATCCAAGGCTAATCTGGTGGGAATGAGTTGGGGCGGATTCTTCTCAACGCGCTATGCGGCAACCTATCCAGATAACGTTCGCAAGATTTATCTGGATGCACCGCTTTTAAATTTTACGCGTCTTTATGTTAAAGATCCAAAACAAATAGGCAAAGGTAATCCTGAGATGATTGGCACATGGAAGATCGCTGTACCCATGGATCACAATTGGGATAACAACCCTGATATGCCCATTAATTTAACGGGTAAAATCGCCGCCGCGAAAATTCCCGTTTTGTTGTTATATGGAGGACAAGACCAAACGGTTGCTCCGGAAAAGAATTCAGAAATCTTCATTGAGCGTTTTAAAGCCGCTGGTGGTGATATTAAAGTTATCAAGCGCAATCTCTTTGGTCATCATCCTCATGGCGTCGATCCAGATAAAACGGAACCAATCGTAAAGTTTTTTGCTGAATAAGGGGTATTACAATGAAGGCAGTACATGTGATGAACGTCTTTCGTTCTGTCGTTGCTTGTTATCTTGCAATGAGTACTATTTCCGCAGCGCATGCAGAAACAATACCGTGTGGCAAGGTTGATTTGAAGAGCTGCCTTCGTGCGCTCACACAGAGCGGAACCGTTGCGGGGCTGGGTGCGATGGTTATTTCGCCAGATGGAATTGAGCAGGAGGCATTTACGGGCTGGGCTGATCTTGAGAGCCGCCGTCCGTTGACGCGAACGAACATGTTTTGGATGGCATCGATGACCAAATACATCACGTCAATTGCTGTGGAGATTGCACAGGACGAAGGCAAACTGAAGATCGATGACCCAGTTTCAAACTATATTCCGTCCCTTGCAAAATGTCGCGTGACGGAGGCTGCGGACGCGAATGGCGTAAGTCGTCTTGTGCCGCTCGTGCGTCCAATGACGATTCGCCATTGTCTCGGATATACGGCTGGATTTGGTACGTTGGCCTTGCCGAATTGTGATAGGAGTTCGCCCGATCTTCATACATTCTACACCCTCGCCAGTCAAGTCGAATTGGCTGCCGCAATTCCTCTCGTGTCACAACCAGGAGAGAAATGGCGCTATTCAAATACGGGTTTCAATGTGGCGGCGCGGTGTGTCGAGATCGCAACAGGTATCGAATTTTCCGACTATTTGAGAATGAAGATATTTGAGCCGCTGGGCATGGTGGATACCACATTCAATCCCTCTGCGGAACAACGTTCGCGTCTTGTGCAAGCGTATGCCCACAACCGCGACAAGCGTGAACTGCGCAAGTCTGAATGGTTTAATATTCCGAAACGTTTTGCGGATGGTCGTCATATTCCACCGGAGGCTGGCGGCGGAATTTATTCCACCCCTGCCGACATGGCGAAGTTCACTCAGATGATTATTGCCGGCGGCATCTATGGCGGCAAAAGAATCGTCAGCGAAGCGGGTATTGAGGATACGGCGAAAAGTGGTCTGGGATGCGAGCCACGTGACGGTGGCATTCGCTGGCGCAAGGATGGGGCCTATCAAACAGAATACTTCTTCAGTAAACCACATAAGCGAGCACTCCTTTGGATGCCGCAGGTATGGAATGGAAGTGTGGGCAACGTGGATTGGCTTGACGAAGCAAATCAGCATGTGAAGGTGGCGGTTATCGATGAACTTTTCTATGCCAATCAGCGTAAGCGTACGCTGGTATGGAATGACGAATTTGACGGAACAGGATTGCCGGATGCGTCTAAATGGGATTACGAGACGGGATATGTAAGAAATAAGGAAGCACAGGAATATAGGGTTGCGTCTTTGAAGAACAGCCATTTGGAAAATGGCAAACTGGTTATTGAGGCGCATAAGGAAGCGGAGGGTAAGGTCTCCTCTGCAAGCGTCATGACACGAGGGAAGAAAGACTTCCTCTATGGACGTATTGATGTGAGCGCAAAAATGCCCCGAGGTGTTGGCGTGTGGCCGGCAATTTGGACGCTAGGTACAAATATTGGAGAAAAGAATGTAGGCTGGCCGAGCTGTGGCGAGATCGACATCATGGAGTTTGTTGGGTTTCAGCCTGGAATGACCCACTTCAATGTCCACACGTACGGCACGATTTGCCTCGACAAGGGGAAAAATACACTTGTGGCAAAAGGGTGGCAGATTCCGTGTGCTGATCTCAGTGACAAATTCCACGTCTATTCGCTTGATTGGACGGAAAAAAACCTTAAGATGTTTTTTGACAATATGCTTGTCGGTGTCTATCCAAAGTTGAAGGGGCAGCCGGATTATTGGCCATTTGACAAACCGCAGTATCTGCTTCTCAACCTTGCGATAGGCGGAGCATGGGGCGGACAGAAGGGGATTGATGATTCAATATTCCCTGCTCGCTACGAAATCGATTTTGTTCGTTATTACAAATAGACACAAAAGAAAGGGTCATGCTGATGAAAAAGGTATGGATAGCGTCGTGCGGAATAGTGGCGGTTTTTTTAACGCTTGCGGATGCGCCAAAATCCGCGAACGTGGTCGCTGAACGGGACGTGGTATGGGATCTTGCCAAAGATTCATTCTCGGCAACGCAGGGGACGGTTGTGAAGGATGCTTCAGGCTGTGTGCATCTTGACGGTAAGAACGCATTTGCCATTCCCAACAGTATCATTACTGATCCAAACACCTTTGCGATTGAAATCGAAATTCGTCCGAACAAACTTGAAGAGAAAGATAATATCGTTTTGTTCGATAAGATCGTTTCAGAGACCGGTTTTAAATTATCCTGTCTTAATTTCGGACGTGTTGGAAGTCCGATGACAGCAACGATAAATGGCGTCAATTACAATACGGGTTGGTGGCGTCCGCAGGCCGGCAAGGTTTGGAAGGGTGTATTTGCTGTTCGTAATGG
>CAZMLC010000007.1:40577-61429 GCA_964567125.1 uncultured Akkermansia sp.
GGTGGCGTCCGCAGGCCGGCAAGGTTTGGAAGGGTGTATTTGCTGTTCGTAATGGGCTCGTCTCTGTGTATCAGAATGGTTCCGCACGTCCGCCCATCAGCGTACAGGTCATACCCAACTTGGCCGATATTTGGGTTGGACGCGAGGGTACAATGACGGATGTGGATATCATCTCCCTTAAAGTGCATAGCAATGCCTATTATGTGAAGGGCGAAACCCTGTCGTCTTATTCAAAGGCGTTTAAGGGGGGTAAGGGCTGGATGGTTAAATGTCCTGTAAAGCCTCTAGCAGGCAAACCCAATGTTCTTTATTATGGTGATTCGATTTCGGGCGGATATACCGATTCATTTGAGAAGCTCCTTGACGGTAAGGCGAATGGATATCACTGGAGCGGGTTTGTTGGATCTGCCGACCCCCAAGGATTTCCGGCCATGCCGTTCACGAGTGCGGCCTCCGTTGCGAAATTCGACTATATCATTTTCAATAATGGCTTGCATTCTTTGCATTGGACTGAGGACAAGGTGTCGGATGAACAGATCAAAGGCGTTGCGCGCAATATGATCAAATATTTCCGCGCCGGTTCGCCGAAGGCCAAGCTGATTTGGGTTGCCACGACACCGCACACCGAGCGTGCCAAGCCGGTGAAGGCAACGGGTGATTTGAATCCGGTTGTCCTGCGTATCAACCGTCTCACCGCGGAGGTGATGAAGGAAGAAGGCATCCCCGTTGTGGATCTTTACGCGCTCTTGATCGACCGTCTTGCTCTCGCCGGAGGCGATGGATACCATTGGAGCCGTGAGGCGTATTCGATGATCTCCGCAGAGCTTTTCAAGTCGCTCGGTTTGTAATGTCGAATACGGAATGTTGTTTAACGAGATGCTGGTATGAAAAATTATTATACCATAGAGTCTTCCGCTGAAATCGAACCCGCAAGAGCATGCATCGTCGGGCGTCATATGTCCGTATACAGCGCGACATGGTGTGGAACGGCAAATGCCGGAGAAAAGTCAAATCAATGAAAGCGGATAAACGGGCGGAGCAAAGCATGGAGAATGGGATGAAGATGCGGGCATCGGTATCGCGGCGGGATTTTATGCTGACAACCGCGTTGGCGGGCGCAACGCTGCCTTTCTCCGGCTGTGTTCGTCCTTCGCCGACGGGCCTGAAAAAAGGCGGTATTCCCCGATCGTTTGCCACCGAGGGGAACCGCGTGCGTTTCTTCAGTCCGGCGTTGCGCACGCCGCTGAAAATCATGGTGATCGGCGACACGCATCTCTTCATGGACGACGTGCGCGGCGCGCCGTTCACGCCGTACAGCGGGCGGATGGCGAATGGGTATAACAGAACGAAGCACTTCCGTACTGGCGCGCCGACGAATCCGCAGGAGAGTTTTGAAAAGACGCTGGCGCTTGCGAAGGAGAGCCGTGTGGATCTTTTGGCGCTGGTGGGCGACATCTTTAGCTTCCCCTCTGAGGCGGGGATCGAGTGGGTACTCGCGCAGTTGAACGCTTCGGGAGTGCCATACCTCTATATCGCAGGCAATCACGACTGGCACTACGAGGGCATGGCGGGATCCGAAACAGCGCTGCGGGCGGAGTGGACGGGGAAAAGGTTGCGTCCGCTCTATCAAGGGCAACATCCGCTGATGGGCGTTCGCGAAATCAACGGCGTCCGGTTCGTGACGATCGATGATTCGACCTATGAGATATTGCCTGAGCAGTTAGCGTTTTTCCGCGATCAGGTGGCGAGCGGCTTGCCGCTGGTCCTGCTGATGCATATCCCGCTCTATGCGCCGGGACGGTCTGTCGGGTTCGGCTGCGGACATCCCGCGTGGAATGCGGAAAATGACAGGAACTGGAAGATCGAGCGCCGCCCGCAATGGCCGCAAAAAGGTCACACCGCGACAACGCTGGCGTTTCATCGCGAGGTCTTTTCAGCGCCCAACCTGTTGGGGGTGATCGCTGGACATATCCACCATCCGTCACTGGATTGTGTGCAGGGCCTTCCTCAGTTCGTCGTTGAGTCCAATGCGACCGGCGCTTATCTGACGGCCGAATTCATGCCGCAGCCTGGCTGAGGCGCTTGCCGCGGTTTTAGTGGTATTCTCGTAGAAAGGATAGAATAAGAATCATGGGACATTTTCTGACTGTAACCCTGACCCTCGTCGCGGGGGCTGCCTTCGCGCGCACGCTCGTCGTTGATCCAACAGGGGGTGAGGGTTCGTTCAAAACGATCCAAGCCGCCGCGGACGAAGCAAAAAGCGGCGATACCGTGTTGGTGGAACCAGGTGTCTATCGCGAACAGATCAACATTTGGCGGGGAGCAACAGGGGACATCGAGCGTGTGACGTTCCGGTCGCGGGTTCGCGGCGCGGCGGTCATTAAAGGCAGCGCGGTATGGAGCAAGCCGTGGCAGATCTACAAGGGGATTCCCGATGTATGGGAGAGTGAGATTGACCTCGCGAAGATCCCAACCAACAAACCGAATCCGTATCTGACCACGCTCAGCATCGCAAGCTCCGACAAAAGCTACGCGGCGCGTCCCGTCACGAATGCGGTCGTGACAGCGGAGACCTTCCGCGATCACACGCTCGGACAGATCTTCGTGGACGGCGCAATCCAGAACGAGATGCACACGGAGCGCGATCTTCTTTCCTCACCCGGTTCGTGGATGGTCTCAGACGACGGACGGCGCATCCTCCTGCACCTCGCTAAGCGCGACGCGCCCATCAATGACCGTACGATCGAATGGAGTGTACGGGGCCGTATCTTCAATCCGGCGCGACGCGGGTTGAGGCGGATCACGATCGACGGATTCACAATTGAGCACTGCTGCAATCAGGGGCCATTTCCTCAAATTGGCGCGATTTCTATCCGCAGTGGCTACAACTGGATTATCGAACATAACACCGTTCGATTCGCGCGGCATGGGAATTGACATTGGCGGCGAAACATGGGATGTCAAGGCACTCACCGACCTGCCGGAACAGGATCGGCGACTGATGGGACCGGGCGCGACGATCGTGCGCTGGAATACGGTGACCGACAACGGGGTCTCTGGAATCGGCGGCTGGGGAGCAAGCAATGCGCGCGTTTACAACAACATCGTCTTACATAACGGCTGCCGCTTCTCCGAACTCAAGAAGAATTACTGGGGCGAATCGGCGGGCATCAAGTTCCACGGCTTCAGCGGTGTTATCGCGAATAACATCGTAAGCCACAACGGTGCTGGAGGTGTGTGGCTGGATACCGGGTTCCGGCGTGCGCGCATCACAGGTAACCTCATCTGCCGGAACAGATCGTTCGGCGTGATGATGGAAAGTTGTTTCGGGCGTTCAATGATTGACAACAACATCGTCGCCGAGACGGTCTCGGCCAGTGATTTCAACGGCGGCGATGGCATCTATTCCCATAACGGGTCTATGGTGACAGTTGCGCACAACCTCCTTTACCGCAACGCGGGCGCGGGCGTGCTCTTCCGTACGATTTGGGGCACACTCCAGCGGGGCACGAATACTGTTTCCTACGCGACGAGTGAAAACCGCTATGTGAACAATATATTCGTTGCAAACAATGGCGGAGATCTGGTTCTGGACGCTACGAATCGCTTCGCCTGTCTCAACGAAAGTGATCACAACCTCTTCTACAAACGCGTCAAGTCCGGCGAAGACTTCTTCAACTTCAGGGCTGGACAGTACCGCAATGAAAATTCTCCCTCGAATATTTTTGCGCGTGCGGTTGCGGAGAAGCATCCAGCCCCGATGACATACGGTGTCTGGGAATCCCTTGCACGACCTCTAGACCTGAACGAATGGCGTCGATTGCAGGGCATGGATGCGCACAGCCTGGTGACGAACGGGTTCCATCTCGCCTTTAACGAAATGGCGCAGATCGTCACACTGAAAATGCCGCCGTTCACATCAGAAATGGGATGCCGAAAAATTGCTGAACTTGATTTCGATTACTCTGGCTTCAATTATGTCGCAAATCCGCACAGCTACATCTTGCCGGGACCGTTTCAAAACGTGACGATCGCGACGAACACCATCAGTATAGGCGCTATGCCGTTCGACCGTTCCGAACCGCCACCGTTCTTTGACGTAGAAAAATACGAGGATTCGCTACACGGTGTTCCCGCGATGGTGGAAAAGTAAGAACGGCCTGTTTCTTTGCAGAAATGCCTTTGTTTTGTTTTGAATATTATTTAACATAATCATGTTTGTTTGATTCCCTTTACAAAAGGATAAAGACTATGCGCACCCTTTACTATGTGATTGGATTCATGCTCATGGGGAGCTCGGTATTTGACGTTCACGCAGTGGATGTCGTGTTTCCCAATGCCGACGGCAAGGGTGATCTAGCGTCACCCGCATCGTGGAACCAGGCCTCGATTCCAGCTCCGACGAATCGTCCGGAATTCAAGGCCACCCTCGCGGGGGCTACACTTACGGCCAGCGAAGACATCAGCTTCGCGGGATTTAAAATCAATGTGAACAATATCGCGTACTCGGTGATCCTGGATATGCGCAACGCGGCGACGGGCGCAAATCCTGGGCCCAGAAAGATCGTGCTGTCAGATGCTATCCAGAACGAGAGCGGCAACAACCTTACGTACATCAAGGGCGGTGAATGGACCGGCACGTCGATTTCCACAGGATGGGGCAAGAACGTAGACAACTACTATATACAAGGCGCGACCATGACGCTTTCAGGAGGCCTTGCCGGTACGTACGGCGGAAATGGGGCCTTGATCGAGCTTTCCGGCGGTTCGATTGTGACCGCGGTGAACGCACGCGCGCAATACAACTTTGGCAATAACTCCAGCATTCAGGTGCTCGACGGTTCGAAGCTCGTTATCACCGGTACGGGGAGCGAGGCGCTCCGGTCCGACATGAGTGCGGGCACCAACAACGGTTACGTCGTGCGCGGCGAAAATTCGCTGATCAAGAAACTTTCGACGGCACAATACGCGTCGATCGGTAGCGGCGGATATGGGGCCTATCTGCGGGTGGAGGACCGCGGCGTGGCGGACTTTGCCGGGGTGCTGAGCGTAGGCAACGCGATGAATTCCTCGAACAACGTTGTGTCGATCACAGGCGGGGGCATGCTCAAAGCTGAGGTAGTTCAGCTGGGGTATCAGATCAATGCGTGTAATAATCTGTTCGCGATCACGAACGGTGGCATCGCGGAAATCACGAGCGGTTTTTATCTCGGAAGCACTGCGTATACCAATTCTTTTGGGAACACCCTTCTGATTTCAAATGGTGTTTTCCGCGGAAAAGTGCCGACGATCGGGTTCAAGGCGGGCTCATCCAACAACCTTGTGCGCGTCACGGGTCGGCAGAGCGTGTATGAGGCCACCACGAATATCAATTCGACGATCGCGTGTATTTTCTCATATGAGAAGAACAACCGGTTCGAACTCGACGATGCGGTCTGGACGAACAATGTTGCGCCGACCACGTATTTGAACTGTTCCCAAAGTTCGTTGGGCAACTGCATATTCGAGCTCAAAAACAATGCCGAATTCTACACGACTAATCGGTTCTTGATGACTGGCATCGACTACAAAAGTGAATCTAACCTTCTGTCGATCGTATCCGGTTCGCGTCTCTATTCACGGGGTAGCGTTGGCGTGTATTCGATCGGGAACGTGTTCTCCATTTCGAATGGTACGCTGGAGACTGACGGGGACTTCACCGTTACGGCGAAGAGCCAAAGCACAATGATGTACGGTTTCTCGAACAACTGGGTGAAGGTCGCGGGCGAACAGCCGCGGATTTCCGTCACAAACGGCACGTTCGCCCTTCAATATGCCTCGTATCTCCAGTTCGACTATCCAGCGGCCGGCTACGCAGCGGGCGTCGTTCCCGTGAAGGCGAAGGCGTTCACGGTGTCGTCCGATTCAGCACTGATCGCGAACGGCCTCGAGGCGCGTATCAACGTTATAAAGGAAACAGAAATTGTTACGCTCGTCGAGACTAGCGGTGGCGTAACAATTCCGGCGGAGGTTTTAAACGTGGCGAACGTGAACGTGCCGAAGGGATGCGCGTTTCTTGTCTCGGCGGACAATAAGTCGCTCCTTTTGAAAATCAAAAAAGACACGGGCACCATGATCCGCATCCTCTGATTAGGAATATCATCATATGGCATTTTTTTCACTTCCGGTTCTTGCTGCGGCGTTGACTGCCGTGACCTCGAACCCCTCCAATAATTTTTTCATTGTCGGACATGAGGCGAAGACAACATTGACCGCGACAGGGCTGGCGGGGGGCGAGAAGCGTCCGATACGCCTGGATGTCTACGACTTCACCTACACGAACCGCGTGGCAACGATACCGGGCGAGATTGTTGCGGATGCGAAAGGCGCGTGGAAAGGCGAGTTCAGCCTTCCTTCCGACCGGTACGGCGTGTATCTCGTCCGGCCAGTCGTCCCCGGGCTCGAACTTCCGAAACGGGGCACCGTGCCGAAAGGCGTGTTCACGTATGCGGTCCTCGCGGATCCCGCCAACATACCTGCAATCGATCCCTGGGACGCTTTTCTGGGATTGCACGGCGGCAATTATGCGTGGATGTACCAGCGCGGGGGATTGGGCGACGCGCGCAAACCGTCCGAGGACCGTTTCATCGTGGCGAACCTGCATACCTTATGCAAGGGTGGGGATTTCTGGAAGAGCGTCCTCACCAACGAAGCCGTGCAGGCACAATACCGCGCGGACGTGGCCGAATACGTGAAGGCCGCCGTGGCCGCGGGCGGTGGAAAACAGAAGCGCCGTTTCTATGAACCGACATGGGAGGCGAATCTCTATACCCCGAACGCGGAGACCCTTGTAAAAGTGCACCAGATGGCCTGGGAAACCATTCACGAATTCGATCCGGATGCCTACGTGGGCGCGCCGACTTCGGCGGGGATCAACGACCTCGTCTTCCTGCGGTCGCTCTTCGACCTGGGCCTCGCCAAGTATATGAATGCCTTCGCGGTGCATCCCTATATCGCGGCGCCGCCGGAGGTGAACGGACTTGTGGACACGGTCCGTACGCTCAAACGCCTGCTTCGCGAGTACATGGGACGGGATGTCCCGATGATCGGCACGGAGAGCGGTCTTAACGAGCCGAACTCGCCGCTCGGCGAGAAGATGAAGCTCACGGGGCAGCTGCGCCAGAACCTCATCCTCTTCGGTGAGGGTTTTCTCTGGAATCTGCCATTCTACGGATACGATTTTGGCGCGGATGCGAACAACCAGGCTGAGGGCGACTACGGCGTATGTTACAACCCGCTCTATCCGAAAAACCGGTGGGGGCCGCGCGAAGTGCAGCCGCGGCCGATCTTCGGCGCGCTCGCGGCGTTTGGACGTCTGACCGAGGGACACCGTCCGACATGCCCGATCGAATGGCTGGGCGAGACCGTGCTCGGTTACGCCTTCGCGGACAAAACCGATACACACTGCGTGATCGCGCTTTGGGACTGGGGCGAACGCGCAACGGAAGTCGAGCTTCCCGTCGGACGCGACGCGATCGACGTCGCGGACGTGATGGGCAACGTGACGCGCCGGAAAGCGGCGGGCGGCATACTGAAACTCCTGCTCTCCGAATATCCGCAGTACATTCTGGACGCGGATCCAGCGCTCTGGGGCAAGGCGGCGCAGGCGCAACTCAAATGGGGCGAACGGAAATACACATCCGCTTCGGACAGTGCGCCCGTTGGGATCATCGACCTCGTGCCCTCGTTCGCGTCCGGCGGGCCGGGCGTGGCCGTCACGCTCGAAAACCGCACGGACGAAGCGCGGACAATCGCGCTGGAAACGCGGATCCCGGGCGAACCCGATGCGCGGGTACGAAAAAACGTTGCGTTCACCGCGCGGCAGACGCAGCGTGTCGAGATCGCGTTCGCCGGTTTCACGCCTGATCCCACGGTGTTTTTCGACGTCGAGGCGCGCGTCGTGCCGGAGAAGGGCGCGGTGGCGACAACAAAGGATTCGTTCAATTTTCTCCCTGTTCCATCGTTGTTCGTGTTTGAGGGAGGCAAGACGGTATCGCTCGGCTATGACGTACAATTTCTAACCTTCGATCTCTTCATTCCCGACCTGACGCCCACGAACGGCTGGACGGGGTGGGACAGCTGGAAGGGCGATTGCGTGCAGGTGGGGCTTGCGAAAAGCGCGCTCAAGAAGCGCACGCAGAATGACCTTGCGGACAATGCGGCCGAAGCGAAAAGCGAAATCACCTTCGCGCTGACGCCGAACGGTCCCGAAATGTACCGCACCATGACGTGGGATCCGAAGCGCTTTCCGTGCGATACCCATCTTGCGGGTCAGATCGATTTGAAGGAAGCGCCGCTGACCGTGGAGAAGTCCGCGAAGGGGTTCCGATATCGCGCGTCCATCCCATGGGCGTTCCTCAACCTTTCTGCACCGAAGTCGGGCGACACCTTCCGGTTCGCGTTTCAATTCAATGATCGGGAGCCTGGCAATCGGGACCTGAAAGAATCGAAGGGATTCGAACTTAAACAGGCTGCGCCGAAACGGTTCGGCTGGGGGACGATCAAGTGATTAGCATTTTTTTGGCAGCGTCGATTCAGTTCCACGGGGTGATGGGGCAGAGCGCGGCGAAGGAGGAAGCGCCGCTCGAGTTCACCGGCGTGTCCTTTGTGGCGAATGGCCCGGACGAGCGCGCGTTCTTCGGAGGCGATGACGGTAAACTGTATGAATTGAAGGACGGAACGATCGTTCGGACGGGCGTGCGGATGCAGGGCAGTTTTCTCGATTGGGACGGCAAGACCTTGCGGGCGATCGGCCAGCATGATGTCTGGGAGGTCGACCCAGCGACGCTCGCGTTCAAACATGTGATCGGGACGCCAAATTTCCGTTTCGACCTCGCGGCGCTGGTACCGGACGATCCCGCGCATCCGTTCGCCGCGAAGGGCAAGTACGTCACATACGACAAGAAACGCGACGCGCTGATCGCGCTGGA
Source organism: uncultured Akkermansia sp. (assembly GCA_964567125.1). GTDB lineage: Bacteria > Verrucomicrobiota > Kiritimatiellia > RFP12 > UBA1067 > CAZMLC01. Next base: position 49,547 of record CAZMLC010000007.1, read on the forward strand.
CGAAAAGGGCGCGGAACGCGGCGAACTCTTTCCGCTCCCTGAGCGACGTGAAAAAAGCGAAATCGTCGGGCTTGGGTTCTTACCGGTCTCCGGTGATCTTGTGGCCTCGTCGTATTATCCCGATCTACACATCTACCGCTTCAAGGCAGACGGCACGCAGGTGATGGGACACGGCTGGCCGGTGCGGCGCGGGTTCGGCTTCTTCCGGAGGTCCGGTGGCGAACTCTATCACTGCGATATGCCGACCGTCTTGCGGATGGAGGAAAACCTCGCGGGCGCACGGGGAAATGTATTCGGTGTCGGGCGGGAACGCTTCACGCGCGGTTACGCGAAACAGGGGAATCGGGAATACATCGGAACGAGCCAGGGGCTCTACGTGAAAGAACCCGGCGAAACCGAATTTCGGAAACGACTGGGCGGAATACGCCCGTTGACGGCCCTCGCGATCAATGGCAAATACGTGTATCTGTCGATGGGCGGAACGATCCGCTGGATGTATCTGGACGAGGACGAGACAGGGCCGTTCGCCTCTTCCGATGACCACATCTTGCGGGTGAACGGCGGTTGGACAGAGAAACCGTACGATCTGGCTCCGGATGGAGAGAACGTGCTCGTTGCCGCCGGCAAACTCGGGGTGTGGCGCTTCAAGCCTTTTTTGCCTGCGGCGTATGTCTTCAACCTAAAACACTGGGAACAGGTCTCCACCAATCGCTGCTCGGAGCTTTCCGGCGGAAAACCGTCTCAGGAACTGATGAACCTGCTTGTTTCCGCGAAGGTTCCGGGCGGTCTGGAACCGGGCAAGGTCGCTTGTCAGGGCAAGTGGCTTGTTGTCGAGGACAGAAAAAACTTCCGTCTGGTGCGATTCAAGGTTATTCCGGCAGAATGACTCGGATTAGCTGAAAGCGGCAGCTATCTGGAGTTCCGTGCGTGAGGGTCACCACGATCACCACGGGCGTGCCGTTGGAACAATAACCTTATCAGGAAGGATCAGGTATGAAGACGAGCAAAGGTCAGAAAAGGATGGGAACCGTATTGTTGTCGGGGCTGCTGGGGTTGCTGGCGGCGGGGTGGTGCTGCGCCGAGGTACCGCTGCAGGGCGAGGACGGGGTGAAACCTGCGATAGGGTGCGAGCCGTTCCCGAGCCGGTTGCATGCGTTCGTGTGGCGCAACTGGACGGTCGTGCCGCAGGCTCGGCTGGCCGAAGTCCTCGAAACCACGCCCGAGAATGTGGCGCGGGTCGCCGCGTCGATGGGCCTGCCGCCGCAGGGCGCGATCCAGCCGGAGTGGAAAGGCAAGGGCTACATCACGGTCCTGCGCCGCAACTGGCATCTGCTACCGTACCGCCAGCTCATGAAGCTGCTCGGGATGTCGCGTGAGCAATTGCGCTACTCGCTGGCCGAGGATGACTTCCTGTACATCAAGCTTGGCAGCCTCAAACCAGCTTGCGAACCGCTGCTTTACGCCGCGCCCGCGCCGGAGGAAGAGGCCGCGGCCTCGCGCTTGGCCGGATGGCTGCGCGAGGAGGGTGTGGCGGACGCGTTCGCCCAGCCGGAAGAGCCGCGCTTCGCGTTCGTTCAGGCACTGGCCAAGCCAGACCCTGCGTTTGCGATGCCCAAGGCCGAAGGCACCTCGCCTTTCGAGCTGCGCTTTATCTTCTCCTACTTCGCAGACTACGGCGATCCGCTGATCGACCCCGATGTGAAGTCTTATCCCGAGGGGCTGCTGCAGCGCCTCGCGGCGGCGGGAGTGAACGGCGTGTGGGTTCACACGGTGTTGCGCACGCTGGCGAAGGCCCCGGCCTTCCCCGAGTTCGGCGAGGATTCCGAAAAGCGCATCGCGGGGCTGCGCACGCTGGTGGCGCGCGCAAAGAAGTATGGCATCGACGTCTACCTCTACATGAACGAACCGCGCGCGATGCATGCGTCGTTCTTCGATGCGCGCCCGGAACGGGCCGCGATGCGCGGTGTGGCGTCGACGGCGGACGGTTCGGAGCGACTCTGCACTTCCAACCCCGAGGTGCGGCGCTGGATGTCCGACGCGCTGGCGTCGGTCTTCAAGCAAGTCCCGGGGCTAGGCGGCGTCTTCACGATCACGGCCTCAGAGAACCCGACGAGCTGCGCCTCCCACCGGCAGCAGGCGAAATGCGAGCGCTGCAAGCTCCGTTCCTATGCCGATATCATCGCGGAAGTCAACGCGACGATCGCGCAGGGCGTGGCATGCGGCAACCCTAAAGCAAAGACCATCGTGTGGGACTGGGGGTGGAACGACACGCAGGCGGCGGCGATCATCGAAAAGTTACCGAAGACCTGTTGGTTCCAGTCGCTCAGCGAATTGGCTCTGCCGATCAATCGTGGCGGAGTGAACTCGACCGTCAACGAGTATTCGATCTCGGCGGTCGGGCCCGGCCCGCGCGCCGCCCGGCACTGGGCTCTGGCGCGTGCCGCCGGCCTCAAGATCTCCGCCAAGGTGCAGGTCGGCGCGACGTGGGAGTTCAGTGCCGTTCCCTACCTGCCCACACTCGACCTGGTGGCGGAGCACGCCCGCAACCTCGCCTCGGCAGGCGTGAACGGCCTGATGCTGACCTGGAGCCTCGGCTGCTACCCCTCGCCTCACCTGGAGGTGTTCCAGGCCTTCACAAAAGAGACGGCAGACATCGGGACGGTGTTGGACCGTGTGGCGGAGCGGCACTACGGCAAGGACGCCGTTCCAATCGTGCGGCAGGCTTGGACGGCATATTCGGACGGGTTCCGCGAGTATCCCTTTAACATCGGGACGCTGTACAATGGGCCCCAGCATATGGGTCCCGCCAATCCCTTCTATCTGAAACCCACAACCTACAAGGCCACAATGGTGGGAATACCATATGATGATCTCAAATCGTGGCGTTCGATCTATCCGGACAGCGTATGGATCAAGCAGATGGAGAAAGTGCGAGACGGGTTCACGCGCGGTAACGGCATATGGACTCGGCTGATCGCGCAGACGCCAGATTCTCTGATGCAAGAGGTCAAGCGCGAGCTGGGGCTGTTCCGTACCGTGGAGTTGCACTTCGCCTCGTGCGCGAACCAAGCGCGCTTTGTGGCTGCACGCGACAGGTTGCTGGCCGCGACCGATGAAACGACGCGTGCGGAGTGCCGCACTGAAATGCTACGGGCCGTCCGCGAGGAACTCGCCACCGCGAAGCAGTTGTTGCCGCTCGTGAAGGCCGATTCTCGCATCGGCTACGAGTCTTCTAACCAGTACTACTATATTCCGCAGGATCTGCTTGAAAAGGTACTCTGCTGCCGCTATATCGCGGTAGAACTGGAGAAAACAAATGGCACAAGTCACTGAAAAGTGGGCTCGAGGGAGAGGAGCTAGACTTTGTATCGAGACAGAGGGAGGTCGTTTCCTGATACCCGTCAAAGGTAACGGCGCTATTGTTGTCATACAGTGATGTTGAAAAGAGTAGGCAATATCAGTAAAATATACGGCAGTGTGCAGTTGGAATAAGTGACAACGATTATTACACGGACAAAGGTTCAATCTGGGGATGCTCGTGAACCTGCAAGGAGAAGAGAGCAATGACGACATTTCGTTACACGATGGGGGTGTGCCTTACAACGGCGGTGTTTTCCTCTGTTTTCGGTGCGGAAGCGCTTGAGAACAAACCGAAACCAGTGGCATTCAAGGATGCGGCGAAGATTAAATCATGGGATGCGTGGCAGGACCATAAGAAGAAGGACATGCCCAAAGAGCGGCCGTGTGTGACCTGGAAAAAACTGAACGCGCTGAATCCCGGTCTGAAGCAAGTCGGGCGTCTCGTGACGCGCGACGCCAAAGAGATCAAATCCTCCATGTGGTCAATCGGATGCGAGACGATGGACCGCGATTACGCGGATTGGGATGCCTACAAGCACCTGCTCGGTCCGCTCGGCGCTAAGCGTGGGCGTCTTTTCAGCGGCTGGGCGAAGACCGAGCAAGAAAAAAACCGGTATGACTTCACGTGGCTAGATCCGCAGGTTCGGGAGATGGCGGCGATGGGCGTGAAGCCATGGATCTGCCTGAGCTATGGCAATCCGGTTTGGGGGAGTGACTTCCGTCTCGGTATGCGCGTCAAGCAGGTGACGAGCGATCCTGCGGCGTTTGAGGCGTGGATCCGTTTCTGCGTGGCGTGTGTGGAGCGTTACAAAGATGTCGTGGACGAATGGGAAATCTGGAATGAGCCCTTCGGACAAGGGGATGAGTATGCCGAGATGTTTTATCGTACGGGCAAGGCAATTCGTGCGGTTCAGCCGACCGCGAAGATCTATTGCACGGCGATCACTTTCCCGAAGGACTATGTGGCGGTGCTCGAAAAATTGCAAAAGGAGAACGCGACTGACCTCGGATCGCTCTTCATCTACCACCCGTATGGCGCGAATCCCGACACCTCTTACGCCTCGATGGCCGAGCCGCTGCGTAAGCTCGTGAAGCAATACAACGCCTCCTACGACATTTTTCAGGGAGAGGTGGGATGTCCCGCGCAACTCGAGTTTGCGCATGCAAGCGCTAACCTCGAATGGACCGAATATTCCCAAGCCAAGTGGAATCTGCGGCGCACGATTGGCGATGCTGTGCGGCATATCCCCAGCAGTGTTTTTACGATGATTGATCTGCAGTACACCTTCATGTTGCAGAGCTTCGGGATGGTTCGCTCCAACACACTCAAAGAGTTTGTTTATCGCCGTCCGAGCTACTTCGCGATGCAAAACGTCTTCAGTTTATTCGATAGTGAAACATCGCCAAGTGCGGTTACAACACCTTATGCGTTCACCCGCAGCCTACTGGCCGATCCGCGCGACACAAAGCCGCGTACACTCACGTGCGCCGAATTCGTGCGCCACGGCAAACCCTTGCGCCTGTATTGGTACTCCGACCGCATGCCGTCGAACCTGCTCGAATTCGACAGGGTGAGCATTGAAATCCCCCGGAGCCTTGCGGAGCCGGTGTGGACGGAAATGATCACGGGGCGGGTTTTTGAAATCCCCAAAAGCGACATCAGGAACGAAAACGGCAAAACCGTGTTCACCGGGATCCCGATGTGGGATTCACCGGTCATGATTTCCGAAAAGGAAAGTGTGCTGTCCCGCTGAAAACAACTATTCTTCTACCTATGAACTCGTTACTCGGAATCTTGATCTTTGCACTCGGCGGATTCGCCGGGGCGACGTTTCTTTTGCCTGCTCGGGGCATCAAAGGATGGGCCTACGAGACGTGGTGGTTTGTCTACGTTTTTGTCGGGCTGATCATTTGCCCGTTGGCCATCTGTTACTTCACCGTACCGACGTTCACGGACATTATCGTTTCGACTCCAGCTGCAGTCCTTACCCGATGCATGGGTTTTGGTGCCATGTGGGGCATTGGCTCGCTCGCGTGGGGACTGATGGTCAGGTACCTTGGCATCGGGCTTGGGCTCGCGATCGGGTGTGGTCTCTGTGCAGCGACCGGCACGCTGATCCCGCCGATTGTTCAAGGTCATGCCGCCGACTTAGTCAAGGATGCAGGTGCGCTGACCGTTCTCGGCGGCGTGATCGGATCCTTGGTCGGTATTGTCTTCGTCGGCCTTGCCGGATGGATAAAGGAGAAGGAACTCGATTTCGAAACGAAGCGCAAGGCGGTCGCCGAATTTGATTTCCGCAAGGGTATCATCATGGCCATTGTCGCGGGTGTGTTTTCTGCCGGGATGAACTTCGGTCTTCAGGGCGGTGAAGAAATTGAGCAGGCTGCGGTCGCTGCAGGTGCGAAGCCGTGCTGGCGCGGCATGCCGGTCTTAATGATCGTGCTTTGGGGTGGATTTATGGTCCAGACGATTTTGTGTTTCTGGCAGAATGCAAAGAACCGCACGTTTGGGGATTATCTCCATGTGTCCCCCAAAAACATGCTGCTTGCTGGGGCGGTGGGCGTCATCTGGGTTTCGCAATTTGTTTGCACCAAAGCGGGAGAACCGCTGATGGGCGAAATGAAATACATCTCCTTCGCGGTCATGATGGCATCGACGATTTTCTTCTCGACGCTGATCGGCGTCGTAACCGGTGAATGGAAAGGCACAGGCTTGAAGACCAAGGCGTCGCTGATACTGGGAATTCTGGTGTTGGTGGTGTCGTTTTGCGTGATTTCGATGGGGTGCAGATAATTAAGTTGAATCGCGCCTTACAATACCTTGCTTGACAGGCTTATCGCGCTTTGCTATTTGTATTTCCATACAGTGAAATAACTTTTGGATATTGCAATGACAGCAAAACAAGCGAAATATGACGTGCCGAGCCTGAGGACCGGCTTTGAAATCCTGGAGCTGCTCTCCCGTCACCCGAGGGGAAAACTGCTGACCGAGATCGCCGACGCGCTCACGTGCCCCGTTTCCAGCGCCTACCGCATCGCCATGGCGCTGGAGGACATGGGGCTGGTGACACGCGATTCCGAAACCAAGCAGATCCGTCTCACGACCAGACTGCTGCAGATCGGTCAGCGGGCTATCACGGAAACGAACCTCGTGGAACACGCGCTGGATGTGATGCGTGAACTTCGCGATCAGGTGATCGACACGGTGCTCATCGGCGTGCGCGAGGGAACGGACATCATCGTGCTGGACGAGACGCTCGGCACGCGGATGTTCGCCTTCATTTCGAAACTCGGCTATCGCGTCGGTGTGTCGTGTTCCGCGCCCGGCAAAGCGATCCTCGCGTATCTGCCTGAAGCCGAACGCGAGGACGTCATCACGCATATCACATTCATTCGCCACAATGAACGCACCATCATGACGAAGGACCGGCTGCGTCGCGAGTTGGTAGAAGTGCGAGAGAAGGGCTATGCAGTCGACAACAGTGAGCAGTTCGAGGGCGTGTACTGCATTGGAGCCCCCGTCTTCGACCGCAGCGGCTACCCGATCGCGGCAATCTGGACAACCGGGCTGATGATGAATCTCGGCCGCACGCGCGTTCCGGAGATCGGTTCCATCGTCCGGGCGCACGCTGAACGGATCTCGGTCCGTCTGGGCTATCTACCAACGATGAATACAGGTGACGGACACACGAAAGACGAAGTCCGAAGAGAATCTGAACGGCGCGGACGAAAACGACCTGCCACTGTGACCAACTCGTCCATTTCGGGAGGAGAAGCATGAAAAACGCCCTTGGAAGCTACTTGTGTCTGGTGCTTGCCCTAGGAGCAACAGCCATCGCCGGGCCGCGTATCAAGGTCCACGACGAGGTTCGAAACGCGTGGGCCGACGCCCGCGCGGTCGCCAGCGATAGTTCGGTCATATCGATCGCCTTCTCTCCGCAACAGGCCCGCTTTGTGCGTCTGGTTGTCCTCAAGACAGAGGGGGGCCAGGTTTGCCTGGACGAATTGGAGGTGTTTGGCCGGCAAGGTGATGAAAATCTGGCACTCGCTTCTCGCGGCGCGATCGCACGCGCCTCGTCGACGATCAAAGGCTATGCGATTCATGCGGTCGAGCATCTGAACGACGGAAAACTCGGCAACGATCACAGCTGGATCGCCGGCTCAGCCAATGAGGCGTGGGCGGAGATCCAACTGCCCGCGCCCGCACCCATCGCCCGCATCGCTTTTTCGCGCGACCGCACGGGCAAATTCACCGATCGGCAGGCACGCGAAGTCGAAGTGCGCCTTTCTGCGGATGGCGCGGCTTGGACAACCGCTGCCAAGGCATCCCTGTCAACGCGCGCAACTGCCGAGCTCATGTTGCCCGCAGCCGCGCTCCGTGAACCGACGTGGGAGGGCGTTGTCGAGTACGCCTTCCGGTGCGAGCGCGACACGTGGAAACGGATGAACGCGCAGGACGAGCTGTCGCCGCTGGTCAACGACCGGCCTGCGATGCCGGGGGGCGCGCCCTACTGGGGCGGGCTCGCACGGCTGACCGCTGTCGAGCGGACGCTGCAGCAGTTTGATGACCTGATCGCGCGCCTCGCCGCCCAAGGACTCGACGTTTCCAAGGAGCGGAGCGAGCTGGCTGTCCTGTGCGGGCGGGCAAAAGCCGAAGGGGATTCAGAGGCGCTCTACATCGACGCCCGCCACGCCAAGCGGCGGCTCTTTTTCCGCGATCCGCGGCTGGCTCCCGCCGAACGCGTGCTTTTCGCCAAGCAGCACCCGCTCCACCCCTCGCACAACTACAGCGAGCACATGGACGGGAAGCCCGTATCCGGCGGCGGTATCTGCGTGCTGCACGTCCCGCGCGACGCCGAGGGCCGGCTCGATCCGTCGCGAGCGGACGTGGAGACGCTCTTCGACGGTCGCACCGGCGTCGCCCGCCACCCGGTGTCCGACTTCGATGGCCAGACCGTGTTCTTCGCCTACCGCCCCGAAAAGCCCGAGGTGGACGGCTGGAAATCCTATTGGCATGTGTGGTCGGTAAACGTCGACGGCAGCGGCGCGAAGCAGCTGACCGAAGGGCCGTTTCACGACATGGACCCCGTACCGCTCCCCGATGGCGATCTCGGCTTCATTTCGACCCGCTGCATCACTCGCTTCCTCTGCTGGGAGCCGCAGGCCTACGTGCTCTACCGCATGACGCGCGCCGGCGCGGACATCAAGCGTCTCTCCTTCGCCAACATCAGCGAGTGGGACCCTGTCGTGACGCGCGACGGGCGCATCATGTGGACGCGCTCGGAGTATCAGGACAAAGGTTCCGACTTCGGACACACCGTCTGGGCGATCCGGCCCGACGGCATGCACCCCGAGCTGGTCTTCGGCAACAACACGCCTTACTGCTACGGCCATGCGCGCGAGGTGCCTGACAGCGCAGAGATCGTCTGCACCCTCATCTCCCACGGCGACCACCAGGGGCCGATCGCGCTGATCGACCGCTCCAAAGGGCTCTATGAGACTGCGGCCATCACCAGCATCACACCCGACACGCGGCCGCAGTACCAGATGGACCGCTCGCATCAGGAGACCTTCCGCTATCCCGAGCCGATCTCACGCGACCACTTCCTCGTCAGCCACAGCCCCGGCCCCCGGCCGCACTGGGGCCTCTATCTCATCGATCGCTACGGCAACCGCGAGCTGCTCTACCTCGACCCCTCAATCAGCAGCAAGAAGCCGTCGCCGCTGCGGGTGCGTCCGCGTCCGCCTCGCCTGCCTGAAACGCTCGACCCGACGCTGGCGGCCCAAGAACGTGGGCAGTTCACGGTCCAGGATGTCTACGAGGGCCTTGGCCAATCAGTCCCCAGAGGGCGCGTCAAATATCTTCAAGTGTCGCAAGAGGTTCCCCCGTTACTCGAGCGCATGACGTGCGGCGAGTACCGCAGCACGCACCCGTCCTTCTTCGACTTCTACGCCACGCCGGTGCACAAGGTCAAAGGTCCGGCACACGAAATCGTGACGCGGACCCCCAACGCACTGGGCGCGCACGCGTTCCGGCAGGGTAGCGCAGCGGTCAGCTCCAACGGCACCATCATTGTCACCGAGCGGGGCGGCTGGCCGAGCTACGTCGCCAAGGCTGTGCTGGGCATCGTGCCCGTAGCCGCAGACGGCTCGGTCAACTTTACCGCGCCCGCCGGCAAGGTACTCTACTTCCAGCTGCTCGACGCCGACCTGAACGAGCTCCAGCGCATGCGCAGCGTGGTCCAGCTTCAACCGGGCGAGCGGCGCAGCTGTGCCGGCTGCCACGAGGACCGCCTGCAGCTGCCAGCCACGAAGCAGACGACCCTCGCGCTGGCGGCCCCCGCGAAGGCCCCCGAAACGCCGCCGTGGGGCGCAGTACCCTTCGCCTTCGAGCGCATCGTGCAGCCCACGCTGGACAAACAATGCGTCTCGTGCCACGACGGCGCGAAAAAGGAACGCCCCGATCTGCGCGGCACGCTGGACGCGGAACGCGTCCCCGCCTCTTACCGCGCGTTGGTGTCGGGGGGCTGGGTCCACTACTTCGACTGGATCTGGGGGGCACGACCTTTCAAGGCCGAGCCGATGACCTTCGGCACGCTGCGCAGCCGTCTCTTCGAGGCGCTCGCGAAGCCGCAGCACAAGGACGTCAAGCTGAGCGCGGAGGAGCGGCGCACCCTGACGGCGTGGATCGACCTTAACTGTCCACTGTGGCCCGACTACCGCTACCGACGTGAGCGTGGTGGCCTGTCTTTTCGCGAGGGAACGAGACAAAGGCGGTGAACGTCTGCGATTTTGCAACGGCCGCTGATGCTGATTATCCGTCGAACGCGTTCTCCATTTGGTTCTGACAGGCTTCACTGATGAGGCAACGCGGTAAGCACGTTATTCGCGTGTTTTTTTAACGGGGGGATTGCGGACGTCCCGGGAATGTGTTATTGTGATAATAATCAACGATTTGTTGTGTCAATGTTTCTAGGGTGCTGACGCAAGTAACGTCGGCAGGCAACGAGATGGTCGGGCCGCCATCCATTGAACTGCGCTTTTTCAGCGCAACTGAAATGGATGGTGTGTCATGCACGATCAGCCACCTGTTGCATATTCAAGCGAGGCGGGTTGCCTCCTGCGTCTTTACTGGATGTTTCTGGGCAACGCCCTATTGGCCTTCTTGTTGGCCTATCTGATTCAAAAACATCCGCTGTTCCCCTCTCCTCTGGATGCCGCTTATCTGTTTTCGCTGGCCTCCGTCGTGGCGGCCCGTTACATCGATATCCGCCACATGAAGGGCGAGACTGGCGAGGGCGGAGCCCCCGCCACAATATCTGACTGGCGTAAATACGCCGCTCTCATCGTGGCCGGCAGCGTGTCCGCCTGGGTGGTGGTGCGCGTCGCGATTGCTTTGTTCGTGAAGTGACCGGCGTTTTCTTTTCGCTCCGGGACAAGGTCTCGGTCCAACGCATAAAACGGAAACCGGTGTTGCCGGTTATGAGGAGGATTTCATGTTAATTCAAGGTTTGATTCTGATGGTCACGGGTGTGTTATTGGTTATGCTTTTTCTCGGCCTACTGGTCGCGATACTGTCGTTGAGCGCGCGAATTTTACCCCGTTTCAACCATATCCTGCCCGACGAACAGCCGCGCGTGAAAACGCGTATCGCAAAGTCCCCGAAGGCTCATGCACACGACGAGGAAATTGCCGTCGCGATCGCGGCTGTGACCGCGCACCAGCAGGCCGTTGCGAAAAAGTGAACAACAAGGGGGTGTGTCATGTGGCAACGTATGCGGAAGATCGTTCTCCGGATTTTTGAGATTTTGCTGATCGTACTGGTGGCGGGGTTGACGCTGATGGTGCTGTGGGGTGTCTTCACCCGCTATTGTCTCGGGAAACAGGCGGCTTTTACGGACGAACTGGCGCGTGTGCTGTTGGTGTGGATCTCAATGATCGGCGCAGCGTTGGCGTTCGGACAGAAAGCCCATCTGGGCGTTGACTATGTCGCTTCAAAACTGCACCCCGAGGCGCGTAAAACGCTCAGCGTCATCGTGCAACTGGTGATTCTGGCTGTGGCCCTGATCGTGTTCGTTATCGGCGGTTGGGCACTGTCGATGGGGCAGATGGGGCAACCGTTGCCAACCGTGCCGTGGCTCACGCGAGGTATGGTTTACATTTCCATTCCGATCGGCGGTGTACTTATGATTCTGTTCACGATCGAAAACGTAGTTGACATCATCCGCACGCCGGCCAGTCAATTGGGCGCGCAGACGAAGTCAGAAGGATAAGGCGGAGGCCTATTATATGACATTCCGCACAGACAGCGTCAAAGTCTCAGCCTGTTAAGATCCATACGCAAGAAACGGTGTGTATTCAATTCAACGAAAAATCCAATGTCACGATGTAATGAACGGATACACTGGTTTATTGATTTGTTTTCTTTTTCTTCCATAATCATTTTGCCTAAAATTCTATTTTATAGAATAAGTGATTTCAGCGTCAGCGACAACCTAGTCTTACCGCATGACGCGTGTGCAT
>CAZMLC010000008.1:0-6722 GCA_964567125.1 uncultured Akkermansia sp.
TATCCGTGAGAATCCGCAGAATTATGATCGGGTGGTACAGTGCGATGAGCCGCGCATGTTGGGCAATGCAAAACTGCTGAAACTGCCCACAATGGGGTTTCTGGCGAGCCGGGGGCAGGGGCTTGGCGCACCAAGCCCGTGCCGACCCGGTGAGGCCATCATCTCGGGCTTCCTCTCGCCCATGGAGCGGGCGGTCTTCCGGGATGGGCTGGCGCAGAAGCGGCCGCTGATCTGGGTGGTGCCTTTTGGCATGGGTTTGATGCATCAAACCCGTCCGGTCCAGGAGGCGCTTGCTGAGGGACGGCTGCTGCTGATCTCTCCGTTCCCCGACAGCATTGTTGCACCGAATGTCCAGCGGGCGGTGTGGTGCAACGAATATGTGCTGGCGCATTGCGACCGCATGGTGGTGGGTTATCTGAATCCGCGCGGGATGCTGGCCTGCGTTTTATCGGAGCGGCGGCCGGATCTGGAAGTCACCTATTTATGACGTCCGGTGCTTGAGTTAGCCTTTTATTTCCTGTAAAATACGCCTTTCTTCATGACTGCTTGAACGAAAGGAACGCATGCATCGAACAACATGGATCTGCTGGGCCGGTATGGCTGTTTTTTGTGCGTGGCAGGGGCTGGCTGAAACCTATCCCATGGTCGAGGCGAAAGCAGGCTGGGATACCACCTTGGCACCGCTGACGGTGCGAAAGGGCGATTGGCCGTGGTGGCGGGGACCGAATCGCGATAACTGCGTGACCTCTGCGAAACCCGTGCCGACTGAATGGTCGGAGACGCGCAATGTCGCCTGGAAAACCGCGCTGCCCGGCGAGGGCCATTCCACACCGATCTTTGTGGGCGACCGCATCTATCTGACGAGTTGCGACAAAACCGAAAACGTGCTGTGGCTGATCGCGCTGGAACGCGCGAACGGGCGTCTGCTGTGGGAAAAAGAGCTGGCGCGCGGTCCCTGGGGCAAATTGCACAAGGACAACAACTATGCCTCCGCGACCGTGGCGTGCGATGGCGAGCGCCTCTTTGTGCCCTTCCAGAATCCTGAGACGCTGGGGTTGCTGGCCACAGATCTGGACGGAAAAATTATCTGGAAGAAATTCATCTTTGGATATGGCTGCGCGTGGGGTATTTCGACTTCGCCGCTACTCTACAAGTCCGCGGTCGTCCTGCCGGTTGAAGGCGCGCAGGGTTCCTGCTTCGTGGCGCTGAACCGCGCAACGGGCGCGGTGATTTACCGGCGGCCCTCGCTGCGCAAGGTGAAGGAGAGCTATGCCACGCCGACCGTGATGACGGTCAAGGGCCGCGACCAGTTCGTGATGGCGGGCGGCGAGGCGGCACGCGGCATCGACGCGCTGACCGGCGATCTGATCTGGGAGTGCAAGGGTCCTGCGGATTACAACGTGGCCACGCCCGTGATGTACCGCGACATCGTCTACGTGACGGGCGGCTATCCGCAACACGCCTTCCTCGCGATCCGCGCGGATGGAATTGGCGATGTGACAGGCAGCGAGCGCGTGCTCTGGAAGGGCGATGCCAAGGCGGGCTATGTGCCGTCGCCCGTGCTGGTGGACGGCGTGATCTACGCAGTCAACGACAAGGGCCTCTTCCGCGCCTACGATGCGCTGACAGGAAAAATCTTCTGGGAGCACGATCTGAACGCGTCGTTTTATTCCTCGCCGCTCTGGGTGAACAAGCAGATTTATGTGTTTGACCGCAAGGGGAACGGCTATGTGTTGCCGGCGTCGCCGACGAAGGGGGCGATTACGACCAACACGCTGGGATCAGCGGTCTGTGCATCGCCTGTGGCGATTGATGGAAAACTGTATGTGCGGACGGCAACGGATCTCTACTGCATTGCCAAATAAGGGAAAGACCAGGTTAAGAAGCGAATGAACGATTTTAGAGGGATGGTGCGGCTCTGGCGCTGCGGGGTGTTCGTGGGGATTCTTGCTGTGGCAGGCCGGACGGCTGCCGCACCTGCGGTGGTCGTGGCAGGCCATGCGTCTGTCGCGGCGAGCGAGCGGCGTTTCGTGCTGGCGCTCTCCAAGCATGTGGAACGGTGGTACGGCGAAGCGGGCGTGCCGTGTGTGGCCACGGATGACCGCGATCTCGACCGTGCGCTGGTGGGGAAGAAAGTCGCGGTGCTCGTCTCGCTGACCGCGCCGGGAGCGGCGCAGATCGCGGCGCTGCGCGCCTTTGTGCAGCGCGGCGGAAAGCTGATTGTCTGTTATTCGTCATCGCCGGAACTGGCTGCCCTGATGGGCGTGAAGTGCATCGGATATCAGCGCGGCTCGACGGATGGCCGCTGGTCGCAGATGCGGTTTACAGGCGCAGCGCCGCAGGGCGTTCCCGAGGTGGTCTTGCAGACCTCGGCCAACCTCTTTCTGGTGCAGCCGATCAAGGGGCAGTCCACGGTGTTGGCGTGGTGGCATGACCGGCAGGGTCGTCAGACGTCGGAGCCGGCGTGGTTGACCTCGCATGCGGGTTACTGGATGACGCACGTGCTGTCGGGCGATGGCGACACCGAGGCGAAATCGCGGCTGATGCTGGCTTTGACCGCGGCGCACGATCCGAGTCTCTGGATTCCGGCTGCGCAGCGCAAATTGAGTCAGGCGCGCACGGCCTGCGGTACAGAGGGGCCGCATCCGCTGAAAATGCGCGCGGAGAAGGTGTCGGATCCGACGCGGCGCGGCCGTGCGACAGCAGCGGCCATGGGCGCGGAGAAGGCGGAGGCCACGGCGCAGAGCCTGCTCGCGATGCGGCGGGGCTATGAGGCGTGGGAGATGGCCAACGAGCTGCGCGGGCGGATGTTCGATGTCTACGGCTTGCTGCAGACGCCGCGCGCGGGTGAGATCCGTGCGATCTGGGATCATTCGGGGCAGGGCATCTATCCGGGCAACTGGGCCAAGACCTGCCGGCTGCTCAAGGACGCGGGCTTTACCGATCTCTACGTGAATGTGGCCGGTGCGGGGTTCGCGCACTATGCCAGCAGCGTGCTGCCGCGGTCGCGCGTGGTCGAGGAACAGGGCGATCAGCTGCAGGCCTGTATCGAGGCGGCCCGTCCCGTGGGGTTGCGCGTGCATGCGTGGATCTTGTGTTTTTCGACGGAGGGGAGTTCGAGCGACAGGCTGGAGCTCTTCCGCAAGCGGGGCTGGCTGCTGACCGCGGAAGATGGCTCGCCGCGTCCGTGGCTCGATCCTGGGGTGCCGGCGGTGCGCGCCTACCTGGTCGATGCGGTCCGCGAGATGGCGACGCGCTATCCGACGACGGGCATCCATTTGGATTTCGTACGCTATCCGGATTTCAATTCGAGTTTGGGACCCAGCGTGCGTGCGGCCTTTGAAAAGCAAATTGGCAAGCGGTTGACGAACTGGCCGGATGCGGTCAAGTCCGGCGGTTCTGCGCGCGCGGCCTTTTTGCGGTGGCGGGTAAGCAACGTGACCGATTTCGTGCAGGCGGCGCGGCGCGCGGTGAAGCGCGAGGCAGCGGGCAAAGTGATGACCGCTGCGGTCTTCGGCAAATATCCGTCCTGTGTGGATGCGGTGGGTCAGGATTGGGAATCGTGGCTGAAGCTCGGGCTGCTCGATTACGTGGCGCCGATGAACTACACGGAGGACAAGGGCCGCTACGCCGAGTGGCTGGCGCAGCAGACGCGCACGCGGACGCAGGCCATGAAAGTTATCTCCGGCATTGGCGTGACGGCTGCGGAGAGCCGCTTGACGCCGGCCGAGGTGATGGACCAGGTCCAGGCGGCGCGCCGTGCGGGCGCTGCGGGTTTTGCCTTATTTAAGTTGGATACTGCGGTGCGCAAGGATGTTTTGCCGGTGTTGCGCTTAGGCGTGACCGCGCCTGTCCAGTAAGGAGTAAACATGGTTACGTTGGTTGTTGATCGTTCGTCTGCGCGTCCGGGGTTCGCGGTGCTCCGGGAGGGTCGCGTTGTTTCTGCGCATACCTGGGAGGGCGAACCTTCGCGTGCGCCGCAGTGGACTGCGGAGATCGGTGTGTTGCTGCAGCAGGACGGCTTGACCTGGAACGATTTTGAGCAGTATATCGGCGGTATAGGGCCGGGATCGTTTTCCGGCATCCGCGGGGCGCTCGCCTTTTTAAACGGATTGGCGCTGCCCTTCAAAACACCGGTGTATGGCGTCTCGAGCGCAGCGGCGCTGGCTGTGGAGGCGGCACAAAGCGCAGGGGAACGGGTGACCGTGATCGGCGATGCGCGGCGCAACACGCTCTGGGTGGCGCAGTTCCAGGTGGTCGATCGTGAACGCGGCGCGATTCAGCGGATGACGGGCGCGGCGCTGACGCATACGGCGGAGGATTTCACGTTGATCGCACCGGATCAGCTGGCTGCGCTGTGCGTGCCGGGCACGACGGTGATTTCACCGGACTGGGCTCGGTTGGAAGGCGCCTTGCGCGCCGCGGTGCAGCCGGGCGTGCGCCTGGTGGAGCACACGGTCTATCCCTCGGCCGCATGGATCGGACGCTTGGCCCTGGCGGGTACCCATACGGCACAGGAACCCTTGCCGATCTATCTGCATCCAGCGGTATGAAAAATATTTTCTCCAGTTTGCTGAGTCTCTGCCTCTGCATCGCGGTTCAAGCGCAGGAGCATACCTATACGCGAAGCATGGATCGCGTGGGTAGCATGGATCCGATCGAGGGCATTTCCCTGTATGCGGCGCGGGCGATCAAGCTGCAGTATGAGACTCTGCTGGAATATGACTATGTGGCGCGGCCGTATCGGCTGATCCCGAGCTTGGCTGAGGCGCTGCCGGAGGTGGATGCCACGGGCCGCATCTACACCTTCCGCATCCGGCGCACGGCGCAATTCCATCCGGATCCCTGCTTTGGACTTGACGCTGCAGGCGCGCCGCGCGGCCGGCCGGTGACGGCGCACGATGTGGTCTATTCGCTGAAACGGCTGGTCGATCGAAAACTGCCGACAGCCGGCGCATGGATCGTGGAGGATAAGATTCTGGGGCTGAAAGCCTTTGCCGAGGCGTCAGGCCGCGCAGCTGCCACAGACTATGCGCAGCCCGTGGCCGGGTTGCGCATCGTGGATGCGCAGACGGTGCAGATCACGTTGAACGAACCGCTCTACGTCTTTCCCTTTTCCATGACCATGGCCTGCACGGCCATTGTTCCGCACGAGGCAATCGCGTACTACGGCGCGGATTTCGGTCAGCATCCGGTCGGGTCGGGACCGTATCGTCTGACGGCCTGGCGGCGCAACCACCAGATGACCTTTGCGCGCGTGGCAGCCTGGCCGGGCTGGAAGGAGGGGCCGGCCGCGTTTGCAGCCAGCGACGATCGCGTTCCCTTTGACACCGTGATTTACCGGACCATCGAGGATGTCTCGACGCAGTGGATCTGCTTTCTGGCGGGCGAGCTCGACTTCCTCGGCGAAGTCTCGCGCGACAACTGGGATGCCGTGATCGATCCGTCGGGCGGCATTACGGCGGATCTGCAGGCGCGCGGCATCTCACTGTATTCCATCGCGGCGCTGGAGGTGGCCTACATCGGCTTTAACATGGATGATCCCGTGGTGGGACCGAACAAGAAGTTGCGTCAGGCGCTCAACTGCGCCTTCCACGGTCAGGCCTGGGAACGCTTCTACAACAACCGCGTCGAGGCAGCCGACGGCGCGGTGCCGCGCGGCGTCATGGGCTATGCGGAGCAGTCCTTTCCTTACCGTTACAATCTGGAGCTGGCGAAGCGCTTGATGGTGGAGGCTGGCTATCCGGGGGGCATTGATCCGCAGACGGGGCGGCGGCTGGTTCTGACCTTGGATCTGGGGCGGGCCTCGCAGGATATGCGCGAGACCGTTGAGCTGCTGACAGCCTTTTACGCGAAGATCGGTGTACAGCTGCAGGCGCAGTATCACAACTGGCCGGTGTTTCTCAAGCGGGTTTCCGAGCGGCGTTCGCAGCTTTTCCGCATGGGGTGGGTGGGCGACTATTCCGATCCCGAGAATTTCATGATGACCTTCTATGGCAAGAACGTCTCGCCGGGCGCTAATCGTGTCAACTACGTAAATCCTGCCTTTGACACGGTTTTCGAGCGGGCGATCCGTGAGCCCGACAGTGGGCGCAGGGCCGCGCATTGGGCTGAGGCGCAGGCCATTATCCGCGAGGATTGTCCCTGGGTCTTCCTGCACTTCCCCAAGGCCTACAGTTTGTGTCACCGGCGCGTACTCAACTACTGTCCGACGGATTTTGTCGATGGCACGGAAAAATACCTGCGGTGCCTGCGGATGGACCCACGATAGGGATGGATGCCTAGCCTACGGCTGCGCGGTTCGATCCTGCGGATGACAGTTTCATGACAAACTTGTCAGGTTCGATTTCGTGGTTGCAGAAGGTCTCGAAAATCGGCTATGATTCACCGTATGAATATGTTGACGAGTGGACGACAGCATAAACGAAGAGGGCGCAGAGGTCAGGCGATGATCGAGTATGTGGTTGTACTCGTGGCTTTTTTGCTTGTTTCAACGATTTTCGCCCTCTTGTTGTTCACGGTTCGTCAGCAATCAAATCGCACGCTGAACTTGGTCGCGTCGGAATATCCGTGACCCAGGGTGTGGGCGTAATGAGGAGCATGTCTATGGTAGCACGTAAATCACGTCGGAACGGTCAGACGATGGTGGAATACATCATCATCGTGGTTCTTATCGCCATCACGTTGCTGGTGATCTTCTCACGGTTCAGCAAGGCGACGGG
>CAZMLC010000008.1:6822-49436 GCA_964567125.1 uncultured Akkermansia sp.
GGGTTCAATCACTGGATGGTCGACAAGAGCGCGCGCGTCGCGGCGATCCCGTCGTCGGGCAAGCGGCTCACGCCGGCGTTGACCGGTATCGATACCGCGCTCCATGCGCTGCTCAGTCAGAATCGGATCGGCGATATCTGGGATCAGGCGCTGGCCACGACGCCGCAATCCGCGGCGTCGATCGTTGAAGCGGCGCGCGTGCCTGACTACATGGCGAGCATCAACGAGCCGACAGGCAATGAGGTCCTGAACTACGAGGGCTGGGAGACCCTGACCGTGAATATCGACGAGCCGGTCAATCTCGATGGCACGGCGCCGGGTCAGCTGACCGTGCGCGTGTTTCAGGATCAGGCGCTGCTGCTGCCGCGCGAAGGGCTGGTTGAGGGCGAGATCCGGCCGATCGATCCGGACAATCCCGAGCGGATGCGGTTGCGCGGCGAATATGCGATCGAGAGTCATTATCCCCTTTACCTGGAGGATATGGGATGGTAAAGCGCTCCGGACAGGCGATCATCTTTCTGCTGCTTGCATTGACCGTGCTGGTCTTTATCCTGATGTTGAATGTGGATCTGCATCGGATCATCCAGCGCAAGGATCAGGCGCAGAATGCGGGCGATGCCGCGGCCTTGGCAGCGGCGCGCTGGCAGGGAACCACGCTGAATCTGATCGGCGAGCTCAATCTGATGCATGCGCTTGCCTTGGCCACGGCGGTGCCGGACGAGGCGGCGATCAGCGCCATCACCAATATGCAGGCGCGGCTCAGTTTCACCGGACCTTTGGCCGGACTCTACGCGGCGCAGCTGGCGGCGAAAAACAATCACATCTATGTGGACGAGGGCATGACGCAGCTGCTTAAGGAGCATGCGGAGACCATCCGGACGCAATACACGGCCAACGTGGATCCGGACACCGAATATTTTAAGGAGCCCTGGACTGGCGCCTGGGTTGAGTATGCGACCATGCTGGATGCTATTGTCGCGGACGGCATTGCGGCGGGACCGGACAACATGCAGCTTTTCACGGATCCCGAGGGCGGCCACATCCTCTATACCAAGGAGTTCTATGAAGCGGTGACGGGAAAGAGCTGGTGCTGGTTCTATCTGTTTCATCGCGGTCTTCTGGAGAGCTACAGCTCCTATCACGACTGGCCTCCGGTTCCGGAACCCGATGCCAATCAGTACACGGATTGTGAAATTTTCGGATTGGGCGTGATGCCCTTTGCCAGCACGCTGGAGATGCTCTATACGCCCGAGGCGATTGCGACGCTGGTTAACAATGCCAATCTGGGGCCTGTCACGGCGGAGCAGTTCAGGACCAATCAGATGGATCGCGCGGAGACCTGGTATTTTTACCGTCCCGACCGCTGGAGCGAATGGACGCGCATCAAGCCCGAGGGTGAAGATGCCTTTCCTGTGGCCGGTACTGTGCGCGAGGAGTACGACTATGCGGGTGCGGATGTCGTCGTGCGCGTGGAGGCGAGCGTGGATCGCATGACGCCGGGCGTGCGGCGCGAAGACAAGGTGATCTGGACCGCAGCGGCTAAGCCCTTCGGGTATGTGGAGAGCGACGGCGATAAGGTACGCCCGAGTGGTTTTATTTTGCCGGCGTTTCGCGCGGTGCGCTTGATTCCGATGGATGCGGCATCGGGATCGGAGAACGCTTCGTCCGATGTGGAGTGGGTGTATCACGTCAAAAACCATCTCAAAGGCTACTTGGAGGTCGGACCGCAGAGCTCGTCCTGCAAATATTGTCAGGCACTGTCGATGTGGGAGCAGGCCTCCTTCCGTCACGAGGGCGTGAACTGGTTGTCGACCAACAGCGCGTCGTGCAAAATGCCCTCTTCGGGCGGACGGCGCGGCGGCGGTACACGGAGGGGACACTGATATGAAGGGTCTTCCATCCAGAGGGACGCGCGGTTTCGGCTGTGCGCATCAGTGCGGTCAGGCGGCCATTGAATTTGTGGCAGGCCTGCTCCTGCTGCTGCTGGTGCTGACCGGAATCATCCACACGGCGCGTCTGGCGCGCACCTCGCTCTATTTACACGGCGTGCTGCGCGCGGAGGCCGGCGAAAGCGCCATGGCCAATACGCTGGCGTCGACGCCGCAGCTGATCGGCGACTGGGATGCCGGGGCTGACGCGGTGCGCTATACCGCGGATGACACGCGCAGGAGCAGCGCGGGATACATGAATGTGATCGGCTTGGTGACGCGCTATTCCGCGGCTTCGCCCGCTGACTGGCGCGTGGTTGAAAGAACCCAGCTGCCGGAATCCATGGTGAACTTGCAGCAGAACGGATTGGTCTCAGCCCTGCTGGGATGCACGCATCGCGAAGAGTCCATCCGCGTGCCGGTTGATCCGGTGATTCGTCAGCTGGTCTACGACAAGGATTACGTGACCATCAAGGAAGAGGTCTGGATGCCGATGATGGGAGGACTTTACTGATGCGGCGCCGCAGTATATTCCTCCTCTGTTGTGTCGCGGCCACGTTGGGGACGGCCGATGTCTTCTGGCGCTTCCGGCGCGCCTCCAATACGCTGCTCGCGCAGCTGGGCGGCCGCTCTGTTTTTGTTTCCGAGGCGACGATCAACCAGCGGTCTGGAACCCTGTCTGTCTATACATTTGAAAACCAGTCGCCCGCAGTGCTGAAGCGGCAGTTGGCGCAGCAGACCGGATCTTCCGGGGCTGCGAACGGGAGTGGCACGGCGCTGCTGACCGCAATCGATCAGGGCGTGGTTCGCCGCATGGTGGTTCTGCCCGATGCCGCACGACTGGAGCGCAGCACGGTGATCAGCTTTGAGCAGTCCGGCGCGGCTGCGCAGGCGGGTAAGGCCGCGTGGCCCTCGGGGTCGGTGCTGACGCTCGGGACGCCCCGCTTCTCCGCGACGTGCGCGGCAACGCGTACGCTGTTTGTGACTGCCGAGGTCATGGGAACGCCGCAGGCGGCGATTCAGGAGGCGCGCATGCAGCTGGTTCAGGCCGGTTGGTCGGAGCTGCCAGTCGCGACGCCGGTTTTTTCCCTGTTTGTGAAAGGGCTTCACGTGAGTACGGTTTACGCCAGTACGGATTCGAAAAGCGGTGCCACAATGATAAGTGTCTTGCAACGCGAGGGGGCATCCCGTTAAACTAATGCAAAGGGCTGAATAGTATGAAGCAGAAAATAGTTCTCATTGTTTCCGTTGTGGTCGGTTTGCTGGCCGCGATCTTGACGCGTTCCTACCTCAGTGCGAAGGAAAACGAATACAACCGGATGAAAGAAGATCTGCGGCAGCGCAATGCCAAGACCTACGTGATTGCGGCCAAGACTGATTTACCGTCGGGTACGATTTTGAAAAGCAGCGATTTGTGCGCGGTGCAGGTTCCCTCCAGCATGGTGAAAGGCAACTATGTGAAGGAGGATAACCACTTGGCGCTCGTCGGACGCAAGACGCTCTTCCCATTGCAGAAAGAGTCACCGATCCTCTGGTCGAGCATCGATGGCGGCGGTCCGGATGCGCGCGGTTTGGCGGGCGACATCAAGAGCCGCATGCGCGCGATTGCGGTAAACGTTTCGGGCGCGGCCTCCGTCGGAGGCATGGTGACGCCGAACGACCACGTTGATGTGCTGGGCACCTTCTCATTCCCCTCCAAGAGCGTGCCAGGCGAGATGGAACTGATCACGATGACGATTCTGCAGGATGTGCTGGTGCTGGCTACCGGGCGCGAGACTGCGAAGTCGCGCTTGCTCGGTGAACGCGTGCTCAGCAGCGGCTACAACACGGTGACGCTCGAGGTGACGCCGCGCGAAGCCGAAATCCTCGTCTTCTGCGAGCAGATCAAGGGGCGGCTCTCTCTGGCGTTGCGCAATCCCGAGGATGTCTATTTCGAAGCCACCCTGCCGAGCGTCGACTTCAAGCGCATTCAGGGTGAGTTGGAAAGCTTGAACGAATATCGCCAGAAAAACATTTTGCGGAAACGGTAATCGCCATGCATTTCCTTGATATTGTCAACCCCGGGCAACCGGCCAAGCGGTTCGAACTTCCCAATGGTGTCTATCAGATCGGGCGCGGTGAATCGTGTCAGATCCGGCTGCGCCATCAGGAGATCAGCGAACGGCATGCGCAGCTGACGCTCAAGGATGGGGCCGTGACGCTGGCGGATCTCAAGTCCAGCAACGGCGTGGTTGTGAACGGCGTGATGATCGGCGATCCGGTGACGATCCGCGATGACAGCGTGATCGAGATCGGGCCGGTTTTGTTGCGCGTCTCGACCGCGCAGCACACCGCAGAAGCGCCGGCGCCTGCGGCAGCCGCTGCGGCTGCCACAGCGGGGGAGCCGGAACCGGCTGTCCGCGAAAAAAGTGTTGAGAGGACGCTGCCATCCTCGCCGGCAACGTCGGTTCTTCCGCCCGCGGTGCGCGATCCCGTGGCGCTGCTGATGCGCGAGGTGAAGAATCAGATCCATTCCGAATTGATCAAGCGGCTCGACCTCAAGCGCATGACCGCGTCGCGCGCAGGTACCGAGGAGTTGCAGGAAAAGGCGCGCGAGACGATCAACGCGATCATCGGCGAGGTGCGCGTCAAGGGCAAGCTGCCGCTGGGGATTGATCCCAAGCGTCTTGAGAAAGAAATTTACGACGAGGCGCTGCGGTTGGGTCCGCTCGAGGATTTCCTGGCGGATGACGAGATCAGCGAAATCATGGTCAATGGACCGAATCAAGTCTATGTGGAGCGCAAGGGCCGCATCGAGCTGAGTCCGCAGAGCTTTATGGACGATGAATCGGTCATGGGTGTGATCGAGCGCATTGTGTCGCCGATTGGACGGCGCATCGATGAGAGCCAGCCCTATGTGGATGCGCGCTTGCCGGACGGTTCGCGCGTCAATGCGATCATTTCGCCGCTGTCGCTGGTTGGTCCCTGTCTGACGATCCGTAAGTTCGCCAAGCGCGCCTTGACTGTGGATGATTTTATCGGCTTTAACACGTGGACGGCGCCGATGGCGGAGTTTCTGCGTATCTGCGTGCTGCTGCGCAAGAACATCGTGGTGGCGGGCGGTACGGGTTCCGGTAAGACGACGCTGCTCAATGTGCTGAGCGGATTCATTCCGGTGACGGACCGCATCGTGACGATTGAAGATGCCGCGGAATTGCGGCTCAACCAGCCGCACGTGGTGCGGTTGGAGGCGCGTCCGCCGAACATCGAAGGCCGCGGCGCCGTGACGATCCGCGATCTGGTGCGCAACTCCTTGCGCATGCGTCCGGACCGCGTGATCGTGGGCGAATGCCGTGGCGGCGAATCGCTCGACATGCTGCAGGCGATGAACACGGGGCACGACGGGTCGCTGACGACCGTGCATGCCAATTCGCCGCGCGATGTGATTTCGCGTCTGGAGACCATGGTGCTGATGTCGGGCATGGATTTGCCGTCGCGCGCGATTCGCGAGCAGATCGCCTCGGCTATTGACATTGTTGTGCACGAGTCGCGTCTCAGCGACGGTTCGCGCAAAGTGGTCTGCATCTCGGAGATTGTGGGACTCGAAGGTCAGCAGGTGGTGATGCAGGATATCTTTGAATACAAGCAGACCGGCATCGATGAGAAGGGCAAGGTGACAGGACGTTTCGTGCCGACCGGTTCGGTGCCGACCTTCTTTGAGCAGTTGAAGAGTCGCGGGCTGCATCTGGATCCGGTGATGTTCGATCCGTCGCGACAGGATACTTTATCATGAGTGATACGTGGATCACCCTTATTTTCTGGTTAGCGCCGCTCGCCTTCGGCCTTGCGTTCGCGGGGCTGGCCTTTTATGTGATTCGGTCACTTGGGGCAGGGGCGGGCGCCTATTCGAGCAACATGGCGGACGAAGCGTCGCGCCAGCTGGAAGACCTTTTTATGTTCGTGCCGGCCAAACGGATCGCGGAGGTGGGCCGCGTGCTGGCCGGTGTTGTTTTCCTGATGTGCGCGGTTCCGTTATTCGACATGGATCGTCCCTTGTTCACGATGCTCGGTTTTGCGCTGGGACTCTTTTTCGGCGCGTTGGCGCTCTCGCTGCCGAACCGTGTGGTGCTGATCCTCAAGGAGAAACGGCGGCAGAAATTCAATATCCAGCTGGTCGAAGCGCTGGGCAGCATGAGCAATGCGCTGCGCGCGGGATTCAGCATCAATCAGGCGTTTGAGACGGTTGTGCAGAACGGCGAGAAGCCGATTGCGCAGGAGTTCGGCGTGATGCTGCAGCAGATGCGCGTGGGCATGAATTTCTACGATGCGCTCCAGAGCCTGGATGCACGCATCGGGAGCGACGACCTGACGCTGGTCGTGACCTCCATCGACATTGCGCGCCGGACAGGTGGTAATCTGACGGAAATTTTCGATAAGATCAGCGTGACGATCCGCGAGCGCATGCGCATCGAGCGCCGCGTTCAGACCTTGACCGCGCAGGGCCAGCTGCAGGGCATCATCGTGGCCAGCATGCCGCTGATTCTCGGTTTTGCCATGACCTGGATCAAACCCGAGTTAATGAAGCCCTTCTTCCAATCCACGGCCGGCATGGGCGCCATTGGCGTCACGGTGCTGCTCGTGGCGGTGGGATGGTTCTTCATCAAGCGGATTATTAAAATCGACGTATAAATCCGCGGAGCGCATCGTTCTCGTCCGATTGATCCGGTATAAACGTGAGGTGCAACACCTCATGCGATGGTGGTCTTCTTTGTGCCATTACGACGTGGGCGGTTTTATATTTTTCATTTTTTAGTACACATTTCCCGCCTTTTCGGCTAACATATACATTATGAACTTAACTGCATTGAAGACACCGGTTCAAACATCTTTTCTGCCTCTTTATACTGTGTATACGTATCTGCGTCAGCAGGCACGCGGTGCGTCGGAGTGTGTCCGCATTCAGATCGCCTGCGTGCGCAATGACGGGAACTGCGACCGGTTTGATATGGAACTGGCTGCACCGTTGGATGCATGCGCGCTTTCGTTCTGCGAGCGCGTGGCCAAATTCATGCTCTGGTCGAGCGGCGGATATGCGCTGCACATTGCGGGTTCGGATCTTCTGGCCGCACGTCTGCGCGCGGCGTATGCGCCGGATGGTGCACGGGCGTTTGACCGTAACCTGATGGAGACGACCTATGGAAAACCGTTTGAGGTAATCGCTGCAACTGCGGAGACGATTCCTGCGGCGCGGACGCAGTCGCAGGCTGCCGGCGGACATCTGGAGGGGTGCCGGCTGGGGTTTGATCTGGGGGCGAGCGATTTTAAGATTTCAGCGGTCAAGGACGGCGAGACGGTCTTTGCGGATGAGTTTCCCTGGACGCCGGTCACGGCGACGGATCCGAATTATCACTTCGATCTCTTGCAGGAGGGACTGAAGAAGGCTGCAGCCTATTTGCCGCGCGTCGATGCGATTGGCGGCAGTTCCGCCGGTATTCTGGTGGACCAGCAGATCAAGATCGCCTCGCTGATCCGCGGCATCGCTGAAGCGGATCGCCCGGTTGCCATGAATCTGTTTAAGCGGATTCAGAAGGCGTGGAACGTGCCGGTCGAAGTCGCCAATGACGGGGATGTGACCGCCTTGGCCGGCGCGCTCTCGTTGCATACGACCGGCATTCTGGGAATTGCCATGGGCTCCAGCGAGGCCGTGGGCTATATTGATCGCGCCGGCCATTTAACGGGGCGTCTGAGCGAATTGGCGTTTGCGCCGGTTGATTTCAATGCGCAGGCACCGCAGGATGAGTGGTCGAAGGATTACGGCGTGGGGGCGATGTACTTTTCGCAGCAGGCGGTCAATTTTCTTGCTCTGCAGGCCGGGCTTACGTTCCCGGCTGAGATGGGACTGCCGGATCGGCTGAAGCAGGTCCAGTCCCTGATGGCGGCCGGCGATGAGAAGGCGTATGCGGTGTATGCGACGATCGGTCTTTACCTGGGCTATACGATCCCATGGTATCGGCTGTTCTATGATTTTGGGACCATCTTGCTGCTGGGGCGTGTAACGAGCGGCAGGGGGGGCGACGTCATTGTTGAAAAGGCAAAAGAAGCACTGCATGCGTGTGCGCCGGAGCTGAGTCCGACTGTAACCGTGATGATGCCCGATGAAAAGGCGCGTCGCGTGGGGCAGTGCGTGGCGGCTGCGAGTCTGCCGCAGGGTGCAGGTTAAAAAAACAGGTAAACGTTATGAAGGTTTGTATTTTCGAATCATCGGTTGAAGCGACACATGAAGCGGCCAAGCTGTTTATTGAACAGATTCAGCGCAAGCCGGATTGCGTGCTGGGATTGGCGACAGGTTCAACGCCGATCAAGCTCTACAAGGAGCTGATTCAGGCATGCAAAGAGGGAAAAATCAGTTTTAAGCGGGTCAAGACGTTCAATCTTGACGAATATGTTGGTCTTGATCGGCTGCATACGCAATCCTATTATCGCTTCATGTGCGAACAGCTGTTTGATCACGTGGATATTGATAAGCGCAATTGCCATGTGCCGAATGGGCAGGCCAAGGACATTGAGAAGGAAGTGCAGCAGTACGAAGCCGCCATCGAAGCTGCGGGCGGCATTGATTTGCAATTGCTCGGTATCGGAGGTAACGGGCACATTGGCTTCAATGAACCTGGGTGCAATTTGGATTGCGGAACGCATTTAGAGGCCTTGACGCAACAGACGATTCAGGACAATGCGCGGCTCTTCTTCAACGGCGACGAGGCGCAGGTGCCGCGTCAGGCCCTGACCATGGGCGTCGGCACGATTCTGCGCGCCCGGCAGTGTGTATTGCTCGCCTTTGGCAAGAGCAAACAGGCTGCGGTGCAGGGCATGATCGATGGGCCGATTACGAAGGCCAACCCTGCATCCGTACTGCAACGGCATCCCGACGCGATTGTGCTGCTGGATACGCTGGCTGCTGAAAAGCTGAAAAAAAGCGTCTGAGCAGCGGCTCAGATCGGCTCGGATGCGAGCGTGGCGATGCGCGTCTGATTGTGCGCATGCGTAATGGCCAGCGCCAGACCGTCCGCCGCGTCGTTCTGCGGTTTTTCCGGTAGATTGAGGAGCGTCTTGACCATGGTCTGGACCTGCTCCTTTTCGGCAGCTCCCCAGCCGACGACCGCCTGTTTGACGCGGCGCGGTTCATATTCATAGACGGGGAGGCCCATGCGTGTGGACTGGGCAATGGCTACGCCGCGCGCATGCGTCAGGATCATCATGGTCTTGACATTCTTGGCGTAGAAGACGCCTTCGATAGCGACAACCTCGGGCTTGTGCGTCTCAATCAGTTTCTGCAGCTCATCCTGAAGATGGACGAGGCAGCCGGAGAGGGGACGCGCCGCGGGGTTCTTGATCGTTCCGTAGTAGACAGGAACCATGCGCGATCCTGCGACGTCGATGATACCGATGCCGGTTGAACGGAGCGAGGTATCTATGCCGAGAATACGCATGGTGTTGTCCAGATAAAACGAAGGGTGCGAAACTCGCACCCTTCGTTTTCAGTTATTCGCTTTTCTTCTGCGCGTCGAGGTCGCGCATGGCTTCGCGGCGGCTCAGCTTGATGCGTCCGCGATCATCCACGGCGATGCACTTGACCCACATCTTGTCGCCGACCTTGCAGACGTCTTCGACTGCGCCGATGCGGCGATCCGCAAGTTCGCTGATGTGGCAGAGGCCATCCAGCCCCGGCAGGATTTCGACGAAGGCGCCGAATTCCTTGATACCGGTCACCGTGCCTTCATAGATCTTGCCTTCCTCAGCTTCCGCGGAGATCGAAGAGACTTCGAGCTGGGCGAGCTTCAGCGATTCGCCGTCGCTGGCATAGATGCTGACAACGCCGTCGTCGTTGATGTCGATCTGCGCACCGGAGACTTCGCAGATGCGGCGGATGTTGGAGCCGCCAGGACCGATAAGCGCGCCGATCTTGTCGACCGGAATGTTCATGGTCGTGATGCGCGGTGCATGTTCCGCGAGCTCTGCACGGGAGGTCGGCATGACTTCCTGCATGAAATCGAGGATGTGCAAACGGCCCTGCTTCGCGCGTTGGAGCGCAGCTTCGACGAGGTCCCAGGTCAGTCCGCGGAGCTTGAGGTCAACCTGGAAGCCGGTGATGCCCTTGCGGGTACCTGCCACCTTGAAGTCCATGTCGCCGCAGTGATCTTCGGAACCGAGAATGTCGGTCACGAGGATTTTCTTGGTTTCACCTTCTGTGGTGAAGAGACCCACGGAGACGCCTGCCACAGGAGCCTTGATTGGAATGCCGGCATCCATCATCGCGAGGGCGCCCACGCAGATTGAGGCCATGGAGGACGAGCCGTTGGAGCCCATGACATCCGAGACCACACGGATCGAATACGGATAATTGTCGGGAACGACGTAGGCGAGCGAACGCTCAGCCAGCGCGCCGTGACCGATCTCGCGACGGCCGAGTCCGCCCAGTTTGCCGACTTCGCCGGTGCAATACGGAGGGAAGTTATAGTGCAGCATGAAGGCCTTGCTCTTTTCGCCGCCCGTGATGGCGTCGAGTTCCTGCGCATCCTTCTTGGTGCCGAGCGTGACCGAGCCGAGGGCTGAGGTCTCGCCGCGTTCGAAAATCGCGGAGCCGTGTGCGCGCGGCAGCACGCCGATCTGCGCGTACAGCTTGCGGATTTCCTCCGTGCCGCGACCGTCGATACGCTTGCCATCCTCGAGGATGTTCTTGCGCACGAGGTCGATCTCCATGGTGTCGAAGAAGGTCACGAACGAGGCGTCCGTGACCTCTTCCGGCCACTGGGCGATCATCTTCGCTTTCAGGTCTTCGCGGATCGCCTTGACCGCGGCTTCGCGTTCGAGCTTGCCCGCGATCAGCAGGGCTTTGCGCAGCGCATCGCCCCCGTTGGCATAAAGGAAGGCCATCTTTTCGGCGTTCGGCTTGAGCTCTTCGATCACTTTCGGCGCTTTGCCGAGCAGACGACGCAACTCATGCTGCGCGTCGATGATTTTCACGACCTCTTCGTGGCCACGCTTCATGGCTGCGAGGAAATCCTCTTCCGAGATTTCTGCGGCGCCGCCTTCCATCATGAGGAAGCGGTCACGCAGTCCAGCATAGACGAGATCCAGATCGCTCTGTTTGCGCTGTTCCTGCGTCGGGTTGATCACGAATTCGCCGTTGATGCGCCCCACGCGCACACAGCCGATCGGGCCCATGAAGGGAATTTCGGAGATGTGGAGCGCTGCGGACGAGGCATTGACGGCCAGCGTGTCGGTTTCGTGGACGCCATCCGTCGAGAAGACGGTATTGTTGATTTGAACGTCGTTGAAATAACCTTCTGGGAAGAGCGGACGAATCGGACGGTCCGTGATGCGGGCGCAGAGAATCTCTTTTTCAGAAGGACGTTGCTCGCGTTTGAAATATCCGCCCGGGAAACGTCCCGCAGCATAATACTTTTCGCGGTACTCGACCTGAAGGGGGAAGAAGTCAATGCCTTCACGCGGCTTGTCGGTGTTGGTGACTGCGGAGAAGACCATGGTGTCGCCAACGCGCACAACAGTTGCGCCTGCTGCTTGGCGTGCGAGGAGTCCGGTCTCAAAAACCATCGGTAATCCGCCGATTTCGACGGAAACGCAGGTTGTATCTTTCATCTGTCTTACCTTTCTGACGGACAAGGACCGGAAAGCTTCTGTCAGGGATGACTACCCACACGGGTAAAAGAGTCCGCAAGAAAAGGAGGGTCATGTGAAAAAAAGCCTGACGCACATGTCAGGCTTTTTTCATGCGATGCGCTTAGCGACGCAGGCCAAGATCTTTGACCAGCTTCGTGTACGCAGGTGCGTCTGTACGCTTCAGATACTCAAGAAGGCTACGGCGGTTGTTGACCTTGCGGATCAGGCCGTAACGGGAATGATGATCCTTCTTGTTGATCTTGAGATGCTCGGTGAGGTATTCGATTTCCTTCGTGAGCGTCGCGATCTGGACCTCACTGGAACCGGTGTCACGGTCGTGACGTTGAAATTGCTTGCGAACGGTTGATTTATCGATCTGACTCATAGTGCTTGGCGGTCCTTGTTCCGCTTGTTTCTTTTTCTGTTAACTTTCCGCGTGAATAATAGACAAAAACCCCGCAAAAGTCAAGCGTAACCAGGCCTCAGTCAGAGGTGGTGGACCCGCAGCGGGGAATGTATCCTTAGACACACCGCAGGAAGAGCCGCAAACTATAGCGGAAACAACAGGGCTCTGTCAAGCGGCAAAACGGGAAAACCGCTGTTTCGCGCTTGATTGGAGTGTGTCGAACATGTTACGGTGATTAAAAACCGTCGGGGGAGGAGCGAACGATGAAATGTATGGGAATCATCAGCGTTATTCTTTGCCATGCAGGGCTCTGTATGGGATGGGGGGCGCCGCACGGCTCCATATCGCGTGTGGCCGTGAGCGTGCTGCCGGCCGCGTATCAGGAGCAATGGGGATCGGAGGCGGACGCCTTTGCGCGCACCTACTGTGTCTATCCGGATACCGTCTACACCAGCACGGATGCGGCGCAGTACTGTAGCTTGCCGTGGCGCTCGGCTGAGCGTTATGTCGTCACGTTCCACCTGCCGGGCGATCCCCAGGAGAACTATGCGATTGTGCGCCATCTTGTCGGGCGCATCACGGCGGCGTGGCGCAGCGGCAATGTGCGCGAGGCCGCGCGCTATTCCGGCGTACTGGCGCACGTGATCGAGGATTGGAGTTGCCCGGCTCACGTGACGGTGGAGGATAACATGTTCACGCTTTTCCAGCAGTATTTGCCGCCGCCTGCGGCCGAAGAGGGGATGCTGCTGCACAGTCCGCTTGAGGGAGCGACCTTCACGCCCGAGATCGGTCGTTATCAGCCCGTGCAGCTGGGCGATACCGACGATGCCATCGCCTTTACGCTGCTCTGGCACATTCAGCACGGCACCGTGTTCGCGCGGCAGCAGCTCGTGCCGATGATCGAGGCGTGGTACCGCAAGGACTTGGCGACGGTTGCGGAGCTGCAAAAGCGCGCTGCGGAGTATGGCGCGCGCCTGGTTGCGGATATGCTATTTTCAACGCAGAGTCTGGGACATGGAAACGTCGCGCGTCAAAAGGATTCCAGCGTTGCGCTGACCGCGCTGTTTCCACTCGAGGCACCGCAGCTCTACTTTCCGCAGCGCACCTTTTTTTCCAAGCCGTATTGGGGATATCCGTTGATCAACGGGCACATGCAGGCGGGCAAGGGAAAGGTGGCACTGGCCTTGCAGCATGAAGGACGGCGCGTGGCGGTTGAGGGCATTGGCGTGGGGACAGCGTCGCAGCTGAGTTACGCGCTGCCGTGCGATTTGTTCCAGCATTTTCAGACGCTGGTCGGCTTGCATGTTGATTTAGGCGCCGAGGGTGCGGTGACCTTTTCTGTTTTCGGCAATGGGACGCTGCTCAAACAGGTCGATGTCGCAGGCAGTACCAATGCCGTGCTGCTCGATGTGCCGCTGAGCGGCGTGACCAACGTGCAGTTGCGCGTGCGGTCAAAGGGTAAACATACCGGGAGCGGCAACTACGCGGTCTTGGGAAATCCCCGCCTGCTGCGCGATTAACGTGCGTCCGTACAGCTCCACGTACGTTCAACGCCATTGACCTTCCACGACGTGAGCGAGGCATGGATGGTGCCGAAGGACGTTTTGATTTCCGCGGCGAGCAGGAGGGGCAGGTGGACGGCAAAATAGGCTCGTTTGGGCACGGCTTTCGCAAAGAGTTTGGTGGATGGCGAGCTGAGATTCACTTCGATGGCCTGCATTTTTCCGGCTTCGGTGCGGATCCGTTCCGGGGCTTTTGTCTCGACGCGCAACGGATAGATCTTCCCGTCGGCAATGAGCGTCAGATCCTGCTGTAAAGGGTCTTTCCTGTACTGCAGCGTCTTGCCAAGATCGAGAAAGAGCGCAAACATATCGTGAGCATCCTTCGGAATATCAATGCGCTCAAGCGCCTTCTCATGGCGGTTCGTCCGGATGCAGATGCCAGCCTCGGGCCAGAAGGTAAAGGACTCCTTGCGCTGGAAGCGATTCTCTTTGACATCCTTGGTTACCGTGATGCAGGGGCCTTGGGGTGATTTTTCTGTTTCGCTGCGGATGTGGTCATCAATATTTGCGCCCATGGTCGCGAGCCAGTGCGAACTCTTCAGGTGGAGGCTGCGCGTGAGTGTACCATCCGCCGCTTGGCTGTGCCACAGCTTCATGGTGCCGATGTTGATGCCGCTGTAGGTGACTGTAAATTCGAGCACTTCTTCGGCGTGTACGACGCCGGCGATCAGGCTGAGCCCGACAAGACACAGCATACGGAGAGATGAGCGCTGGCGTATTGCACCGTGCATAGCGATTAGTCCAGTTGGATACGGAGGCGTTCGGGTTTGACGAGGCGGAGGTACTGTTTGAGGGCGTGGCGCGGCGTCTGGACGATGATCTCATAATCGCCCTCAAAACCGCGTACAGTAAAGGTTCCGTCCGTGCGTGTTCTGCCCTTCTCCCGCGTCTTCCATTTGCGCGTGACCCATTCCAACCAGACTTCGCCTGCTGGGCGGAGGCTCCAGTCGGAGCGGTAGTAGGCTGCGTTCGGACGCCAATGCGCCTCTTCCCAGAAACCCCAGGTGAGCACAGCAACCACGGCGGGATGGCTGTAGACCGCGATCAGGAAATCGCGCGTAAATTCAGCCTGGAACTGCTCGTCGAGCGTGTCGATGTCATGTTCCGTAATGGTGATCTTCAGGCCGAGCTTGGCGAAACGGTCGAGAATGGCGAGGATCCGTTCTGGCGGTGTGGGGGTGCTGCCGAAATGGGATTGCATGCCGAGTCCATGAATCGGCGCGCCCTTATCGATCAGCATGCGCAGGGTCTTCTCGAAGTGCGCCTGATGCGCGGTGTCGAGCCCGCCGGCGGAGAGGATCGCGTAGTCGTTCAGGTAGAGGTTCACCTGAGGGTCCTGGCGATGCGCCAATTTAAACCAGGTGACCATTTCATCGGTGCCGAGCAATTTGAGCAGGTCGGTGTTGTCGTAGGGCTCGTTGACAACATCCCAGTCTACAACCAGGCCACGCAGGGCCTGGACTTCGTTGGTGATGTGCGTGTGGATGCGTGCGCGCAAGGCTGCCGGTGATGCGGCCAGTGTTTTCAGTTCTTTCGGCGTGTTGCGCCAGGAGGGCCAGACGAGGCAGTGCCCGCGCACCTCGATTTTGTTGAACGCGAGCCAGTTCGCCGCGTCGAGAACCATCTGTTGCCGCTGGCGGTTTTCCCAGCTTGACCACTTCAGGTCGTTTTCAAAAACAACGCGCGAAAAGCAGTTGCTGATGATCTCGCGATAGCGCTCACCTGCGCTGTCCTTGCGCAGGATATTGGCTGCGGTGACCGCCGCGCCCCAGCCGAAGGCCTGCCGCGTCTGCCGGACAATGATCGTCGCATTCGAAACGGGTTTCCCCTGGGCGTCGACCACGTGCACCACGAGCTCTTTTTTGCGCAGAGTCTCGATGCGTTGCAGCGCATCCTTGCGCCATTGCGCATCCGGTTCCATGCCGGGGTAGGTGATGCGCATGCGCGGCAGCTGGTTGACGGTCACGGTCTTGCCGAAGGAGAGGACGTGAAAATCCGCGAACTCGACGGTCTGAAGATCAAGGCCGAGATGGAATCCCGCGCTGGCGGTTCCGGCGGCATAGCGCGCTTCAGCTATAAAGGGGACATAATATTCCTGCCATTCGCGTGTGAGTTCGAATTCGTGATTCAGCGACTTGGTGTGCGGCGCTTTGCGTTCTTCGAAGATCGCCCGGACGCGACCGTTGCCGCGTTCATTGGGCGTGGCAACGGTACGCGCAAAAAAGCGCATGAGGAGGACATCATTTTTCTCGATCGGAACGGCTGTTTCAAATTGGAATTGGAGATCCCAGCCATTGGCGGGAAGCGCGGTGACGGCGACCTGAACAACATCGCGGTAGAGTCCGTTTGTCGGTGCGTAGCGCACGATCGTTCCGTATTTGTTCTCGCTCTTCGGCTTGAGCGTTGTCAGCGGTGCAGGGGGCAGAACCTCGATGCCTTTGCTGGGCAGTTCAAGTCCCGCGACATTCCCTGCACATACCGTGATCAACACAAGAACGCACAACCCAGTCAGTTTATTCATGCACGTGCTCCAAAACAATGAAACCCGTCTGCGCGGTCTTCGCGTGTACAGACGGGGTGAGGCGTAAAACGGGATTAACCCATCTGCTTCTTCATGGTGGCCAAGGCTTTTTTCCAGGACGCTTCCACGTTTTCCTTGGGCCACGAACATTCGCAGGAGACACCGCCTGTATAGTGAATGTCGCGCAGGGCTTTAAAGAACGCGGAGAGATCCTCATCCGCTGTGCCAGGGGCTTTGCGACCCTGCAACTCCGCGATGTGGCAATGGCGGATACGGTTTCCGGCTTTGCGGATGGAGTCGGCCGACTCATTCTCTTTCATCATGTGATAGAAGTCAGCGAGCAACTGGATGCGCGGATGGTTGATCGCATCGACATACTCAATACCTTCCGCGACGGAGTTGAGCAAATTGGTTTCGCTTGTGTTGAGCGGTTCCAGGACGATGGTGACGCGGCAGTTGGCAATCCGCTTGCCGAGCGCTTGGCAAAAGGAGATGAACTGTTTTTTTGCCTCTGCCGCCGCGAATCCCTCGGGGACCTGGCGCGCCTTGCCGCTGCCGAGGACGATAAAGGGGATGTTGGCCTTGTCTGCGCGCTGGCAGGCGATTTCCGCATAGGCGAGCGCCGCATCGTGATCGACAGTCGGGCCGGTCAATTTGAACTTGGCCGGAATGAAGCCGTTGCACGATTGAATCGGCAGGGCGCTGGTGATTATTTTCGCCAGATCCGTTGCGAATTTAGCATCGTCGACATCGGGTTTCAGCAGTCCGCTGACGCCGCATTCGATGCAGTCAAAGCCCGCAGCTTTGAGTTTTTCTGCGCGATCCAGATTTGCACAGATCCCCAATTTAATGGGCGCGGTTGAATTGGCCATAGCGAGAAAAGGTTGCGCTGCGAACGTTGCGGTTACAGCGTGGGTGAATGCGCGTCGTGAGAGATTCATTGGTGAAATCCTTCCGTGTCATCCTAAAATCAGAAACCAAACATTGCTAAGGAGTATACCACGAACGCCAGCATCAATTCAAACAGGTTTTCACGCTTTCAGCAGGCTGGCCAGCAGCGCCCCCAGCGTGATCGCAAGCAGGAGGTCGCTATCGAGAAAACAGGCGCTGGCCGTTGCGACGATCAGCGGGAGGACAGTCGCCGGTGTATAGGAGAAATGATGCGTCTCCGGCGCGACGCGAACACGCTGGTCGCGCGTCGGGGTGATCCGCAAGGTCACGGCCTGCTGTGCGGGAAGGGGCAGCGGTAGCGGATGTTCCGCGATCCAGATGCCGGGATAATCCAGACGTGCTTTGCGCTCAACGCAGTAAGTCATCGCCAGATCATTCTGGACCATCTCCAGCGTCGGCGTATAGCGGGATGATGCGGAACGGAAATGATGGAGACGGATGCGGAATGGGCGCTGGTTTTTCAGTGCGGCCTGAAGCAGGCCGTGCAGCGCCTGAAAAAAGGGGGTTGCACGGGGTTCATCCGGATCGAAGGTGAAGGCATAGGTCGCGATCCTGCGGGTTTTGAAAAATGCATACCAGCGGATGAAGAGAAAGGTCAGCGCGGCCAGCAGATAATGGTGGAGATGATTGCCGGAAATCCAGCCGGCGAGCGCCGTCGTTCCCAGCGCGTAGAGCAAGGGGATAGTCGTAAAAGCGGCGAGGCGTGAGAGAATCATCGAGACTCCTCGAAAAAACTCACGAGGCGTAGTTATGAACGCCGGGAAAGAGCCGTGAGAGGTTAATCCAGGTGAGCGTCAGGACGATAAAGAGCAGCCCGAGCATGAGGAGCGCGGCCAGTACGCGCGGTGCTCGCGTGCCGTTTTTCAGGCGATAGTGGAAATAGGCGGCATAGACCAGCCAGGTCGCCAAGGACCACATCTCCTTCGGATCCCATTGCCAGTAATTGCTCCAGCAGATCTTTCCCCATACGGCGCCGAGCAGGAGGCCGGAGGTGACCAGCATGAACCCGATGGCCGCGGTTTGGCGCGATCCGCGGTCCGCGCGCGCCAAAAGCTCGCGGTCTGTTGCGCAGGCTCGCGAGAAGAGCGGCAGCGCCATCAAGGCGGCACGCGCCAGCATGATGTACCCTGCGACGTAACTGCCGACGTGCGGAATAAAGAGCGGACTCTGCAAAGCCGGCGGGAGGCGGCGCGGCTCTTCACTGAAGACAAATCCTGCCGGGAAGAGGATCAGCAAACCCAGCAAGGCATCTTGAAAATCGGTGTTTGCGCCCGATTGCCAACGGCTCAGCTTCGAAAGCGGCCACAGCATGGCCGCCATGCAGAGAAAGAACTCAAAGAGGTTCTGCATGGGCGGATGCCCGGTGTGCAATCCGCGGTAGATCAGCGACGCTGTCGCCGCCACAAATCCGGCAAACCAAAAACCATGTCCGAGCGCTTTCTGCTTTGTACGCAGCAGACTGGCCGCCAACAGAAAGGCGGTCATCGTGAGATAGATCAAAAGACCTTGCGGTGTGGTTTTAATGTCCATGGGTTATACGGTTTGCGGTATCGGTCGTTCGCGGCGGAAGAGCCGCAGCATAAACAGGATAACGCCGAGCATGAGTATGCCATAGCCGGCATACACGAACGGCAGTCCAGGGTCGCGGATGAACGTCAAGACCGTGTAGGTGACAGGACGGCCATCGTAGTCCTTGGTCTCGCCCCAGCTCATCTGGTAGATATGAAAGCCGGCGACATAGGCGGGCTGGTTGACGCGGATTTCCTGCACGCGTGGCGCCTTGCCTGGTTCGCGGATTTCCACGCGGCTGCAATATTCGCGGATGGGCATCATGTTGGCTTGCTCGGCATCGCCGTAGCGTTCCACGGAGAAGCGCAGCAAGCGGACGGAGAAGGGGACGCGGCCGACCTCTTCGGTCAGCGTAGCCCCTGCATAGAGCCGGTCGGAGATGTCGCCGTCGACCAGGGCCATTGAGCCTTTGACGGGATGTTCCGGCGTTGCCCGGCGAATCGCGAACTGACCGATGACCCATCCTGCGAGGATACAGGCTGCGCCCAGATGCAGCAATGCAGAGTCAATCCGTTTACGCTTGCAGGCGCGGATCCCCGAAAAGAGCAGGCCGTGCATGAGCAGAAGCACCGCGGTGATCGCCGCCGGGTGGCTCATGAGGCGACTGGAAACCTTGTCTCCCATAAACGCCGCACAAACCGAGGCGGCCGCGAGGAAGAGACAGAGATAAACAGCACTGCCTAGATCCAGAAAACGCAGCATTGGTTGAGGCCTCTCAGGGGTCATTTAGACTTTCTTTACAGCATCCAGCTCAAGTTCCACCAGAAGGTCATCGCGGCAGACATCGGCATGAACAGTCACGAGCGGCATATTCTGCAAACCGTGGTTCTGCAGATAGCGCTGCCAGACCGAGAGGTACTCGGGGTGCTTGAGATACATGACGGCACGCGTTGTGTCGGCCCATGTCATGTCGCGCGAAACAAGGATCGCTTCAACCACATCCATGGTCAGACCGATCTGCTTTTCAACATCATCCACATAGGCGGTTGCGCCGCCTTGTTCAATGCTGGCGGTTCCTGAAATCATCAGGGTGCGATAATCGGGCGTCGCGATTTCAACGGCGCGGCTGAACGAGCTGCGATAGTGGAGCGCGGAACACTGCAAGGGCGAGTCGACCATCTGGACCGAGAGGCTGCGGCCTTTCGGTTTGACCGCAATCGCGTTGGCGGCGATAGCCGCGCCGAACAGGTTGGCGGACCCAATGCCCGTGCTGGCGGGAACCAACTTGTTGTAGATGTCACGCGACTGGAAAAAGTCATCGCGCGCGCGGTTAAAGGGATCGTACCATTCCAGGATTTTATCCATGTAGAGCCAGGTGCGTGCCACGTGGTCAAACGTCATGCCGACTGTGCTGAGAATCTGCTCGATCTCTTCGAAGACCGAGGTGGTCTGATCCGCGCGCGTCGCCGCGAGGTCGGCAGGCAGGATCCCTGTCAAAAGGCAGTACTGCGCATAGGCGTCCTCGTAAAGCACGCCGGCCGTGGCCCCGTTGCGCGTAATCAGCTTTGGCGTTGCTCCTGTGACGACCATGCGCTGATAGACGGGGGCGAATGTAGGCGTATCCTCGCACAGCCAGAGCTGCGGCGTGGACGTACCCTTGGCGCCGATACCCGCCTGTATCAACTGCGGCTTGCAGCCCCAGCCCGCGAGCGAAAAGGCGACGCCCTCCGTGAGCGGTGGGATGCCGGTTTTGTAATCGAAGGTACCGTACTGATACTGACGGGTTACACCGCCATTGATGATGGTTTTCTGCATGGTGAATAGCCTTTAAATCAGGTGTTGTAGACGCGGTTAAAGCGACAGGATATACTCGGCCAAGTCCTTGATCTCTTCGGGCTTGAGTTCCGAGGTTGCGCCGTGGATGTCTTTGGGGTTCGCGGTGGTGAGAACCTCTTCCATCGTCAATGCGCGTCCATCGTAGAGATAGGGGGCTGTACGCCAGATTTCGACGAGCGTGGGCGTGTCGAATTCCGTCTTCTCCTCGTTGCCGACTCCGAGCAGCTCATGGCGCTTCATGTCCGTGTACAAACTGTCATTATTCGGACCTTTCCCGTCGATGGGATGACACTCAATGCAGCCGGCCTTTTCGAAGAGTTTCTTGCCGCGACGTGCCGCACGGGTCAGACTGCCGTCATCCAGATATGGGCTGGGGACTGGCTTAAGGGACATCAGATATTCGTCGACGCAGAGTGCATCCTCCTCCGGACGGACAACGAATTGGATATGCGTCATTCCCTTGCGTACGCAGGCCTGCAGATCCGGACGGATACCGGTGATCATGGTCGGCGGAGTCAGGTGGGTATAGAGCATGCTCTTGGATTGTTTAGGATTGCCAATGCCGTCGTTCAGGAGATCCCAGTTCAGGGCGTCTGAGCGGGCATCGGGATGGCAGCTTGCGCAACTCTGCCACTGCTGGAAGCACATGCTGCCGTCATTGAAGAGCATTTCACCGCGCCGTGCGCGGTCCTTGGTGAGGTCGACCGGATTGCCCAGATCGAGCAGGGTGCTCTTGAGCTGCGGCTCGTTCAGATTGATGCTAGCCAGCTTGTCGGCAAAATAACAGGCGGCGAGGAGGCGGCCCGGCAGGGCCAGAACGCCGCGGGGACCGTCCGCATCGACTTTGATCCGGCGGCGGATCGTCACCAGGAAGGAGAGATCGTTGGGCACGTCGGTCGCGCTCTTGGTGACTTCCGTGACCTTTTCGTTTTTAGCGGCCTTGTCCAGACGGAGGTGCAGTGCGTCGCGGTCGATGACGCTGACTTCGCGCGTTCCGGCATGCGCAATTAAAATCCATTTGTTGTCGGTGGACGTCGTGACGCCCCACGGATTGGCTGCACCGAGATCAACATCGTCGAGCAGCGCCGTGTTGATATAGTCGCCGGTTTCGCCGTTGAAGACGCTCAGGCCGGCCGTGTTCATCCAGCCGCGTTCCAGCTGCGTGGTCGGCAACTGGTAGCGTCCAAAGGTGTGCGTGACGTAGATGTACTTGCCATCCGGAGAGGCCCCGCAACCGCGGACACCCGTACTGCCGTTGGGCAGGATGACATTCTTGACCGCCTTCTGCGTCGTGACGTCAATCACGTTGACCGCTGCGGCGACAACGTCGTCGGTCGCTTTGCTGCAGGGCAGGTGGTTGGCCACAAAGAGCAACTTTCCGCCAGCACCGAGCGCTGCGGCAAAGGGTTCGCGGGTCACGCGAATCGTGGTCGTCACTTTCATGCGGTCCGCATTGACAAAGGAGACCGTGTTGTCGAAGCGGTTGAGGACATAGATGGTCTTGCCATCGGCGCTGATAACCGGGGAGAGCGGTGTATGGCCGACCCGCACACGATCATCAAGTTTGCCATTCGGTTTCAGCTTAAACAGCCACCCTTCTGCGCCCCCGGCCGTCACGTAGATCATACCATTGGAGGCAACAGCCAAGCCGGTAGGCGCGGCTTTTAGCTTCCACTGATTGGTCACGTGGTTGCCCTCGACGCTGTAAACGAGCAGTGAGGGCTGGGTCGCGGTTGTTACGTAGACCAGCTTTTGATCCGGCGAAGCGGCCAGATATTCCGGTGATACGTATTTTTGAGTCGCTTGCAGCGTTCCTCCGCAGACGATGCTGGCAAGCGCAAAAAGGTGTAGTGTTCGCATAGGCCTGGCAGTCCTTTAATTATGCGCAGTCGAGAACGTGCGTCCCGACGCTTCGGCAATTGCTTTCAATTGTTTGACCATGGCAAAGACGCTTTCAGGGGTCTCGCTCTGCGCGCCGTCGCAGAGGGCCTGGTCAGGATGCACATGCGCTTCGATCATGACGCCATCCGCGCCGCAGGCGATCGCCGCATACGACATGGCTGGAACCAAGGCGCTGTCACCTGCGGCATGGCTGGGATCCACGATCACGGGTATCCATGACCGCTGTTTGATCCATGGCACGGCTTGCAGGTCAAGCGTAAAGCGCGTTGCGGTCTCGAAGGTACGGATCCCGCGTTCGCAAAGGATCACCTTTTCATTACCTGTGGAGAGCACATACTCCGCGGCTAACAGGAATTCACTCAGTGTCGCGCTCATGCCGCGCTTGATCAGCACGGGCTTCTGCGTCGCGCCTGCGGCTCGGAGCAAAACCGAGTTGTGCATGTTGCGCGAGCCAATTTGCAGAACGTCAGCTACGGCTGCGACCTTTTCGAGCTGACTCGATTCCAGAACTTCCGTGACAACAGGCAAGCCTGTTGCCGCGCGCACCTCGGCCAAAATTTCAAGTCCGGCTTCGCAAAGACCTTGGAAAGCATAGGGCGATGTACGCGGCTTATACGCACCGCCGCGCAGCATCGTCGCGCCTGCTTCCTTCATTGCCAAAGCAGTCTCGAGCATTTGGGTTCGGTTTTCAACTGTGCAGGGGCCTGCAATCAGGACCAGCTCTTTTCCCCCGAAAATGGTGGAGCCGACCGTGACGGGTCTCCCTGGTTCATTGGGCGAAGTTTTTTCGAATTTCATGATGATAACTCAAATGCAGCCAGCCTGTTTTTGGTGTATTGCACCGCGCCTCCCCAGGTACAGCCAATTCATACTTCAGGACTAAAGCTGCATATCCTCCTTGCCGTAGAATACCATTCTAGTATTATGAACGGTCTCTATTACAAAGCGTTTCTATTATTCGATGAAATCGCGAATAAGTCAATGCTGTTTCGTTCGGAAAGTGGATTACTTTTTTGTCATGGAGGACATGTCTATCAAAATGCGGGCTGCAAGGACGGAATGAGAAACAGCGTGCAGACAGCATGATACCTGTTTCCGGAGCGCGCGATTCATGGTTTGGCAGTTGAACAAAATATGTGAAAGTGTCATCTTGAATTTTGATTCATAATCTATATAATGTGTGGCTGTCAAATTTTTCTGTAAGGAGAGTTTCATGAATGTGCATATTGCCGGGTTCGGAATTGGGCTGCCTGCTCATCGGATGACGAATGAGGAGTTATCCCAGAAGGTGGACACAACCGACGAGTGGATTGTGTCCCATACGGGGATCCGGGCGCGTCATGTTGTTGGCCCGCATGAAAGTACGGCAACGCTCGCCATAAGTGCGGCTCGGAATGCGTTGGAAAAGTCTGGCGTAAAGCCTGAAGACATCGGACTGGTTGTCGTTGCGACCAGCACGCCGGACTATCATGTGTTCCCCTCCTGCGCCTGTCTGGTCCAGTCCGCGATCGGTGCGGTGAATGCCGCTGCCTTTGATGTGCTCGCGGCCTGCACGGGTTTTGTTTACGCCATGGATGTCGCGCGCAGCATGATGGCGCGCGATGGCCGTCCTGCGGTGGTAATCGGCGCGGATGTGATGACGCGCAC
The DNA here is from genome assembly GCA_964567125.1 of uncultured Akkermansia sp. GTDB lineage: Bacteria > Verrucomicrobiota > Kiritimatiellia > RFP12 > UBA1067 > CAZMLC01. Next base: position 30,742 of record CAZMLC010000008.1, read on the forward strand.
CGTGGATTGGTCGGACCGCAATACCTGCGTGCTCTTCGGCGATGGCGCGGGCGCTGTGGTGCTGAAGGCTGAAGAGCGCGCAGGCGGGCTCGGCGAATGCATTCTGCGCGCGGACGGTTCGGGCGCCAATGTGCTCTTCGCGGAAGGCGGGTATCGTCTGCCGCGCGAAAAGACACACAGTAATACCTTTCTGCAGATGAATGGCCGCAAGGTTTTCGCCTTCGCGACTACGACGATTGAAGAGGTGATCCGCCAGCTGGTTGTGAAGCAGGGCATTGGTTTGCACGATATCCGCTGGGTGGTGCCGCATCAGGCCAATATTCGCATTATTGAGTCCGCCGCAAAGCGATTGGGCATTCCAATGGACCGCTTCTACATCAATATTGCGGATGTGGCGAACACCTCGGCTGCCACCATTCCGCTGGCGCTCGGCCAGATGGCCAATGAAAACCGCTTTCAGGCGGGCGACTATATCGTGATCGTCGGTTTCGGCGCTGGCCTGACCTGGGGCGCGATGCTCATTCAGTGGCAGCCCTGAGGCCTGCTTCCGAACTTCACGCTGTAGCGATAAAAAACGCGGACCCCGTCGGGTGGTCCGCGTTTTTTTTGTTTAGAATTTCTTTTCGCGGATGACCAGATAGTCGGGACTTTCAAAGGTCGCACCATTGTCAAGGATGCGCGGATCCTGCTGTCGACGCAATTCCGTTTCGAGGAACGCCCAGAGTTCCTTGCATTTCGCGCGGTAGGCGGGATCGCCGGCCACGTTGCGCATCTGTTGCGGATCGTGGCGCAGATCGTACAGCTCCTCCGTGGGACGCAGCCCGAAGGCCAGCCCATACTGCTGCTGCCACAGGGGATTATCGAATTGATGGAGCAGCCACGCCTTGGTCGGGCTGGCGTCGACATCCGGAAACGCGGCGCCGGTGTTGGTCTCCAGCACCGCCAGGCTCGGCAGGTCGCTGCGTCCAGTAAACTTCTGTGCTCCCATCGGCGAACGCTCCGGCGCGAAGTTGCGGATATAGAGGAACTCCTTGGTTCTGAGCGCACGCTGCGGATAGGGCAGGTTGCCTGCACGCGCCGTCGGGAAGTGACGCTCGCGGCCGGTGATGACCCACGTCCGCTGCGGATCCACCTGACCTGCTTTGTCGGCGCGCAGAAGCGGGAGAAAACTGGTCGCAGTCATGCCTTTCGGTTTCGCCACGCCGCCGATCTCCAAGAAAGTTGGCGCAATCTCCATGAGGTTGACGTAGTCGTCCACGATGCGGTCCGGTTTGATCTGCGGGCCTTTGACGATCAACGACACCGCGACGCCGCAGTCGTAGAGGTTGCATTTGCCGCGCGGAATGCCGGGAATACCGTGGTCGCCGCTGAGCACGACCACCGTGTTTTCCCATTCGCCGATGGCCTTGAGCTCCTCCTCAAGAATCGCAATGCCTGCATCCAGAGCCTGGATTTCACCCATGTAGTCGGCGAAGTCTTCGCGGATTTCAGGGACATCCGGTAGGAACCCCGGCAACTTGCCCTTGAGGGAATCCGGGTCAATGTTCCACAGCGCTTTGCCCGAGCCTTTTTCATACAGGCGGTGCGTGTGCGTCGGACCGAACCAGTAGCAGAGGGGCGCCTCTTTCGGGCGTGCTTTCAGAAAGGCGCGGAAGTTTTCGCGCACCTCTGTGTAGAGAATCGCCTTGGCTTGCTCGACGGTCTTGCCTTCGCGCACAAAGCGCGTGGCATTCTGCGAGAAGCGGTTGTAAGCACGTCCTGCTTTTTCGTAAGCGTATTCCTGCTTGCCGTACGGCGCATCATTGGGGTAGCCTGGTCCCCACACTTTGTACGATTTACCGATGTGGTAACCACTGTCGCGCAGCAGCAGCGGATAGGAGGGGATTGCCGGATCCCATTCGCCGTAGAGGTGCGTGCCTTTTTCCGTTTGGAAGAAGTAGCGCCCCGAAAGCACGGAGCTACGACACGGCGTACAGCTGGGCGCGGTCACAAAGGCGTTGCGGAACATGACGCCCTGCGACGCAATCGCATCGATGGTCGGGGTGCGCAAAACCTCGTTGATCGAGGGCCCCTCCTTGAACGCAGTCTGACAGTGCGCGTAACGGCCCCAGTCGTCCGCGAAAACGAAGAGGATGTTAGGACGCTTGCGTGGCGCTTCTGCTGTGGCAGCAGCGAGGGCTGCCACGGAAACGTGCAGGGTGCAGATCAGCAGGAGGCTTGTACGAAGCGAGCGGTTCATGGCGTGACCTTTCGTTGTGCGGGTGCTTTGCGGTAGGAGGATTCCTTGGGCCAGGTGGACCGGTCCGCGTAGCGATTCTCGGTGTCCTTGAGTTCCACTTGCAGGCGGTGCAGCTCAGCCTTTAACGCCGCGACGCACGTCTGTGCCGCGGGGTCCGCATAGATGTTGTTCAGCTCGTGCGGATCGCGGCTTAAGTCGTAGCACTCCCACTGCTTGAGACCATCAAAGTAGATCAGCTTATGCGTGGCGGTGCGCACGCCATAGTGGCGCGCGGTATTGTGGTCGCCCGGATCGTGATAGTAGCGATAGTACATGCTGGTGCGCCAGGAAGCCGGCGCTGTTCCTGAGAAGAGCGGCTTCATGCTGACGCCCTGCATCTCGGTTGGCGTCGGAACTCCGGCAAGATCAAGGAAGGTCGGCGCGAAATCGCAGTTTACGCAGATCGCATCCTGAACGCTACCGGCCTTGATCTGCTTGCCCCAGCGCACGAGGAAGGGCATGCGCAGGCACTCTTCGTACATGAAGCGTTTGTCGTAAAGTCCATGCTCCCCGAGGAAGAACCCCTGGTCGCTGGTATAGATCACGAGGGTGTTGTCGAGGATCTTCTGCGCCTCCAGTTCAGCGAGGAGAGCGCCCATGCTGTCGTCAATGCTTTCAATGCAGGCGAGGTAGTCCTGCATGTAGCGCTGATAATACCAGCGCGTCAAGGCCTGCCCGACCAGGTTGGTCGGCGGAACAGCCTTGACATCCTCGAACTTCAGGTCGCGGGCAATGCTCTGCTTCTGTTTGCGGATTGCATCGCCGCGCGTGGCGTAGGTGTCAAAGAGCGTCTCCGGTTCGGGAATGACTTTCTGCTGCCACTTTTTAGCGAGGCGCGGCAAGGGCTGCCACGGACGGTGCGGCGCCTTGTGGTGCACCATCATGAAAAAAGGTTTTTCCTGCGGACGTGACCGCAGTTCCTGAATGGCTAGCTGCGTGACCACCTCGGTGGCATAGCCGCCCGTGTATTTCTTCGATCCTTCCCGCGTATAGAGCACGGGATCGTAATAGACGCCCTGTCCCGGGAAGATCTCCCAGTGGTCAAAGCCCTGCGGATCTGAGCCCAGATGCCACTTGCCGATCATGGAGGTGTAATACCCCGCGTCGTGCAAGCGATGCGCCACCGTGCGCGTAGCCGGATCGAGCGCATTGAAGACCGGAACGCCGTTGATGTGGCTGTACTGTCCTGTCAGAATCGTGGCCCGGCTCGGGGTGCAAATGGCATTGGCGGCGAAGACGCGCGTGAATTTCATGCCTTCGTGTGCGAGGCGATCCAGGTTCGGCGTCTGGATGAGCCGGTTATCATAGGCGCTGATCGCCTGCGCAGCGTGATCGTCCGACATCACAAAGAGGATGTTGGGACGCTGCGTCTGACTCCATACAGACGTGCTGAGCGCGCAGAGGAATAACACGATCTTACCGTTCATAATGACCTCGCTGTTGGACGTTCAATTCGCGGATTGAGCCACACGCCCCAGTCGCTGTGTGTGCCGTTTCCGCCATCTTCGACAATCAGCTCCAGGCGACGTGCACCGCGGATGTCCACAGTGAAGGGGTGCGGCGTATGATCCTTGATCTGATCCGACCGGAATCGCTCCTGTCCATCGACACGGATTACAAAAATTACGGAACCATCATGTCCATTCTGAAGCCCGTACAATCCGGAGAGCTGTTGCCACGTGCCATCGAGCGCGTAGGTGTGACAGGCGGGCGCATGTGCGTAAAGTCCTTTTTCATAGGTTGCGGTGCCGACTTCGAGCAGGGGCGTTGCGCCCTGTTCCTGATAGACCTGATTGCGCAGCGGTTTGCCCCAGCCTACGGAGGCGGATTGAAAGGGAAGGTCGCTGAGGTCCGCGGTCGTAGCCGAAGCTGCTGGTGGCGCGACGGGCGCTTCCGCGTGCAGCGCGCAGAGGGTAGTGATCTTCGCGCGCAGTGCGTCAGAAAGCGCGGCGGTGTTGGCCAGCTGCTGCAGGCGCGCGCGGTCCTTGGCGCGAAAGGCCTGATAGGCCTGCTGCTGGAACACCGCATCGTTAAAGGCCGCGAGCTCCGCGACGTTCTGCGGCGAGACCGTGTAGGCGAAAATCTGCTGCGCATAACGGCCGGATGGACTGTAGATCCGCAGGCGCGCCTCGTTCCGTCCGGGCTTGAGCGTCTGGACGGCCACGCTGAACTGGTTTGACGAGCAGCGTCCCACCCAGCCGATGGCGTCGTAATCACTGGCGGGAAATTCCGGATCGTTAAAGAGCGTGCATCCGATCAGGGGTTGCGTGCAGACCACAGTACCGTTCAGCACAAATCCTGTCGGCGTTGCTGTTGCGCGCAAGGCTGTGAGCGATGCGGTGATTGTCTCGCCTTTGGTGCGCGTGCCGGTGAAGAGCGGATGGCGCGACAGCGGCAGTGCCGAGGCTGCGCTCAGAAAGGCGCCGCGTCCTTCGTTGCGTAGCTCTTTGCCGTACTGATGATTGCCGCCGCCCATGAGCGAGGCACCGCGGCGTTTGCGCTCTGCCGGCGTTTCGCAGTCGTGTGGCAGGCCGAGGGCGTGCCCCAGTTCGTGCGCAGTGCCGCCGATGTAGTGCGTGTTGAACTGTCCGAGCGAACAGGGTTTACCGTAATATCCGCCGGGGGCAGTCGAGATCAGGAGCTGGGTGTCGAGACGTTCGTCGTCGTAGACATATGCGGTGCCGCCAGCGGGATCACCGCCGCCGACAAAGGGGCCGACTTCGATCGCTTTGCCGGCCTCCCAGTCGAGCAGACGCTGGAAGATCACGATGGTCTCGCCATCGATGGCGAGTTGTTCGCGCAGCAGCGCCTCCTTGACCTCCTTGCGCACACGGGCCGCATCGTTGCGTCCATACGTTGCTGCGGGAAAACGCCCTTTGACGATGTGCAGCGCAAGCAGGCCATCCGGCGCGGTATCGAGCGGAAAGGTGCAGGGGCCGTAGCCTTGTTGTTGCATGCCAATCCGATAGAAATCCTGAATGTGCTGCATGATGCGCGTCAGCCGTTCACGGGCGTGCGGCGCCTCTGTCCGATCCGTAGGAATGAAGTAGGCGAACCGCAGCACGGGCCGTGGCGGCGTTTCTGCGGATTGCGCGTAAAGTACGACAACAAAGGCGCTGAGAAACAGCGTCGTAAGGAAACAAAAACAGCGCTGATCCCATTGCGTAGTCATGGCTTATCGGGTGACCTCATGCATGACCGGAACCGGTGGAATGCGTCGCAACGGCAGGCGGTCGCGATCGCGTGGGCCTGTGGTCGTGATCACATCGAAGGGTTGGAAGCCGATCGTCTGCACCGGCGAGAGCGGCTGGAAGGTGAAATCACCGGCTGCGGCATTGACGAAGAGCGGATCAACAACGCGGGAACCTTCATCCTGTCCCGTCTCGCTCTGCCACTGCGCCAAGGTCTTCTTGCCTGGGAAAATATCCTGTTTGCCTGAAGTGTGCCAGTAGAGGTTATGGTCGAGCAGGAAGTGCTCCGTGGGTACATTGTTGGTCAGGCCGCGCTTCGCGCCTTGCCAGTTGGAACCGAACAGGGGGCTGTCGTTGTCCCAGTAGACGATGTTCTTACGGAAGGTGAACGAGATGTGATTTTCGTTGCGCGTGCGCTGCAGCTGCTGCAGCTGGGAAAAGGCGAAGATATTGTTTTCAACCAGATTCGTCTGGCCGTAATGCTGATGGAATCCGCCTGTCTTGACGCGGTAAACGAGGTTGTTGAACATGTGGATGCCGGAGGAACCCTCGTCCGTATAGAGACCCCAGCCGCCATAATCATAGGCCTGAACATCGTGGATATGATTGTCGTGAACGCGCGTGCCGGGCGAAATACCGAGCGTGTAGACGCCGCCCATGTCGGAGAGGACGCCCTGACCGATGTGGTGCATGTGATTGAAGGCGACCTCGTTGTGGTGCGCCTTGGAGGGTTCCTGGTATCCCCAGACCCAGCCTAGCGAGACCGAGGTGTAAAAGAGGTCGCTGATCTCGTTGTTCACAACCGTGTTGTAGGAGGAGAGCCCGACCCAGATGCCGTGCGCGGCCGGATGGATGCGTCCGCCACCGCGGACCACGGAGTCGCGGATGGTGATTGCCGAGGTGTTTTTCTGGAACTCCTGCGCCATCTCGGATCCGGTTGGGTTGCGTGCCGCCTGTGCATTCACATAGCCGATATAGGGCGGCCCGATTTTGACACCACCTGCGCCGAGGTCGGTCATGACGCAGGAGGAGACCGTGTTGCTGTGCGCGCCGGGGCCGAAGCCGAGCGCGTAGCCGCCGAGCTGGCGGAAGACGCAGCGATCGAAGGTGACCTGCTGTGACCGAACGATCTCAACTGCGACGGGAATATTCATCTCCGCCTGCGGACAGAAATTGCCCTGAATCGGTAAGACCCAGTTCGACTGCTGGAAAATCAGACCTTCGAGGGTGACGTTTCTGGCTTTCACGATGAGCAGCTGTTCCAGACGCGGAACTTCGACGACGCTATTGCGCGGCGTTTCACCGGGCAGCGGACGGTAGAACAGGGTGCCGCTCTTGCGTTCCAGATACCATTCGCCAGGCTCGGTAAAGGCCTCTTTGACGTTTTCGATCCAGAAGCGCCGTTTCTTGAAATCCGCCCAGTACGACGCATTGTTGTGCGGATGCGAGAAGCGCACAATGTTGGTGGTACCGCAGGCTTCAATCGCACCGACGCGGTAACGCGATGCGGACCAGACGTGCAGCGTGTGCACCTCGGCATCAAAGAGATTGCTCCAGGTGGTTGCGAGAGCGTTTGTCGTTGAAAATCCCGCGATACCGTGCGCGGTCTTTCCCACGTTGTCAATCGAGTGGAAGTAGCTGGTTTTCGGCAGGCGCGGACGGTAGCGCCGCGTGCCATTGACCCAGAGCTGTGAAAAATTCCACTGCTGCGCCTCGACTTTGTCCAGGTGAGTCTCCCAGACGCCATCCGGACGCACCTGCCATTCGCGGATGCGCTGACCGCCCGTGAAAACAGGCAACCCGGAGCTGTGCGCACGATAGGTCACATTGCTGCGGGTCAGCTCAATCGGCTGGGACAGATGATAGATCCCGCTTTTAATCAGCACCAGAAGCGGTTCCCCGGCCGCTTCCTGCTGCGCGCGTTCCAGCGTCGCAAAAGGTCTCCACCAGCTTCCCGAATCCGTGTCGCTCCCCGAAGGCGACACATACACCGTCTTTGCGTGTGCAGCGTATGCCACGCAGATCACTGCGAAAAGTATATTTTTCATAATGATTTATTCTATCTGTTTAAGAACCTCAGAGTCAAGCGATGTTCCCTGAATAATGCATGCACATATCCTGTCCGGCAAAGGTGTTGCGTCCGCCATCAAATAACGTCGATTCCGGTCACGAGTGGTTTGACCTGCCTTTTGATATTTGCTATAGTCTCTTTGAATTTTGACGGGAATCCGGAGCGCGTGATCCATGCTCCGGTGAGTAAAACGAAGTGGACCCTGCTTTGTTCGCGGATAAGCAGCATTTCTCTGACCTTCAATTTGTTTCGGGAGTTTGAACGCGGCGTATGAGGGAAACCTGCCCAGCGTAGGGACCTGAGGCCACCGACTAGAGCACCCACCTCATTTACGAGGTTTCAGGGATCCTGCAATACGGCAAAGCGGGGTTTTTTTTAACGTAAAGCATGAAGCGAGACGTCAAGGGGTCGCTGTGATGAAACGTATCCAGTGGTTCATTCTGTCCGTGATGTGCGCTGTGCATGTGCGCGCAGAGGTGACGAGCGAAGCCATCACAGCCCTAGGCGTCACGGAAGGCAAGGCGCAGTCCAACGGTTTTGTTTTTTTCGACGGCCGTTACATTCAGGCGCCGTATACCGTTTCGCGGCGCGGCAATGGAATCTATGTGAACCGCTTTGCCGTGCTGGAATCCCCGGAATGGGCCGCCTTGATCGGGGTGCATCGCACCCAGGGGAAATTCCTCGATGAGGACGGCGATTTCGAAATCATTGCCGATGCTGATGCCGGCAGCGATGCGAAAGCTGTGGATGTGAAACAGCAGTACGAGGCCTTGCGGACGAAAATCGATGGCGCCCGGGAAAATTACGAGCAGGCGCTGAGCAAGGGCTGCGTCCTCTTTTTTTCGCGCGACGGACGCGTGAAGGTCGAGAATAACGCCAACGCCAGCAAACTGATGCTGGCCTTACCCAAAGCGCTCGAACGGGCGACCTCCGCCAAACAGATGCAGGATGTGCTGCAGCAAGCCGGCGTCTTTTTTGTCGATGTAGAGACCTGTGCAGGACTTTGCCGGAATCCGCTGAATGCGCAGCTGATCAACGCGCGTTTAGCCGAGTTTCGTGCGGCGACCAAGCGCGGTCCATCTAAGTAAGGAACTCACCGATGCCGATTAAACATAAAATCGATCAGCATGTGCTCGACGACATTGCTGCAAAAATGCTGACGCTCTCTTCGCAGCAGGAGATGAAGCATTTTCTGGAGGAGATCCTGACCAATACGGAACTCTACGATCTGACCAAGCGCTGGGAATTGTTGCAGATGCTGGCGGATGGATTTACGCAGCGTAAGATCGCGCAGGAGCTGCACATCAGCCTGTGCAAAATCACGCGCGGAGCACGCATTTTAAAGACGAAAAACTCGGTTTGTGCGCGTTTGCACGGCAAGAACGCGATGCCTAAGGCCGCGACAAAACCGAATTGAGAAATGAGAAGAGGGAACAAGGTATGCAAGTGATTGCGCAGTCGATTCAGAAGCAGATGGAAGGCGCCTCGTGGATTCGCCGCATGTTTGAAAAGGGGCTGGAACTCAAGAAGGCCTTCGGCGCGGATAAGGTTTACGATTTCAGTTTGGGCAATCCCGACATTCCGCCCCCGGCCAAGGCGCGTGAAGCATTGCTGCGCATCACGGAGAACGCGGTGAAACCCATGGGGTTGGGGTACTGTCCGAATGCGGGACTTCCTGCTTTTCGCGAAGCGCTGGCCGAGATGCTGACGCGTCAGCAAGGCGCGGCGGTCAAGGCGGCCCATGTGGTCGTGACCTGCGGCGCAGCCGGCGGTCTGACCTCCTTTTTCCGCGCGGTTCTGGAACCGGGCGATGAAATCGTCTGTCCCGCGCCCTATTTCGTTGAATACGGCGCCTATTGCGGCCATTTCGGCGGCGTCTTGAAGGCTGTGCCCTCCTTGACACCTAGCTTCCAGCCGGACCTGGCTGCACTCGAAGCCGCGATTACGGAGAAGACGCGCGTGTTGATCATCAATTCGCCGAACAATCCGACCGGGGTTGTTTACAGTCAGGCGACACTCGATCAGCTCGGTGCGCTGGTCAACCGCGTGAATGCGACGCGTCAGCGTCCGCTCTTCCTGGTCAGCGATGAACCGTACCGCTTTCTCGCCTACGATGGCGTATGCGTGCCGCCGGTCTTGCCGTTGTCACCCTTTACCGTGGTGATCGGTTCTTTCTCCAAGAGTTTGTCGCTCGCAGGGGAACGGATTGGTTACATTGCGATTTCTCCGGAGATGCCGGATGGCGCGCTGCTGATCAACGCGGTCACGATGACCAACCGCACGCTGGGCTTTGTCAATGCGCCGATTCTGGGGCAGCAGCTGGCCATGACGCTGCTCAACGAGGGCGTGGATCTCGCGATCTACGACCGTCGGCGCAAAGCCATGGCGCAGGTGCTCACCGATGCCGGCATCGCCTTCACTATGCCGCAGGGCGCGTTCTACTTCTTCCCGCAGGCTCCGCGTGGCGATGACCATGGCTTTGTGCAGGAATTGGTCAAATACAACGTGCTTGCTGTGCCGGGTAGCGGCTTCGGTTTCCCCGGTTACTTCCGCCTGAGCTTCAGCGTGGAGGATTCCGTGATTCCGCGTTCCGCCGAAGGCTTTAAAGCGGCGGCTGCCGCGTTTGCGAATAAGAGGTAATATGAAGATACGCGCGCTTGCTGGTTTTCTGCTTTGTATACCATTCCTTGCGCTGTGTGCAAAGGATTTCACGGGCCCGAACGCCGATGGTTGGGTGCTCGTCAATACGAACCGCGTCCAGCAGTGGCAGCAGGAACAGCAGAAGCTGCGCGCCTCCGCGTATCAGGTCTGGCCCGGCGTTGTGGCGGATTGCAAAAAACGGGAAGTCCGCGTGATCGCCGAAGCTGTTGGGCATCGCGCCAACACGGTGATCGAATTCCTGCTGATCGCGGCCATCAGCGATCGCGCCTACGAATCGATCGCAGTCAGCCTGGCCAAGCCGAGCGACGTGGTCTACGCCATGGAGTCGCTGGGCCTCAAGCGCGGCATCTCCCTGCACGGCGAACCCTTCTACTTCTGGCCGCAGGGCGAGTTTGTCGCCATCGAGTATCGGCGCGTCGATGCCGGTCCGGCGGCACCGTTCCAGGCGTTGAATACGCTCATCACGGATTCCGATCCTGAGCACCCGCTGATCGATCCCAACGCCTTTATCTTCACCGGCGGAACGTGGACGCAGAAAACCTGCCATGCCGATTCCCAGATGCCGAGTTCCATTGTCTCGCTCTACAACATGAACGGCACGATCTTCGATATCTCCGCGCAGATTTCGCAGGGTGCCGCGTATGGACGAAGCTTCTGTTCCGGCGCGGTTCCTTACGGCACGCTGCTCGAGTTCCGCTTCAAGCCTATGCTTCTCAATGACCAGCCGCGCGTCATGCCGCTCGCGGTGCAGATCAGCATGAGCAATCAGGTGGCCATAGCGACGTGCAGCGCGCTGGCAACGAAGCAGCTCCTCTGCGTGGCTCCGCTCAAAGAGGCGCTGGCCTGGATGAAGACGCGCTCCGGCGAGGGACATGAACTCTTCGTGACGCTGGATTTTGACCGCAGCATGACGATCGAGGCGGTGCGTGGCATTGCGGAACTCTTCTTCATGCTGGATGGCAATGGCCTCAAGATCAATGGACGCAGCGAGACGGGCCTTTATCCGCGCGCCTTCCTGCCGCAGGACAAGTGGCGCGAACGCGAAGGCCGCTCGCCCCAGCCCTTTGAGATCCATCTGAGCGAAACGCCCGAGGGTGCGCTGAAAAAAGAGCTGGTCTTTGTCGAAGAGGATTGGAGTGTCGCAGGTCTGGATCCCAAGCTGACACCGAAAATTTATCCGTTTAATACCTGGGAGGAATTGCCCACGCTCGTCAATAAACTGGGCGATGAAGACACCAAGAAGGTGCAGGTGCTCTTCGTCTTTGCACCGAAGACACTGAAGCTCTCAACCGCACTGCAGCCGACCCTGCCCCTGCGCGAACGCCTGCCGCTGGTCTATATTTTCGGCGAGTAGGTGCTAGGAAGACTGGGAGTACTGGGAATGCTGGAAATAGCATCCAGCACAGTATTCCCAGAGATCACTGACCACTAACCACTGATCACTATTTCTCTGAATCCGAGAGCCCGCAGATGAGGCCGGCGATGAAGAATGAGGTGATGAGGCTGCTGCCGCCGTGGCTGACAAAGGGCAGGGTGATGCCGGTCATGGGTAAGGCCTTTGTTACGCCGCCGATGTTGAAGAGGGTCTGGACCGCCAGCGAGGCGGTGAGGCCGATGCAGAGGAGGCGTTCGTAAGGCGTCCGGGCTGCGGCTGAGGCGCGGAAGCCGCGCGAAAAGAGGATGAGATAGACGATGAGCAGCAGCGCACAGCCGACGAGCCCCATCTCCTCCGCGACCGCCGCGTAGACAAAGTCCGAGCTGACGATCGGCACGGTGTTGGGCAATCCGGCGCCGAGTCCGGAACCCCACAATCCACCCGAATACATGGCGGAGAGCGCTTGCAGCGTCTGCCAGCCCTTGCCGGTCGCATCGGAAAAGGGATTCAGCCAGATGTCAAAACGGCTCTGCGCGTTCGCGGAGATGAGCTGCATACCGAAGCAGCCGGCCAGCACGATGACGAGTCCGATGGCAAGGTATCCTGTGCGCGTGGAGACCGCGAAGAGCATGACCATCAGGATGGCGCTGAGCAGGCCTGCCAGGCCGAGGTCGTGCAGCAGCACGGTGAAGAGCATGGGGATGCTCCAGAGGATGGTGAGTCCGAGCAGCGTCGAGATCGGCGGCATCGGAGTGCCGCTAGACGTGGTTTCTGAAAACTCGTTTTTGCGTCGGCTCAGATAGGCGGCCAGGAAGAAGACGAGCAGGGGCTTGACGATTTCAGAGGGGTTGATATTGCCCGGCAGGTAGAAGCCGCCGCGGTAGCGCTGGCCGAGCACGAGCATGGCCGCCATGGCGCCGAGCGCCGTGAGATAGAGCACCCAGCAGAGGACACGCGTCCAGGCGCCGCGCCCTTTGCTGGTCAGCGTGGCGGCCAGCAGGAATGCCGCTAATCCCATGGGCAGGGGCAGGAGGGCGAGCGGAGCTTCCAGACCGCGTGCGAAACTGCCCATGCGCAACTGGATCACGAGGCCCATGCCGCTGAGCATCATGATCGCGCCGATGATGGAGGCATCGCCGCGCCAGCCCACGATCTTGAGCCAGATCAGGATGATGGGAAAGCCGATCAGGTAGATGCCGAACGGGATCATCTGGTCCCAGGGCATGGCGGAGAAATCATTCGCCCAGACGCCGGTGACGGTGAGGCAGGCCGCGATCACGGAGATCGCGGAAAAAAAGTAGATAAGCGCCGCGGAGAGAAGCGGCGACAGGAATCCGGTTTTGCGCGACGCGGAGGTGCTCTTGGCGTTTTTCTTGCTCATCGGGAGGCTCCTCCCCGTACGTAGCCGAGTTGATCCGCGGCGCGCATCAGCTCCTTGGCTACGGGCAGTGCGGCCGCAGCGCCGAACCCGCCGTTCTCAATCAGCACGGTGATGACGATGGCGGGTTTTTTCGCAGGCGCGAAGCAGGTGAACCAGGCGTGATCTTCAGCGCTGTTGACTTGCGCGGTTCCGGTTTTACCGCAGAGGGTCAAGCCGGGGATATTGGCCGCGCGGCCCGTGCCGCTGACCACCACGGCGCGCATCTGTTCCCTGACTTCGCTGGCGACATCGTTGGGGAAGAGTTCACAGAGCTGCACGGGCGATGCGTTTTTGAGCAAGCGCGGCTGCATGAGGATGCCGTCCGCGGCGATGGCAGCCGTGAGGGCTGCCACATGCAGCGGCGTGACGAGCAGGTCGCCCTGACCGATCGCCAGGTGGGCGAGCTGGGCTTTCTTTTTCACGGTTGGCACATTGCCTTTCGCAGTTTGCAGTGCTGCGCCCTGTATCGAGAAATAGGTGAGCGATTCATTGATGCGTGCGCGGACCATCAGATCGTTGAAATCCGCTACGTCGCAGCGCGTACCCAGTTGCGCGAAGTAGACATTGGAGGAATGGGCCATAGCCTCCTTCATATCGAGTGTGCCCCAGCCGGGCCACTCCTGTCCGCGGCGCGCAAAGGAGTAGTATTCGCTGTCGCGGATGGCGGGCGTGCTGGCGTTGACATAGTAGCCGTGAGCAGGACAGGGCAGACGGGGCCGGATCCCTTTGGTGAGCGCAAGTCCGGCGGTGAGGATCTTAAAGGTCGAGCCCGGAGGGTAACGGCCCGAAACCGCGCGGTTAAAGGCGGGAAGGTTCTCCGTATCGGACATGGCATCGATCGGGGCGTTCGGATTAAAGCCCGGCGCGCTGACCAGCGCCAGAAGGTCGCCGGTATGGGGAATCAGAATGATCACGGCGCCTTTGCGTCCTGCGAGCAAGTCATAGGCCTGTTTCTGCAGACGGCTATCCAGGGTCAGCGTGATGGCACTTCCCTCTTCCGCGCGTCCGGAGAAGATTTCCTTGGCGCGCAGAAGGGTATTTTCACGGGCGTAGCCGCTGAGCAGGGGGTCGGCCACGCGTTCGACCGCGGTGAGCCCGCTGCTTGGGTGGAAATAGCCGAGCGGATGGACAGCGGCTTCGCCCAGCGGATAGCGGCGGCCCCAGACATTGCCGGGGACGGGCGCGGCGAGAATCAAGCCGTTGCGGTCGAGGATCGGGGCGCGCTGCACCTGAAGTTCAGCGGCGTTGGGACGTTTGTTGTAGCGTCGCAGGAACTGCACGAACTGGCGGTTCGCATGACCGCCCAGTTGCCAGGAGGCCTGGTAGAAAAAAACCGCGACAAAGAGCAGCACCGTCGCCAGGCGCAAAGCCAGCGACGCTGTGCGCGTTTTTTTTGCGCCCGGTGCGCACAAAATAACCAAGGCCGTGAGGCTGAAGCAGGCGAGAAAGAAAATCTTCAGCCCACGGAAGAGGACCTCTTCGGGAAGATTGAGGAACGGTGCGATTATTTAACCTCTTGAATGATCGTTGTCGCGGTCTTCAGGATGCCCGCAACATTCGACAAGTCGGTCGGGAGGATCATGGTGTTGTTGGTCTTTGCCAGCTTGCCGAATTCAGCCAGATATTGCTGCGCCAGCTGGGTGTTGACCGCAGCCATGCCGCCTTGGCCGCTGATGGCCTCCGCGACGCGCGAAATACCGTTGGCTTGCGCCTCGGCCACGAGCAGGATTTCGCGGGCGCGACCTTCTGCCTCGTTGATGCGCTTCATCTTTTCACCTTCGGATTTTGCAATCGCTTCCTGCTTATCGCCCTCGGCGCGGTTGATCTTGGCCTGACGGTCACCTTCGGACTCGGCGATCAGGGCGCGCTTTTCACGTTCCGCGCGCATCTGTTTTTCCATGGCGTCGCGGATCGTTTGCGGCGGCGTGATGTTCTTGATTTCGTAACGGGTCACCTTGACGCCCCAGGGGTCAGAGGCCTTGTCGACCGCCTCAACGATTGCACCGTTGACCAGGGTGCGTTCCTCGAAGCTTTTATCCAGTTCGAGCTTGCCCATTTCACTGCGCATGGTGGTCTGTGCCAGCTGCGTGGTGGCAAAAAGATAATTGCCGATGCCGTAGGAGGCTTTGGCGGGGTCGATGACCTGAAGGTAGAGGATGCCGTCCACTTCGACCGTGATGTTGTCGCGCGTAATACACTGCTGTGGCGGCACATCGATGGCCTGTTCCTTCAGCGAGTGGATATAGGAGACGCGATCAATGATCGGTGTGAGGATGTGCAGGCCGGCATCGAGCGTGCAGGAGTACTTGCCGAGGCGCTCGACGATGTAGGCTTGTTTTTGCGGAACAATGCGGACGCATTTGAGAATCGTATAACAGACGACGAATGCGAAAACGATTGAGATCGTTGTGCCCATGATAATGTCTCCTTAATTGGTGGTTGGTTGAGTGAGATCAGATGAGGCGCCCGTTGCTTCGACGAGCAGCGTGAGATTTTTTTTGCCAATGACGCAGACGTAGGTTCCAGGCGTGAGCGTTGCCGTGGACTCTGCGAGCCAGGAGGAGCCGGAGACCTCCACGCGGCCCGGACGGCAGGGCGTAATGGGCTCGATCACAATGCCTTTACGGCCTGTAAAGTCATCGTCCATGTTGCTTGTGACTTCGGAATGCCCCGAGAAAATCTGTTTAAAGAGGTTGCGCAGCCCGAAGAGGGAGACGATCGAAAACAGTGAGAAGAGGATCCACTGCCAGGATTGAGACAAGGGAAACAACCACGTGATGGCGGCTACAATCAGGGCGGAGAGTCCAAAAAAAACGAAGATCAGGGTCGGGATCATGACTTCAATTAAAATCAGGACAAAGCCCGCTAACAACCAAAGGGTAGGTATCATCATAAGTTGTCCTTTTCGTTGTGTATATGAGAATACATAAAGAGTGCAGTAAGTAAACCATGTCGTGGGTGAAATCACAAGTCAAAATATAGGTAAGCGCGGGGGATCGTGTGCGCATCCGACCTGATTTTTTGGGTGGTAACGTGCTTTGAAAGATGCTACTTTATTGAGACATGTTTGAATCAAATTGCTAAAGAGGGGGGATTGCTATGATGCGTCGTCGTCAATTTTTAAAAGCGGGTAGCATGTGTGCGGCTGTATTGGCCTGTCCGAAAATCGTGCAGGCTGGTGTCGGGAGTCGGAGCATTCCCGTGGGCATACAGCTCTATTCGTTCCGCGAAAAGGCGAAGATCGATTTCACGGCTATGTTGCAAAAAGCCGCTGAGATCGGCTTCCCTGGCGTGGAATTTGCGGGGTATGGGCCTTTTGGTGAAAAGCCCGCGGAATTGCGCAAAATTTTGGATGGTTGCGGATTGAAGGTCTTCGGGACGCACACGGGATTCAATCTGGTGCAACCGGATACGCTCAAGAAAACCATGGATTTCCATGCGACGATCGGCTGCAAGTACATCATCATCCCCTGGATCGATCCCAAGGTCTTGGCGACCAAGGAGGCCTGCCTCAAAACTGCGGAACAGCTCTCCACGATCAGCGAGACGGTTCAGAAGGAGGGATTCTACATCGGGTATCACGCGCATGGCGGCGACTTCCGCAAGGTCGATGGTGCGCTCACCGCATGGGAACTGCTCTTTGACAACACGCCGAAATCCTTTATCCATCAGATCGATCTGGGCAACTGCCTCGGTGGCGGCGGCGATCCGTTCAAGATGATCGAACGGTATCCCGGACGTTCGCTGACGGTCCACCTGAAGGAGTATGGCGGAGCGGATGGCGCGGTCTTTGGTCAGGGTACCGTGGACTTCAAGCGCGCGCTGACGCTGTGCGAGAAGATCGGCGGGACGACCTGCTATATCATTGAACACGAGAGCAATCCGGCTAAAGCGTACGAGAGCGCGAAAGCCTGTTTGGACTATATCAAGAAAATCTGAGGAGCTCATGAAGCATTGGATGGTGGCGGGTGTACTCATGACGAGCATCATGCAGGGCGTGGCTGCGCCCAAGATTATCGCGCATCGCGGTGAATCGTGCGATGCGCCGGAAAACACGATGGCGGCCTTTCGGCTGGCGGCCGAGCGGCATGTGGATGGCATCGAGTGCGATGTCTACCTGAGCCGCGACGAGCAGATCTTCTGCTTCCATGATGCGACGCTCAAGCGTTTTGTTCCGGCTGCCACGCAGACGGTGTCGTCGCTGACCTATGCGCAGCTCAATCAGTTTGATGTGGGCGCGCGTAAAAATGCGGCGTTTACCGGCGAGCGGATTCCGCTGCTGCGCGATCTGCTGACTCTCGCCGCGGAGGGCCGGCAGATTTATGTCGAGGTCAAGTGCGGGCCGGAAATCGTGCCCTATCTGAAGACGCTCTTCGCCTCCCTGCCGAACGTGTCGCCCCAGCGGGTGGTGTTCATCACCTTCAAGGCACCGGTGGTGACCGCGTTGAAAAAGGCGATGCCAGAGTATACGGCGTACTATCTTGCCAGCGTGAAGAAAGACAAGGAGGGCGTGCTGACGCCTTCGGCCGAGACCTTGATTGCGCAGGCGAGAAAATGCTTGGCGGATGGGGTCGACATCTCCGGAGAATTCCTGACGGCTGAGTATGTGAACACGCTGAAGGCCGCTGGGCTGAGCGTCCATGTCTGGACGATCGATAAGCCTGAACGGGCCCAGGCCCTGGCCGCGATGGGGGTGGATTCGATCACCACCAATCGCGGCGGTGAAATGATGCGTCTGCTGGGACGCAAGTAAGGGTTAGCGTGTTGCACACGCCTGTACAGGACGCGTGAAGAGGGGTGCTTTTATGGCGGGCGGAAAATTTTTCTGGATGGTCTGTGTCGCGGGATGTGCAACGCTTGGATTGGCTGCACCGCAGCTTTCTTTTTCAACCGGCAGTCTGCTGCTGAGCGAGGAAAACGGCGCGATTCTCGCGGTGACGCAGCGCGGTACAACAAATGGGCTGTGGCACTCGGATCGCTGCGGACTGTGGTGCGCGGCGTTTGCCGATAAAAGCGAACTTTCGGCTGCGCAGTTCCATGCGACGAACCAGATCTACCAGTTCTCCTGGCGTGAGGCACCTGAGGGTGGTTTGGTGCTGACCTATCGCGCGCCGGAGTTGACCGCGGAGATTATTGCGCGGAGCTGCGGGGACGGCGTGGAGTGGCTGGCGACCGTGCAACCGGGCAAGAGCCCGTTGCTGCAATTCGATCTGCCGGGACGTCTGCGCTTTGCGCCCGACAATGTGGTGCGGTTTATTTTCCCGCACGACGGCAACCGCTCCGTGGGTACGGCCTTTAATCAGCGCTTCTTTCTGCGTCAGCCCGCGGATGCGCCGGCACGCTGGGAGGATGTCTCCATGGGGCCGCGCAATTATGAGCAGCTCATGGGCGGTCCGCTGGAGATGCATGACCTGGCTGCGCCTGAGGTTGAGTTGCAGGTGACGGATCTGGGGCGGAGCTGGTTGTCGGCCAAGACGATTGCGGATTTGGGGCGGCACAAGGTAAATCGCGCGACGCGACGCACACAGGCGCAGCGCATCCTCGTTGAATCGCCGAACGGCGCCTACTTCGCGGCTTCGACTCTGGGGGGCACCGGCGCGGTGTGGCGCATTGGTGCCGGGGTCGGGGTGGACGATTGCGAGCTGGCCAAGAATCTGGTGCGCGATACAATCAGCACCTTGATCCGCAGCAATACGACG
>CAZMLC010000008.1:49536-52395 GCA_964567125.1 uncultured Akkermansia sp.
TATCCGCCGAGCTTCGCGGACTTCCAGCACCTCGATGCGCGCGCAGGTTCGGTGAGCCTCTACCGGGTCCAGCCGCGCCTTGCACGTTCACCGTGGGATGCCGCGACGAATGCGGCGTTTTGTTTTGTGCCTGGAGCGTTGCAGTGCGGTGCGGATGAACAGGGCGGATACTGCGAACGCTCCTTCAACGTCTATGTGCGCAGCGCGGAACGCATGACGTTGCCGTGTGTGCGCATGGTGGTGGGGCGTACGGTCGAGGAGGAACTGGCCCGCTATGTGCGCGACAACGGGTTGACGCGTAGCTTGTCCGAAAAAGTGCCTGCGGAAAAATTGGAGACCTTCAAGAAGGCGTGCCTGATCTATCTGGGCGGACCTGCCAGCGAAAAGTTCAAATTCATGGAACACCTGCCGGTGCCGTCGCTGATTCACTTTGCGGATTACCTGAAGGGCGGTTTTGACAAAGAGTATCCCGATCATCTGCCGCCGAATCCTAAACATGGTACCGAGGCGGAGTTCAAGGCGGTCTTTCAGAAGGCCAAGGCGCTCGGACATCTGATTTCACCCTATACGAATCCGACGTGGTGGTGCGACCATCCGCGCGGACCGACGTTTGCGCGTTGCGGGGAGGCTCCGCTCCTGAAAGGGCTGGATGGCAAGCCGCACTACGAAAAATACAGCGTCAACGACGGCTGGACCACAACGCTGTGGCATCCGGATGTCCAGACGATCAACCGCGAGGTGCGGCGTCAGTTCACGCAGGACTATCCGGTGGATTTGCTCTTCCAGGACCAGTGCGGCGCGCGGCGCTGGCTCTACGATACCAATCCGGCTTCGCCGACCTATTACGCCTATACGGAAGGCATGCTCGCCATGAACGATGAGGACAGTCGCGTGGTGCCGCTCGGCACGGAGAGCGGCTGGGACCGCATCATGAACTACCAGACGTTATTTGCCGGCATCACCTGGGATATTGTGCCGACCGACCACACACCGCCGTGGGTGACGCTCTTCAAGACGCGCGTGGCGCCGGACACGTGGTCGATCTTCCCCATGGCCCAGCTGATGGCGCACGACAAGGTGATTTTCATCCATCACGATTTAGGTCAGTTTGTTACGAACGACCGCGTGCTGGCCTGGTCGCTTGGGCTGGGGTATTCCCTGAGTTTCCGCTGCGCAAGTTCCGCGCTGGCGGACCCGAAGATCCTCGCCTGGGTGCGCTGGCTGGATAGTCTGCAAAAGACTTTGGGTGTGCATTACGTAGGTGCGCCGCTGACGGCCTTTGAACATGACCGTACGCCGCTCTTCCAGCGCAAAGGCGTTGATGTGCGCGATCGTGCGGACGATGGCGTCATCCGTGCCCGTTACGGCGCCGTGCAGGTGAGTGTTAATCTGGGCGACGTGCCGCGGAATATGGCAGGACGCACCTTGGCTGCGTACGGGTTCTATGCCACGGCTCCCGATGTCGTGGCGGCTGCGGTACAGGGGCAGGCCGCCTATACGCTGGTCAAGCAGGGGCCGGGACTTTACGAGGCCCGCATCTTTGCGCGCGACAGCGCGTCCGTGGTCCTTCCTGTCGCGGAAAACGGCGTGACCTACCGCGTTTCTGGCGAAGCGTTTAAGGAACCGCTACAGCTGGTCAGCAAGGAGCAGTTGCTCGCGTTGATGCTGCCGGAGCAGAAGGGCGTTACCTTCACGAAATTAAGGATTGAGGCTGTCCATGAATAAGCTGCTCTGCTTTCTGGGAGTCTGCGGATTCACGACGCTCCTCTGGAGCGGCGTCCGGATCAATGAATTCTGCGCGGACAACGGAAGCGGATTGACATCAGCAGGAACGAATTTTGTTGATTGGGTTGAACTCTACAATGATGGCGCTGCAGCGGTTGATCTCTCGGGCTGGTATCTGACGGACAAGAGCAGTGTCCTGACGACTTGGCGGTTTCCGGACGGAACAGCGATTGCCTCAAACGGCTATCTGATCGTCTATGCGGACGGCGTGACGAATCAGGTCGCAAACGAGCTGCACGCGAGTTTCAGTCTCTCCAAAAGTGGCGAATACCTTGCGCTGGTCCGTCCTGACGGCGTGACGATTGAACAGGCCTACGATCCTGGTTTTCCGGAGCAGCTGGAAGACATTTCGTACGGCATGGGGACGCGCGAATATGGGTTGGTGGATGCGACGACTGTGGGACGCTATCGCGTGCCGGATGCAGGCGGTACGGCATCGTGGATCGCGGCCACCGGCGGTGTCGGGTTTGCTTCGGCGCAGAGCGGCTTTACGGTCGATTACGTGGAGTTCCGTTCGAATATCCTGAGTGTTGCTTCTCTTGCAAACGTGCAGCTCATGCTGGCTAATCCCTCGCTCTATTGGAAAACCGATCGCACCTATCCGGTGCGAAACATGTGCAGCACCATCAACTTTCATGGTTCCGGCACATCCCCGTCCGGAATTTTCGCGGGGGACACTCAGTTCCCCACCCAGACCCCGAATCAGGATAAAAATCATTTTGCGCTTACGGCTTCGGGGGGCATCTATGTGCCGTCGCCCGGACTTTGGACGTTTGCCGTGATGAGCGATGACGGCTTCCGTTTAAACATTAGCGGGCACAATCAGAATTTTCAGATTGAAGTGACGGGCGGACGGAGTCCAGGCGCAACGCTGGGCACCTTTAATTTTCCTGTTGCCGGCGTCTACAAGCTCGACCTGATCTACTTTGAGATGACGGGCGGCGCCATGGTCGAGCTGGGCGTTGCGCGAGGGAATCCCGCTTCCTACAATGCTGCAGATTTCATGCTGCTCGGCGATCCGAATTGCCCCGTGCTGCATATGGGGGCCTTTGGCGCCTATGCGACAACGGATGT
>CAZMLC010000008.1:52495-55808 GCA_964567125.1 uncultured Akkermansia sp.
ATTGCTCCGCGTCTTGTCTACCGCGAAGGCAATCTGCATCCGCTCTATTTTAAAACGCCGACGCCGGGATCGGCAAATACGGAAAAGGGCTATGGTCCGCCGACAGCGTCGATTGTCATGAGCGAACCGCGAGGATATCGTCAGTCCGCCTTCGATGTGACCCTGCACGCTGAGAAGACAAACTGCGTGATCCGCTATACGCTTGATGGCAGCACGCCAACCGGAACAACTGGGTTTCTCTATACGAATCCCATCCGCATTGTCGCGACGACGACGTTGCGTGCGCTCAGCATTGAAAGAGATGCCGTGTTCGACCGCGTGGAGACCCGCTCATGGTTTTTCCTGGAGGATGTCCTGACGCAGCCGGCCCATGCACCTGCTGCCTGGCCGACGAATCCGGTGAACGGTCAGGTGTTCGAATACGGCATGCGACAGAGTTCCGTGGCTGCGGAGCCGACGCGCATTCGGACCGGATTTACCAACGAAATCCCGACGATCTCGCTGGTAACGGATCTGAAGAACCTGGTCGATGCGCAGACCGGCATTTACGTCAACCCCAACAACGACGGTGTTGCGTGGGAACGACCGGTCTCGGTTGAGCTGATTGATCCCAAGCGCGGCACGAATTACGAATTTCAGGTCAATGCCGGCCTTCGTATCCGCGGCGCTGCCAGCCGGACGGTTACGAATCCGAAACACTCCTTCCGCCTCTTCTTCCGCAGCGAATACGGCGCCTCCAAACTGGAGTTCCCCTTGTTCGAGAACGAAGGTGTCGACCGCTTTGATAAGGTCGATCTCAAGTGCACGCAGAACTATTCGTGGGCCTATGGAAACAGCACTTCGGAGACCTTTATCCGCGAAGTCTTTTCGCGCGACACACAGGGCGCCATGGGGCAGCCGTATACGCGCAGCCGTTTCTATCACGTCTACATCAACGGTGTGTACTGGGGGCTTTATGAGACGCAGGAACGCGGGGAAGCCAAATACGCGGCCAGTTATTTCGGTGGAACGGACGAGGATTGGGACACGATAAAGACCGTGATGCCATCGCGCACGACCGAGGCTGTGGATGGAAACATTGATCGCTTTACGCAGTTGTGGGATATTTCCATGAATCAGGGGTATAGCGGTTCAGCAGCCACCAATTATTATCGCGTGCTGGGCCGCAATCCAGATGGTACGCGCAATCCTGATTATCCGATCTATCTCGATGAGACGAATCTGTTTGTGCGCATGCTGGTTTTCCATTATACGGGCGATCCGGATTCGCCGATTTCCGCATGGGGCGGTGTCCCCAACAACATGTATGCGCTGATCAACCGCGTTAATCCCGAGGGTTTTAAGTGGCTCTGCCACGATGCGGAACATTCGCTCGGTTCCAACGGGAGTTACCCAGTGACCTGCAACGTGCTGAAGCTGGGTACAAACTTTCAGGGTGTGGCTAAGTTCAATCCCTCGACGTTGCATCAGCAGCTAGTTTCAAACGCGACGTATCGCCTGCATTTTGCCGATCAGATCCAGAAGCATCTGGTTGATCCACGCGGCGCATTGTCGTATACGGCGAACTGCACGCGGTGGGCGCGGCGCATGAGCATGATCGACAATGCGGTCACTTGCGAAGCGGCGCGCTGGGGGCGCGGAAAGATGCGTGAAACGTGGCAAAGCGCCTGCGCCTTTGTCACCAACACCTATTTTGCACAGCGCGGTGCGATCCTGCTGGGCCAGTATCGCGAAATCGGCTGGTTCCCGCGCGTGAATGCGCCGGCCGTCTTGGAGACCAACACCTGTTTCACGAGCGGGGCTTCGCTCCATCTTTTTGCGACCAATGCCTTCTTTTACACGACGGATGGCAGCGACCCGCGCAACGACGATGGTACGACGAATCGTGCGGCGGTATTTGTGTCGCAGCAGACATCGGGCGAGACGCTGATTCCGCTCGGCGCGGTTTGGCGTTACTTTGACGACGGCGTCACACCGTCAAGCAATAACGGTTCCGCGTGGTTTGATCTGGCGTTCAATGCGTCGAGCTGGCTGCAGGGACCTGCGATTCTCGGTTTTGCGGGCGGCAATGGCAACACGGTATCTACGACGACGCGCCGTTATTTTGCGGGTACATCGACGCAGATCACAACCACGTACCTGCGGAAGACCTTCACGGTAAACGATACCTTGCTGGTGCCGCTGTTGACGGCAAAAATGCTTTACGACGACGGTGTCATTCTCTACCTGAACGGTGTTGAGGTGTTGCGGCTCAACATGCCGGCAGGCGGCGTGACCGCCTCGACTTACGCCTTAAGTACAATCGGTCCGCCGGCGCAGACGACCTATACCAACGTCACGCTTCCTGCCGCTGCTCTGCGCACGGGTGAAAACGTGTTGGCCGTTGAGCTGCATCAATGCAATGCGGTCAGTACTGATTTGTATTTCGATTTGCAGTTGACTGGCAGCGCGACGACAACGAATGTTTATATTGCGCGCATCGAGGCGCAGTCGAATCAGGTGATCAAGGCGCGCAGTACCACATCAGGCGAGTGGAGCGCACTGCTCGACTATGCGCTTCAGATGGAACCGCCTCCGCCGCCGGACTATTCGAAATTGCGCATTGCGCGGCTCATGTATGCGGCGCCGGCACCTGCGGGGAACGAGCCTGCGCCTTACAAGGAGGATACCTACGCCTTTGTGGAGCTGATCAACCGCGACACCGTGCCCATGGAGCTGGGCGGTGTCTCATTCTATGGCATCACCTGCACGCTGCCGAGTTTCTCGCTGTTGCCCGGTGAACGGGTGATTGTCGCCAAGGCGCCTGCGGTCTTCACCAACCGGTACACGCGCTGTCCGTGGCCGATTCTGTCGGGCTGGACTTCCGGCAATCTGGCGCGCAACGGCGAAAACATCATTCTCTATGCGCCCGACAAGACGGCGATTTTGAATTTCACCTATAGCTCGGCCTGGTATCCGGAGACCAAAAACACTGGGTATTGTCTGGAGTCGCTGGACCTGGATGCAACGAACACTGCGTGGAACACCAGGGACAACTGGGTGCCTGGCAGTCCGCCGTATCAGATCGACTTCACGAAGCTGCGCGTCTCCAAGCTCATGTATGCACCGCCTAGTCCGAGCGCGGACGAATTGGTGCAGATCCCGGGAACTGTGAATGACGACTATGCGTGGATGGAGTTTGTCAATGCAGGGGCTGAGACGCTCGATCTCGCCGGGGTCTCGATCAGCAACAGCGTGACGCACCTCTTTGCGCCGCTACCGCTGCCACCCTTGGCGCGCATCGTGGTTGCGCGCAATGCGGCCGCCTATCAGG
>CAZMLC010000009.1:0-5562 GCA_964567125.1 uncultured Akkermansia sp.
TGGCGTGATATCCAGATCGGCACGCACGGCATGGTGCTGAATAAGCAGGGCCGCGTCGCGGTCTTCCTGCCGCAGGTTGCGCCGGAACAGGGCTGGGATCTCGCGGAAACGCTGACGCATCTCTCGCTGAAGGCGGGATTGCCGCCTGAGGCGTGGCGCGAAGGCGCCTCCTTCCTTGTCTTTGAGGCGCAGGTGGTGCATGAGGCGGGATAGTCTGGACAATCTTTTTAGTCGGGGAAGTCTTGTTAGTCTGAAAAGTTATTTGAGTTTCCCAGACTAAAACGTTCTCACCTCATCTTCACTTTTTTCTGCGTTGTACCGGTGCGGTGAGGGCAGGCCAGGGGAAGGTGAAGTTGGGCTCTTTGCGATGGACCACGCGCAGGCCGCGCTCCGAGAGCGAGAGCATGCGGTAGTCGTCGTTGGAGACGGTGATGACCGCCTCCTGGATCAAGATATCGATCAACGCCTGAATGAGTTTTTCCGGGAAGTCGGCGAGGATCCCATAGGTGCTCAGCTCTGTCAGTCCGCGTTCGTTCAAGGCTGGGTCCTGTTCGCCGCGCACCACTTGAATCACGCGGCGTGCGCCGTACTGACCTTTCATACGCCCGATGCAGGAGAGTAGTTTTTGGATCACGAGCCACTGCTCCTCCGTAAGCGGCGTGGTACGCTGCGGCTGCGTGCTCGATCCGCAGAAGTCGCAACCGCCGCATGTCAGGGCGCTGGTCTCGCCGAAATAGCTGAGGATGTAGCGGTGGCGGCAACCATGATAGTCGACAAAGCGGATCATGGCTTTGAGCCGCTGATTATCGCGCTCCTCTTTCTTTTCGCGCGCCTCCATGATCGTCTGCAGCACGGTGGTGTCCGCATCCGGGATCGCGGCGATGGCCGGGGAACGTTGACCTGGCACGGCGGTGCGCGTAATCAGTTCGGCGCGTTCGAGGATGCCGAGGATCGTACGTGCCTGCATCGCATTCTTGATGCCGGCGAGTTCAGACCACTCTTCGCCCGTCAGCACCTGCGGTTCATTCGCGGTTTTGCGCCGGATCGCATTGAGCAGGGCGATGGCGTCTTCATAGGTCGGATTGGCGGAATCGATGAAGAACTGCTGCGTGCGCACATCGGCGTAATTGAAGAGCAACTCACACCAAGCGGGCTGTCCGTCGCGTCCGGCGCGTCCCACTTCCTGATAGTAGGCCTCCACCGAGCCCGGCAGATCCCAGTGGGCGATGAAGCGCAGGTCGCTGCGATCCACGCCCATGCCGAAGGCGTTGGTGGCCACGATGACCGCGTGCGGCGCAGCCACAAAGGCCTCCTGGACGCGCGTGCGTTCCTCGTCGGAGAGCGCACCGTGGTAGAGCAGGACGTTGATGCCTTTTGCGCGCGTCAGCAGTTTCTGCTGGACGCGCTCCGCCTGTTTGCGCGTGGCCACGTAGACGATGCCGTTGCCGTGCGCCTCGATCAGCTTCTGCACGCGGTGCAGCTTGAAGTCATGCGTGGGTGCGCGAATCACGGAAAGGTGCAGATTGTGGCGGGCAAAACCGTGGACGTGGATTGTCGGCGGATTGCGCGGCGGGCGTCCCATGCCGAGCTGCGCCGTGATGTCGTCGCGCACATCGGGGGTGGCTGTGGCCGTAACCGCCATGAGTCGGGCTTCCGGAAAGAGGTGCAGCACATTCTTGATGTTGAGGTAGTCCGGACGGAAGTCGTGTCCCCACTGGCTGATGCAGTGCGCTTCATCCACGGTGAGCAGCGAGACCTTTGTGTCTTGCAACACGGATTTAAAGCGTTCATTGCGGAAACGTTCCGGCGCGATGTAGACCAGCTTGTATGCGCCGGTGCGCAGTTTGGCCAGACGTTCGGACATCTCGTCCTGGGAGAGGGAGGAGTTCAGGAACGTGGCGGGGATGTTACGGCGTTCCAGCGCATCCACCTGATCCTTCATCAGCGCGATGAGCGGCGAGATCACGAGCGTCGTATGCGGTAACAGGAGCGCCGGGAGCTGGAAGCAGAGCGACTTACCCATGCCTGTGGGCATGATGAGCATGACATCGTTGCCGCTCAGGCATTCACGGATCGCCTCGCGCTGGCCAGCGCGGAAGCGTTCGAGGTTGAACCACTTCTTGAGCGCAGCGTCAAGGGCGGCGTCGGGAAACGGCGCGGTAGTTGTGGGGGACGCGGTCATGGACGCTCAATGGTGATGAGGCGCGTCTCTTCCTCATCGGTGAGCGAGAAGGTGACGTGAATCGCCGCAGCGGGAATCAATTCGCCGGCGCGTTCCGGCCATTCGGCCGCGACGATCGCACCGGACTCGAGGTATTCGGCAAAGCCGATGGCCAGCAGATCGTCCGGTCCTGTCAGGCGATAGAGGTCCATGTGGACGAGCTTGAAATTCGGCGTAGCGTATTCGACGGAGAGCGTGAAGGTCGGGCTGGTGATGGGACGTTTCACGCCCAGGGCGTATCCCAGGCCTTGCATAAAGGTGGTCTTGCCTGCACCGAGATCGCCGTGCAGGGCAATGACTGTGCCGGGTGTTACTGTGGCAGCCAGCTCGGCTGCCACGCGCCAGGTATCTTCAACGGAGTGTACAGTGTAGGTCATACGAGCTTCTTGAGCAGTGGCAGGATGCCGCGGATAAACCAGTCGATATAGGTCGGGGCGAAACAGGAGGCGTGCGGCAGGCGCACCAATCCCGGCAGGTTCTGCGCCAGCGGTGAATCCTTGGTCAGCGGTTCATGTTGGAAAACATCGAGGCAGGCTCCGGCAATGCGCTGTTCGCGCAACGCCGCGGCCAGCGCGGCTTCATCGATGCAGTTGCCGCGTCCTACGTTGTAGATCACGGCATGGCGGGGCAGCCGCTGGAGTTCGCGCGCACCGATCAGGTGGGTCGTCTCTGCGCCGGAAGGAAGGACCAGGATCAGATGGTCTGCGCCTTTGAGCGCGTGACGCAGGCGTTCGGGGGATAGCAGCGTGTCTTCCGGCGTAAACCAGTCCGGTCGCTCTGCGAGTCGCGAGCGGCGGATGCCGGTGATGCGCACGTCAAAGGGCTTCAAATAGGCGCCAATGCAGGCGCCGATGTGGCCGAATCCGAGGATCACGGCATGTGAACCGCGCAAGAGCCGCAAATTGTCCATCGCGCCGTAATTCCACAAATCGTTGTTGAGCTGATTGCGGTAGGCGGTGTAGAGTCCGCGATTCATCGCCAGCATGAGCCCGATCACGGTCTCGGCCATGATGGGGCCGTGATGCGTGCTGTAGTGAACCTGCACCGAAGCAGGAGCATCGACATTCATCACATCGTGTCCGGCCGCGGGCGTAATGAGATGGCGCAGACGCGGTGCGGCGGCGAACCACGGCTGTTTGAAACGGTTGGCCAAGGCGATATCCGCAGTTTTGAGGGCGCGGAGAAAAGCGGTGTCGGTTTTGCACCAGGTCACGGTGACGTGGGGCAATGCAGCGCGCAACGCGTTCACCTGTTTCGCCTGAATGCGGAAATAGGGAATTTTTTGCTCAATGTAGATGCAGAGGTGTGGTGTGTCCATGGTGCAGGATTTCAATGGCCGTAGAGAAAGATGAACCCTGTGACGAACAGGTAGGCCAGGACCGTGACAATCATGATGCGATCCGTCAGCATGACCTTTTCCGGACGTCCGCCCTCTTCGTTTTGATAGACCAGATGGAGATAGCGGAAAACGCCAAACACGACAAAGGGGATGGTCAGCGCCAGATTGCTGGTGTTGAAGCGCTGGATAGTGTCCACCGCCAGCGTGTAAATCGCGTAGCAGACGATCGTCGCGGCCGCGATAATCGAGATTTGCATGTTCAGCAACGTGGCATCATATCCGCTCAGAGCCGCGCGATGTTCAACGCCGCCGGATTCGAGGAGCAGCTTTTCATGGCGCCGCTTGCACAAGGCCAGGAAGAGTGCCAGTAGGAAGGTGCAGAGCAGCAGCCAGGGCGAAATGCGTACCTGGATGGCGGTAGCGCCCGCCACAGCCCGCAGCACGAAACCGATCGCGATCACGAAGACATCCACGTAGGTAATGCGCTTCAGGAAAAAGGTGTAGCAGACCTGCATCGCGAGATAGGCCTCGAGGACGAAGGTAAACGTCCGCGGAAGGGTGAAGGAGAAGGCGATCGCGCTGATCGCCAGGATCACAGCCATCAGACGAGCTGCCGTGCGCGACAATTCACCCGCGGCAATCGGACGCAGCCGCTTGACAGGATGGAGCCGGTCGGCGTCGATATCGCGCAGGTCGTTCATGAGGTAGATGGCGCTGGAGCCCATGCAGAAGCAGGCCGTCGCCATGCAGGCCTGCAGAAACGCCATGAAACCCTGCGGGGCGACATTCTGCGTCGGATCCCACCATGCAAAGAAGAGCGCGGCTGGCACAATGCCGTTTTTCAACCATTGCGCCGGACGCAGCGCGAGAAACCATGCGGGAAATATCTTTGAGGTAATCACGAGCTCCAGTTATCGCGTGTAGGGGGAACGGCGGAAGCCATTTTTCGCCCAGAGTTTGATCACCATGCGGAAGGCCTCGGTCGCGATGTTGGCGCGCATCTTGGAGTAACCCGCGCGGCGATCTTCAAAGACGATCGGTACTTCGGTGATTTTAAATCCTTTGATCCAGGCGCCGTGATTCATCTCGATCTGGAACGAATAGCCGTTCGATGTGATACTGTCGAGATCGAGCGCCTGCAAGACCTTGCGGTGAAAACACTTGAAACCGCCGGTCGGATCGTTGATCGGCATGCCGGTGATGAACTTGACATACTGCGCAGCGCCGGTCGAGAGTAGCAGCCGGCTCATGGGCCAGTTCATGACGCGAATGCCGCCGATGTAGCGCGAGCCGATTACCAGGTCATGATCCTGTGCCGCAGCCAGCAGTTGGGGCAGCGCCTTGGGATCGTGCGAGAAATCGCAATCCATTTCGCAGATCAGCTCATAGTCGCGCGCCAGAGCCCATTTAAAGCCCGCGACATACGCGCGGCCAAGACCCTCTTTGCCTGCACGGTGCAACACCTGCACGCGCGGTTCCTGCGCTGCGATTTCATCGAGCACCTGGCCGGTTCCGTCGGGCGAATTATCATCGACGAAAAGAATATGTGCGGCGGGAACTTCGGCAAGGACCGCGCGCACCATCGCGGCGACATTTTCCCGCTCATCGTAGGTTGGAATGACAATCAGTGTTTTTTCATTCATTTGGATGATATTTTACGCGATTTTGGGTGAAAACGGTAGTGAAAAAATAATGCAAAATTATCTTTCTTTAGAAAAAGGGTTTTCATGCTCACATCGCGTGCGGACGAGGTCACCATTTTTTGATCGCAGTTGGGATAAAAAACAAGCAGCAGGGGTGTCTTTCGGCTTGCATGAGTTCGCCTAATAGATGAAAATGAAACCTTATCCAAAAAGATGTTTTTTCTTTTTTGTGTTGAGGAGTCGACGATGAAAGCATGGAGGATGGTTTTCGGTTTGGGTCTTGCTGGCGTATTGGTTTTTCCGGCTCAGGCGCAATTCAATCTGGGCAAGGTGCTCAGCACGGCTGGCGATGTGGTCAG
>CAZMLC010000009.1:5662-20389 GCA_964567125.1 uncultured Akkermansia sp.
CTCAGGCGCAATTCAATCTGGGCAAGGTGCTCAGCACGGCTGGCGATGTGGTCAGTGCGGTGAAGGGTGTCAGCTCTGAGACGGTGACGGATCTGCAGACCGCGTATGGTGATCGGCTGAGTGCCGCGGCTGCGTACAAGGCATTTGCGGCGCAGGCGAAGACCAACAATTACCTTGCGGTGCAGGCCGCTTTTCTGGCTGCCGAGGCTTCAGCAACGATTCAGGCGAAGAAGATTGCCGCATTGATTCAGGAAAGCGGTGCTACGGCGAAGGGAAGCGCGGCTGCGCCTGTGGTTAAAACGACGCTCGAAAACCTGCAAAGCGCAACAAAGGCCGGAACCACGGCGTGTCGCGCAACGTATCCTGGTTTTGTCAAGAAGGCTACGCGCAAGGGCGATCTCAGCGCGGCGCGCATTTTCCAGCAGGTCATCAGCTCCGAAACCGCGCGGGTCGGGATTTTTTCCAAAGCATCTGCGGACCTTGCTTCGTTGAAGGCCAAGGGTGCTGAGTTTGTGGTCTGCCCGACCTGTGGCTATGCGGTCGAAGCGACGCGTTCGTTTACAGCCTGCCCGGTGTGCGATGCTGCGCGCTCCACATTCACCTCGTACAAATGATGCGCGAACAATGAGTATTCAGATTCTACCTTCATTGCTGGCTGCGGATTTCGGCGCGTTGCGCGCGGAGATTCTGCGCGTGCAGGATTCGGGTGCCGATGCGCTGCATCTGGATATCATGGATGCTCATTTCGTTCCCAATCTCAGTTTCGGTCCCGATGTCGCGGCTTTGGCCCGGCGCACTGTGCCGGCGATTGCGCTGAACGTCCATCTGATGATGACGCGCCCGGATCTCTATGCTGTGCGTTTCGCCGATGCCGGCGCGAACACGGTGCAGATTCACGTGGAGGCGGATTGCGATGTCTGGTCTGCGCTGCAGGCGATCCGTGCGCGCGGCATTCGCTCCGGACTCGTGCTGCGCCCGCAGACGCCAGTTGAGACGATCTATCCCTATGTGCAGCTCTGCGATGAAGTGCTCTTCATGACCGTGAATCCCGGTTATGGTGGCCAGGCCTTCATGCCTGAGGTCATGCCCAAGGTTGCCGCGCTGCGCCGCCGCGTGCGCGCCGAAGGTCGTTCCAATTTCGATATCATGGTCGATGGCGGCATCAATTTTGAGACAGCCCGCGTGGCAGCCGCGGCGGGTGCCAACCAGTTTGTCGCCGGTAGTTTTCTTTTCAAGCAGGCGGATATGGCTGCTGCCATCCAAACGATGCGCACGCAATGTGAATCCGTCTGGTGCAGCGAGGTGCTTTAACAAAAAAACGCGCAAGCGAATGGAGGGGACACAAAAGAGATGGCAAAACCGTTGATCGAAGCGTTGGATGGCTGGAACAGTGTGAAGAGCGCTGAACTGTATGGTGTTTCATCGTGGAGCCAGGGCTATTTCAAGGTGACTGAAGATGGATATGTCGCCGTGAACCTGAAAAACGCGAAAGGCACCGTCAGCGTCAAACTCAGCGACATTGTCTCTGGATTGGAAGACCGCGGGATCGGCTTGCCACTGTTGTTGCGTTTCAGTGACCTCCTGGGTGACCGTATCCGCAAAATCAATGAGTCGTTTGCCAAAGCGATTGCTGACTACAGCTATCAGAACTGCTATCGCGGCGTCTTTCCGATCAAGGTGAATCAGCAGCAGCAGGCGGTTCATGATGTCGTCTCCTTCGGCGCGCCGTATCACCATGGACTTGAGGCGGGCTCCAAGGCGGAGTTGATCGCAGCGCTGGCCTACATGCGCGATCCGCAGGCCTTTCTCGTTTGCAACGGCTACAAGGACGCGGAGTTCATCGATCTGGCGCTGTCCTCGCTCAAGATGGGCTTGCAGACCATGCTCGTCTTGGAATCCGTGGACGAACTGGAGCTGGTGCTGGCCCGCGCCGAGCATTACAAGATCCGTCCGCGTCTCGGTGTCCGCGTGAAGCTCTCAAGCCGCGTGGGCGGCAAGTGGTCCGACTCCGGCGGGGAACGCAGCGTCTTCGGCTTGACGCCGGCTCAGGTCATCGAAGTGGTTGACCGCCTGCGCGAAGTCAACATGCTCGATTGCCTCGAAATGCTTCACTACCATCTGGGTTCACAAGTTCCAAATATCCGCGAAATCCGCGACACCGTCAAGGAGGCCTCGCGCTTCTACGTCGGGTTGGTCAAGGAGGGCGCGCGCATGGGAATCTTCGATATCGGCGGCGGTCTCGCCATTGACTACGACGGTTCGCACACCAGCTTCGCCAGCAGCGCGAACTACGATATCTCGGAGTACTGCGCGGACGTGATCGAAGGCATTATGAACGCCTGCAACGAAGAGGCGGTTCCGCATCCGCTGATCATGAGTGAATCCGGACGCGCCCTAATCGGTTACTACTCCGTGCTGCTCATCAATGTGCTCGATACCGCCGTGTATGAGGAGAACGAATTGCCGGAACGCATTCCGGAACCGGTTCCCGAAGCGATTGAGAACATGCACTTTGTCTCCAAGACGCTGACGCAGAAGAATGTGCAGGAGGCCTTTAACGATGCGCTCTACTACCGCGAAGAGGTGCAGAAGGCGTTTAAGCATGGTGATATCACCTTGCGTCAGCACGCCTCCGCCGATTGCCTCTTCTGGTATATCCTGACGCGCATCCGCGAACTATCGATCGACCTGAAGATGGTTCCCAAGGATCTGCAAGGTCTCGATGCGCTGCTAGCCGATGTCTATTACTGTAACTTCAGCGTCTTCCAGTCGCTGCCCGACGCCTGGGCCATTGAACAGCTCTTCCCGATCATGCCGATCCACCGGCTCTGTGAAAAGCCGACGCGCAACGCCTGTCTTACGGACATTACCTGCGATTGCGACGGCCGCATCGACCGGTTTATCGACCATCATGATGTCAACCCCGTTCTGCCGGTGCACACCTTCCGCAAGGGCGAACCTTATATGCTGGCCGCCTTCCTCGTCGGGGCCTATCAGGAGACGCTCGGCGATCTGCACAACCTCTTCGGCGATACCAACGTGGTCAGCGTGCGCGTGGACGAAGACGATGATATTGAGTACGTCGAGGAGGTTGCGGGCGATTCCGTCGGCGATGTCCTGAGCTATGTCGAATATCGTCCTGAACAACTGAAAGAACAGTTCCGTGCACTTGCGGAAGAAGCGGTGAAGGCGAAACGCATCTCCCCGGCTGAGCGTCGCGAAATCGTGGCGGCCTATGATGCCGGTTTGCGCGGATACACCTACTTTGAAGAGTAAGCGGCACGCTCGCGGAGAATACGATGCAGATAACGTTACGAGTCGGTACGCGCGGAAGCCAGTTGGCCTTGATCCAAACGAAGGATACCTTGATGCGCCTGCAGCAGCGCTTTGCGGATGTGGCCTTCGAGGTTGTCCCTGTCACGACGCTGGGTGATCGCGATCTGACCACGGATCTGCGCGTAAGCCCCGCGGATTTCTTTACGCGCGACCTCGACGAGGCGCTGCGTCGCGGCGAAATCGATCTGGCGGTGCACAGCGCCAAGGATTTACCGAATCCCGTGCCGGCGGATCTCGATTGGTTCTGGCTGCCGTGGCGCGAGGACCCGCGCGATGCCTGGATTCTGGCGCCGGGCAAGACCATGGAGACGTTGCCCGCTGCCCCTGTCGTCGGGGTCAGCAGCGACCGGCGCGAAGCCTGCTGCCGCGCGCGCTTTCCGCAGGCGATCATGAAGCCGATCCGCGGTACGATTCCATCGCGCCTGCAGCAGCTCGACGCCGGCGACTTCGATGCTATCCTGATGGCCGGCGCGGCGCTGAAACGCCTGGGCCTTGCGGAACGCGTAATCGAATGGGTTACGCTTGACCATCTGCCTGTTCCGGAAGGTCAGGGTTATCTGGCGGTGACCTATCGCCTGGGTGATGCCCGGGTCCAACGCTTTCGTGACTTTTTTATCAAGGCCGTCCGCTTTGTCGGCGCCGGTGTCGGCGCGGCGGAATACTGCACGCTGGGTGGAGTCAATGATCTGCGGCATGCCGAGGTCTGCCTCTACGACGTGCTCATGGACGATGCGCTGCTGGCCTATCTGCCGCAGCATGCGGAACGCGTCTTCGTCGGGAAGCGGTGCGGCGAGCATTCCGTGAAACAGAACGAGATCACCACGCTGATCGCGCGCTATGCGCGCCAAGGCAAGCGCGTGGTCCGCCTCAAAGGCGGCGACCCCGGACTCTTCGGTCGCCTCGCGGAGGAGATCGAGGAACTCGATCGCCTGCAGCTCCCGTATCGCGTGCGTGCCGGCGTGAGCGCCTTGGTGGTCGCCACCACGGGCACCGGCATGCTGCTGACCAAGCGCGGCCTTTCGCGCGGCTTTACCGCCATGACCCCGCGTGCCGCCGAGGGCGGCGTCTCGGGCGTCGACCGCGACGTGCGCGATGCCTTGCCGCTGGTGCTCTTTATGTCCGTGCGCGTAGCCGCGGAAATGGCCCGCCAGTTGATCGATGAAGGCCGTCCGGCGACCACGCCGGTGGCGATTGTCTTCAATGCCGGTGCCGAGGATGAGGAGATCCAGCGCTTCACGCTGGGGACGTTGTTGACGCAGACCGAGACGCTGCAGGCCGCGATCCATGCGGATGCGCCGGGCCTCGTGGTGATCGGCGAGGTTGCGGCCTCGGGCTATCGGCGTGACTTCGGCGCGTTGCGCGGTGCGCGCGTGCTGCTGACGTGCAGCGAGGCGCTGATGGAAAAAGCCATGTTGCGTGTTACGGATCTGGGCGGGTTTCCGATTCCGCGTCCGCTGATCCGTCTGGTGCCGCGTGCGGCAGCCGTGACGGCTGCCACGAACATCCACGCCTACGACTGGGTCGTGCTGACCTCGCCCTCGGCGGTGCATCTGCTGATGCAGCTGATTCAGCAGGCGCAGCTCGATGTGCGCCGATTGCCCAAGATCATGACCTGTGGTCCGGGGTCCGCGGCGGCCTTTGCCGCTTACGGCATCCAGCCCGAGCTGACGCCGCCCATGGATTACAGCGCCGAAGGCCTCGCCGCTGTGCTCACGAAGATCGATTTTTCAGGACAGCGCGTGCTGCGGCTGCGCTCGGAAAAGGCGGGGCCGTTGCTGGCCTCGGTTCTGCGCGCGAAGGGTGCGATTGTCGAGGATGTTGAGCTTTATGAAAACCAGGCCGTCACCTATGCGTCGCTGCCGCCCTTCGATGCGGTCTTCTTCGCCAGCGCGTCGGGCGTCGAGTCCTTCTATGCGCAGCAACCGCCTGAGGCGTTGCAGGGGCGGTGCGTGGTCGTGATCGGCAAGCCGACAGAGGCA
The DNA here is from genome assembly GCA_964567125.1 of uncultured Akkermansia sp. Taxonomy (GTDB): domain Bacteria; phylum Verrucomicrobiota; class Kiritimatiellia; order RFP12; family UBA1067; genus CAZMLC01. Next base: position 10,978 of record CAZMLC010000009.1, read on the forward strand.
GCGCTGCTCAAGGCCGGACGCGCACCGGATGTGATCGCTGAAGCTGCGACCGTCGATGGCGCAATTGAAACCTTGGCGCGGCTGTGGAGCCAAAAGGAGAACCCCGCGTGAATCTCTGGGTCTGTCTGAGCGTGGGCGTTGGTGGATTCTGCGGTTCCGTGTTACGGTTTCTCATTCAGGCCGGCGGCTTTAAACTCTTTCATCACGGCTGGTTCGGCACGCTGGTGGCCAACAGCATCGGCTGTTTTATCCTGGGCGCTCTGATTGCGAGCGCCGGCCGCATCGAGTGGATGACCCCGACGCAGCGGCTCTGCCTGACAACCGGGTTCTGCGGCGGCCTGACCACGCTCTCGACCTTTATCGGCGAGTGGGTCCATTTGGTGCAGAACGACCAGTACTTCTATGCCACCGCCTATCTTGTGATCACCATCACGCTGGGGGCCTTGCTGCTGATGATGGGCATGTATCTGGCCGGTAAACTACTCTGAGGTTTGCATTGTCGAAACGTCGCGGACGTGCTACAGTCCGTGTCAGCGTGTTCGGCATGCAAGGAGGCGATCATGAAAAAGCCAAGGATCATTGTTTTGACCGGCGAAGGCAAAGGAAAGAGTTCTTCCGCCCTCGGCATGGTTTTGCGTGCGGTCGGTCATGGCTTGCACGTGTGCGTGATCCAGTTCATCAAGGATCAGACGGATACCGGAGAAGCCAAGGCCTTGCGCATGCTGCCCGTCGTCGAGCATGTGCTCTGCGGTCGTGGCTTTGTGTTGTCGCATGAACCGCATCGTCACGCCGAACACTGCAATGCGGCGCGCGAAGGCCTCGCGCTGGCGCGGCAGCGGCTGGTTGATCCTGCGGTTCAGATGGTGGTGCTCGATGAAATCTGCTGTGCGCTCTCCGAATCGCTGCTTTCACGCGGCGATATTCAGTCGACGCTGGCTGCGGCCTCGGACGATAAAATCATCATTCTGACGGGCCGCAATGCGCCAGACTGGCTGGTCGAGTGCGCGGACACCGTGAGCCATATGACCTGCATCAAGCATGGGTATGACAGCGGCATCGCTGCGCAGCTCGGCGTCGAGTGCTGAGCCTAAGCGCGTGGCAGCCGACCGGGCTGCCACACGTTACGCTTCGGGCAATTCCGCCGTTTCGGCTGCGGTCTCGGTCTCGGCTGATTTCTTCTTGCGCGGACGCTTCTGCTTTTCCACTTCGACTTCAATGGTCGGTGCCGCCGCCTGCGGTGCCCCCACTTCCAGCTCCTTGACCCCGATTTCGCGCAGGCGCATAGAGACGATGCGCGAGATTCCCTTCTCCTGTTGCGTCACGCCGTAGACGATGTCCGAGCCGGCGATCGTATGCTGGTTGTGCGTGATGATGAGGAACTGGGAGTGACAGAGGAAGTCCTTCAGCACCTGCACGAAACGGCCGATGTTGCTGTCGTCCAGCGCGGCATCCAGTTCGTCGAGCATGCAGAAGGGCGCGGGCTTGATCATGAAGATGGCGAAGAGCAAGCTGACTGCAGTCATGGTGCGTTCGCCGCCGGAGAGTAGGGTCACGGACTGCGGACGTTTTCCCGGAGGCCGCGCAATGATGTCGATGCCGCACTCAAGCGGATCTTCTGCGTTGTCCAACAGCACGAGCTTGGCCTGTCCACCGTTGAAAAGCTTGGTGAACATGGATTCGAAATTCGCATTGGCCTGCGCAAAGGTCGACTGGAACAGCTCGCTTGATTTGACATTGATCTTGGCGATCAGATCCAGGATCTGCACGCGCGAATTCTGTAGGTCCTCTTCCTGCGCCTTGAGGAAGCTGAAGCGCTCCTCGAGTTCCTTGTACTCTTCGATCGCCACGAGGTTGACCGGACCGAGCGCCTGGATATCGGCGTTCAGTTCCGCGACGCGCGCTTCGAGTTCCGGAATCGGCGGGATCTCGTTGTTTTTCCAGGTCGGATCCGGATGGGCGATCAGCTCATCCGCCGAGAGCGCATATTCGTTGTAAATGTGTTCGATCAAATTTTGGCGCTTCATGCGCGATTCCGTCACGTCGATTTCGGCGCGCGACTTATCTTCGCGAATCGCATCCAGTTTGTGCCTGCGTTCGGCGAGAACCGCCTCGTTGCGTTCCAGTTCGTGCTGGCGGCCGCTGCGCTCATGGCGCGTCGCCTCCATGGTGTCGAGCAGTTTTTCGGCTGCAAGGCGCATGGGCTCAAGGCTGGCATTGAGCGTTTCGATCTCCTTGCGCAGACGGGCCATGCTCTCGTCGTAGGACATCACGCCGCGGGCGCGGCCCTGGATGGTGCGGTCGAGTTCATCGATACGCGTCTGTAGCGCCTCGCCTTGGGCCTCGGTGTGTTCCAGCTGCTGCGAAATACTGGAGACCTGGATGCGGCATTCGGTCAGGTTCTGGCTGAGGTCGCTGTAAATGGTTTCAAGCTCTTGCACGCGCACGGACAATTCGCCCGTGCTTTCAATCAGCTGGTTGCGCGTGGCGGTGCGGGTTTTCAGTTCCGTTGCGAGCGCTTCGCTGGTGGCCAGATCGCCGGAGGTCTGCTCGTTGAGCGAGGCCAGCTCCTTGGTCACCTGCTGTTCACGCGCGGCGACGCGCTCCGCATCGCGCGAGACCGTCTGGAATTCACCCTCAGCCTGCGCGGCCTTGCGGCGGAACTCGTCGAGCTCCTGACGCGTGCGCGTCAAAATTGCGCTCAGCTCCGTGGCACGCGCGGAAATCTGTTCGAGCCGCGCCTTGTTGCTTTCAAAGGTGCTGGAGAGCGTTGTAAGCTGATCCGTGGTGTCCGCGATCAGCATGCGCCGGGCGAGGGGACTGGAGACCTGGTTTTCCGGCATCCAGAGTTCAACGCAGCCATCCGCATGGAAGATCGCGCCTTCGCGCGTCACCACGCTGCAGCCTGCCGGCAGCTCCGCGGGGATCTGCTCCAGCGTATCGGCCAGAAAAACGTGACTCAGCATGCGCTGGGCCGCGGCTGAAAAATCGGGTGCGAGCGTCACCTCCGCGAGCAAGGCGTGCAATCCGGCGGGCGGTGCGGGCGGTGTCGGCGTCTCCGCCTCCGCGATCACGAGGCGCGTAGCCGCATGGCTGCCTTGGGCCAGCAGGGCGGCCAGAATGGTGCGGGCCGCTGCGGAGTTCTTGACCACAATGGCGTCCAGCCAGGCGCGCAAAGCAGCTTCAAGCGCAAGGCGCAGGGTTGGCGGGGCTGAGAATTTGTCAGCCAGCGTGCCGAGAATCAGATGGGTGTCGAGACCGAGCGGATTCGCAACATCGAGGATCAGTTGCGAACCGGGGGCGAACTCGTCCGACGATTCGCGCTTGTCCGTCAGCAGGTCGATCTGCGCCTGTTTGGCCGCGATTTCCGATTGCAGCTTCGAGGTCTGCTCCTGCACGCTGCGCAGCTCGGTCGTGGTGGCGGTCCGTTCATCGTCGAGCGTTTCAAAACGGGCCTGGATCGCCTCCGCTTCAGCGCGGTAACCATCCATGCGCGTCTTGACTTCGTCGCGCACCTGTGTGGCGTGCGTCAGCGTCTCCTGGATCTGCCGCTGTTCCGAGCGGAGACGCTCACGCTTCATCAGGACTTCGCGCTGCCGGTTCTCCATCTCCGCGAGCTGCTGCTGGATCTGAGCGATGCGGCGTTCGCATTCGAGGGAACGCTGGCGGTCCTGCTGCAGCTGTCCGCGCGTCTGATCGATCTCCAGACGATGGGTGTCAAAGCGCGTCTGGGCCTCTTGCAATTTGGTGCGTTCGAGTTCGTCGGCCTGCCGCAGCATGACGCTCTTTTGCGTCAGCGACTCTTGCTGCATGCGGATCTGCTCGATCTGCGTCTGGGTATCGGAAATTTCGCGGTTATCGCGCTCAGCCCATGCCCGGTATTCTTCGATGCGCTGCTCGTTGACCTTGATGACCTCCTGGGCACGCACATAGCGGTTGTTCGCCTGGGCGATCTGCTCCGCCAGCGAGGCGATCTGCGCTTCGATTCCGTGGATTGACTGGTGCAGGGTCGCGGCTTCGTTTTCCGATTCAGCGACCGCGTTCTGATGTTCCACCTGCTGATCCGACAAGGTGTGGATCGAGGTTTCAAGTTCGCGCACGCGGATATCCAGGGCGGCGAGGCGCCGCCGTGTCAGAAAGATATCGAGGCCGCGCAGTTCATCGCGCAGCTCTTTGTAGCGCTGGGCTTTGCCGGCCTGGCGCTGCAGCGTGCCGATCTGGCGTTTGACCTCTTTGATCACATCCGCGAGGCGCAACAGATTGGCGTCAGTCTGTTCGATTTTGCGCAGCGCCTCTTTGCGGTCCGCCTTGAACTTGGTGATGCCCGCGGCCTCTTCAAAGACCGCGCGCCGATCTTCGGGCTTGGAGGAGAGAATCGCATCGATCTGGCCCTGCGCCATCACCGAGTAGGAGGTGGTGCCGATGCCGGTACCCATGAAGAGACGCTGGATGTCTTTCAGGCGGCTGGGGGTCTTGTTGATGAAATACTGGCCTTCGCCGGAACGGAAGACGCGGCGGGTGATGGTGACTTCGTTAAATTCGGTTTCGAGGACGCCCTCGCAGTCGGTAAAAGTGATCGAGACTTCAGCCATGCCGTGGGCTTTGCGCGTATCCGTGCCGTTGAAGACCACATCGGGCATCTTGGCGCAGCGCAGCGCGGTCGGGCGCTGTTCGCCCAAAACCCAGCGGATCGCATCGGAAACATTGCTCTTGCCGCACCCGTTGGGTCCGACAATCGCAATCATGCCCGGCTCGAATTGCAGGCGCGTTTTATCTGCAAAACTTTTAAAACCAGTTAGTTCAATCTGTTTTAGATACACGAATGACCTCGATCAGCAATCTCGACAGTAGTTATTCCGATTGATAAAAAGATAACATATTTTCAGTTCCCCTTCCACCCGTTTTTCGGCTATACTAATTTACAAAACCACAAGGAGAATCCTGAATGCGCGTTTTAATCCCGTTAGCCGATGGCGTTGAACCTCTCGAAGCAGTGTCGATTATCGATGTTTTGCGCCGGGCCGGGGTTGACGTAGTGACCGCATCGCTTTCGGAGAAAATCGCCGTTTCCGCTGCCCAACAGATCGTGCTCAAGGCGGATCAGCTGTGGGAGGATCTGGAACTCGAGACGTTCGCGGCGATCGTCCTTCCCGGCGGTGGCCGTGGAACGGAGCGCCTAGCTGCGGATGAACGCGTGATCGAGGCCATACAGTTCTTTCACGAGAATGAGCTGTTGATCGGGGCGATCTGCGCGGCTCCGACCGTATTGGTCAAAGCTGGGGTTCTGAATGGAAGCAAAGCCACCTGTTTTCCGGATCTTGCGGAGGAGCTGGGCGCGTCGTTTGTGGATGTCCCCGTGGTTGCCGATGGCATGGTCATCACGAGTCAGGGGCCGGGGACGAGTCTGCTGTTTGCCCTGGTCCTGGTGCGCCACCTGATCGGCGAGGAAGTCGCCGAACGCGTGGCTGCTGCGATGCTGGTGTCGCTTTAAATTTTGTGAACGGAAGAGGAGAGAGTAAACCGATTATGGAGACATTCGATACGTTGTTGGCGGTTTCGCCGCTGGATGGCCGGTATGCAGCAAAAATCACGGAGCTGCGCGGCATCTTTTCTGAATTTGGGCTGATGCAGCGTCGCGTGGCGGTGGAGATCGCCTGGCTGGAGGCGCTGTGCGCAGCGCCGAAGATCGCTGAATGCACGAAGCTGACCGCCAAGGAGCGGACGGCATTGCGTGCGATTGCCGACGGGTTTACCCTGGAAGATGCCCAGCGCATCAAGACGATTGAGGCGACGACGAACCACGATGTCAAAGCCGTCGAGTATTTCATCAAGGAGAAACTGGCGCAATCATCGCTGGCTTCGCGCAGCGAGTTCGTCCATTTCGCCTGCACCTCCGAAGACATCAACAACATGGCGCATGCGCTGATGCTGCGCGATGGTCTCGCGGTGCTGCGCGCCAGCCAGAAGAAGCTGACGGCGCAGTTGCGCGCCCTCGCGCAAGAGACCAAGGCCTCGGCCATGCTGGCGCGTACGCACGGTCAGCCGGCTTCACCGACCACGCTCGGCAAGGAGCTGGCGGTCTTTGTGCATCGTCTGGAACGTCAGGCTGCGCAATTGGACAGCATTGTCATGCCCGCCAAGATGAACGGCGCGGTCGGCTGCTATAACGCCCACCTCTCCGCCTATCCGGATGTCGACTGGGAGAAGCTGACGCGCTCGGTGATTGAAAAGCACTTCGGCTTGAAACAGAATGTGCTCACCACGCAGATCGAGTCGCACGACGGCATTGCCGAACTCTTCGACGCCCTGGCGCGCTGGAACACGGTGCTGATCGACCTCGATCGCGACATCTGGGCCTACATCTCCATGGGCTATCTGGGCCAGAAGACCGTGAAGGGCGAGATCGGTTCCTCCACCATGCCGCACAAGGTCAATCCCATTGATTTTGAAAACAGCGAAGGCAACCTGGGCCTCGCCAACGCGATTCTGGAACACATGGCACGCAAGTTGCCGATTTCCCGCTTGCAGCGCGATCTGACCGACTCCACGGTGCTGCGCAACATGGGCGTGGGCTTCGGCTATGCGCTCACCGCGTATCAGGCCACCATGAAGGGGTTGGGCAAAGTCAAGCTGAACCCGCTGCGTCTGGAAGAGGATCTCAACGAGGCCTGGGAAGTGCTCGCTGAACCGATCCAGACCGTGATGCGCAAACTGGGCAAGGCCAATCCCTACGAACAGCTCAAGGAGCTGACCCGCGGCAAGAAGATGAACGCGGAGATCATGCGCACCTTCATCCAGGGACTTGATATCCCCAAGGCGGATAAGGAACGTCTGCTGGCGCTTACACCCGCTAAGTACATTGGCATTGCGGAGAAGTTGGTGGGCAGGGGCTAGTGGTCAGGGACATCGTGATGAACAGCGTGTCTCTTTTTTTATGGCTTGTGACTGTTAGACGCCGTCTTATGGTCAGTGAAGCTGGGAAGACTAAGAGTACTGGGAATGCTGGGATTACAACTACGTGCGGTTTAGGTGCTCAGCGGGATACGCCCACAACGAGACGACCGTCATGGATATAAATCGTAGATTTGTAACCGTTTTTCGCGTTTTGCTTGGTCTTCCATCCATTTCCATGGTATAGTACATACACATAAATTGAATACGACGTGAGGTTTGCTTATGAAGTATGGAATGCTGCTGGTATCAGGACTCATTTTTGCGGGATGCGTCGCTGCTACGAAGGAGAAGGTGCCGATGAATTACTATGGCTATGCCGGATGTACGGTCGATGAGAAGAAAGAGGGGATTCATCTTTTAGTCTGCAATACGCAGGATGGTGCGTTCCAGCGTGTGGGGGTTCTTTCGAATGTGGTGGGTACGACCTATTTTGCTTTAAACCGTTCGTGTACGCGGCTCTACACCTTCCAGGAGGATTCGCAGCTGGCCAAGCCGCTGAATGCGGTTGCTGTCTGCTATGCAATTGAACCGACGTCTTTGCGCGAAATCAACCGCATTCCCCTGCGTGCTGCTGTGCCGTGCCATATTTCACTCGATCAGAACGAGGAGGCGATTGTCTGGGCTGACTACGGCAATGCGATCGCGGGGGTATGCGCCCTGAAGGCTGATGGTTCGCTGGACACAGCACGTCCTGCAGTGACGATTCAGCATACAGGGTCCGGACCGGATAAACCGCGTCAGGATAAGGCGCATGCGCACTGTGCGGTGGTGACGCCGGATAACCGCTATCTCGGTGTTGTCGATCTGGGCATTGATCAAGTGAAGTTCTATGATTTCGCGACGTGGAAGGACGGTCTGCGCGAGGTTGCCGCCATGACCATCAAGACCGCACCTGGCGCTGGCCCGCGTCACATCCTCTTCCATCCGAACAAGCGGGTGATGTTCCTGCTGAATGAATTGAACAACACGCTTTCATCGTATCGGTATACGGGGCATTCGTTAGAACACATCTGTACGTTGTCGACCTTGCCGCCAGGCTTCAGCGCCTTCAGCAAATCGTCGGCCGTGAAGCTTACGGCTGACGGAAAGATGGTGTTTGCCTCCAATCGAGGGCATGACAGCATTGCCGCGTATGATTTCGACGAGCAGACCGGGATGCTGACGCTGCGGGCGATTTCGCCGTTGACGGGAAAATTCCCGCGTGATTTCGAACTGATGCCCGGCGAAAAATTCATGCTGGTGGGCCACGAGACGTCCAATCAGATTCAGACCTACGCGTTTGATCGGTCAAAGGGGACATTGACGCCGGTTGGCGCGCCGTTCAGCGTGCACAAACCGCTTTGTTTCAAATTCGGAACGCCTGTGCGCTAATCATCTTCTGTCTTGAATTGAGACGATTGCTGCGGCATAATACACATTTCATTTTCAGGAAGGGATTCGATCTTATGGGTTTATGGAATGAATTGACGCGCGGAATTGTTAGGGAAAATCCGACATTTCGCCTTGTATTGGGCATGTGCCCGACGTTGGCCGTGACGACATCGCTGGAAAACGCATTGGGTATGGGCATTGCCGCGACCTTTGTTTTGCTCTGCTCCAACAGCGTGATTTCGGCATTGCGCAATGTCATTCCCGCGACCGTTCGCATCCCAAGCTACATCGTCATTATTGCCGCGTTTGTGACGATCGTTGACCTGTTGATTCAGGCCTACGCGCCTGCTCTCGCGCAAAGTCTGGGTATCTTTATTCCGTTGATTGTGGTGAACTGTATTATTCTGGGGCGTGCGGAGGCGTATGCGTCGAAGAACGGCGTGCTCTACAGTGCGGCGGACGGCGTTGGCATGGGGCTTGGGTTTACGCTGTCGCTCTCGACCATCGCGATGATTCGCGAGTTCATTGGCAGCGGGTCGATCACCCTCTGGGGGTCGCTCGCGTTGACCAACCTGCATACCCATACGGTGGTGCTCTTCGTGTTGCCGGCCGGTGGCTTTGTGATGCTGGGGTTGATCCTGGCTGGCATCAATCGGTTGCAGCGCTGGCAGGCTGAACGTAACGGCCAGATTCCTCCGCTGCCTTTGGAACTGGATTGCCGTCACTGTACGCTGTGCGGTAAGCCGCAGGCGAAGTAAAGGACGATACCCGCCAATAAAAAAAGGACTGGATGGCTAATCCAGTCCTTTTTTTATTGGGATACGCCGGTAGGCTTATTGCGCTAAATCACCAATCAGCATGAGCTGTGAGAACCACGCGCAGGTTCCCGTGTATTTGGGCTGCTTCAGTTCGTCCGGCGACTTCACCTTCGGGAGCAGGATCGAACGGTCAGGCTGCTCAGTGAGGATCTCGATTTCAACCGTATGCGTGGCGGTTGGATCGAGATTAGCCGCTACGCCCAAGGTGGCAATGCGGTGGTAGGTGCAGTAGCTGTCAAAGCGGGGAACGCTGTTCGCCGTGACCTTGCCGT
>CAZMLC010000009.1:20489-55317 GCA_964567125.1 uncultured Akkermansia sp.
TGGTAGGTGCAGTAGCTGTCAAAGCGGGGAACGCTGTTCGCCGTGACCTTGCCGTCGACCGTGATTTTAACCTTGCCGCCGTTTGGCCCCACGAGGTCATATACTTTCGCGAGTGAACCTTTGAATGTAAAGCGGAGCGTGTCGCCGGGTGTTCCGGATGTCCAGAGTTGTCCCATGCGCGGTCCGAAACTTTTTTGCAGGGAATTGGTCTCGGCGAGGGATTTCCACGAGCCGGAGAGCATTTTCGCCGTGACGGGAAGCATCTTCGCGTTTTCCAGATTGCCTGCGATAAAGCAACCGTTCAGTTGGTGTGCGTGGTCGATCGGCGTGCTGGCAGTCATTGCGGAAATGCACTGACCGAGCATGGTGGTGTAGATGCGGTGTCCCTCTTCGCGCGGATGGCAGTCATCGTTGGCGAACCAGATGCGATCCTTGGACGGTTTTTCACTCGCCTTGAAGACGAGCTTATCCGCAGCGAGCAACTGTGCGATCTCCAGAGCAAAGTTGACGGAAGGGATTTTGTAATAATCCGCAAGCAGTTCCATGGCGCTGGCTGAGCGCGGGCAATCGCCCTTGATGAGATCATTCGTCATGCCCGCATGGATGGTGTAGACGAACATGATGTCGGTCTTGGCGTCCTTTTTCCACGTTTGGCGAACGATACCTTCCATACTTTTCCAGATGTTCTCCGGTTGCGCGCCGCCGTCGTTTACCGCGAACTCGACAAAGAGCAGATCCGGGTTGTGCCGCAAGACGTCAAAGCCGACGCGGAAGACGCCGAGGTCGCTGCCCGTACCGCCGATCGCCGCGTGGATCTCTTTGAATTTGGCCTTCGGATACTGTTGCGTCAGCCATGCGGTGGTCTGGGGCCGCCAGCCATTCGCCGCTGTGATGGAGCCGCCGAGATAGGCCACGGTCACTTCCTGGCCCGCCGCGATTTTTTGCATGACGTTGCCGATGCCAGCGCGCGGTTTGAATTTTTCAGCGCGGACCGTTCTGTATTCGGGCTTTTGTGCCAATAGGCTGCATGCGAGGCTCATGAGCAATGCAGCGATGGTGAGTTGTTTCATCGATGTTCTCCCTTGTTTGTTGTATAAACGGGGTTATGCGCGCCAGCGGCGGTGGGACCAGAGGTACTGTTCCGGGTAGCGCCGGATTAAGAATTCGAGGCGCTGGTTCATCTCGTTGACAAAGGTCTCAATATCTTTTTGCTTGTTTCCTGTGGGGACAATGTTCATCGGCGGTGTGCCGAGCATGCGGTATTGAAAGGGCCCATCGCGGAGAAACGCGCCGACGAGGATCGGATAGCCGGTCTTCAGATAGATGCGCGCGGCGGAGGACTGCGTGTAGGCAGGGCGACCCATGAAATCGGAGAGCACGCGGTGGCGATCGCTCGAATGCTGATCCATCACCAAGGTCAATGCGGCTTTTTCAGCCTTCCATTGGCGCAGCACCTGAGGCGTCAGCCCTGAATCTTTGGCGACGACCGTGATGCGTCCACGGAAGTGGTTCTTCTGGAGAAAGCGGGTGAGAAAGGGATTGTCCATTGTCCGTGCGATCGCGATCATGGGACGCGTGAAGGGAATCAGCGTGGTCGCGGCTTCCCATGCGCCGTGATGGCCAGTCAAAAGCATCATCGGGGTATCGGTTCTTTCCATCAGCAGATCCCAGGTCTCCTCCTTCGACCCTTCGATCACAATATGATCGCGCCAATTGCTTTCCGTAATGACCTCGCGCACTTTCAGCGCTTCGCACAGGTGGCCGGCAAAGTGGCAGAACGACGTGCGGGCGATCGCTGCGGCGCGCTGAGGGTCGTCCGTGATCTTGGCCTGCAGGATATTGTCGACGGCGATTCGGTGGCGCGTCCTGAAGAGCGGATAGAGCGCCTTTGCGACGCCGAAACCGAGCGCATAGGCTTTGTAGGCCGGCACGAGCGAATAGAGAAATGAACCGAAGCGAATCGCGAGATATTGAATATACCAAAACGCTGTTTTAAGAACCTTCATGCGTTACTTGTCGTCCTTTTGCTGTGCCAGTTTTCCAACGAGATCGTTTAACAATGTGACGAGGTGAGGGGGAAGATTGTTCTGGTTTTTCAGCAGCGGCTCGAGCTGGGTTTGGGCTGCTTGCACGGCGCCTTTTTTAAGCTGCAGGTGCGCGAGCAGAAGCTGGATGTAAGGCTCTTTGATGTTGATCACTTTTTGGCTGACGAGCTGATCCGCGAGGTCGAGTTGGTTGCTGGCTAAGCTGATGTTGAGGAGCGTGCAGTGGACACGCGTATTGGTGCGGTCCAGACTGAAGGCCTTGAGAATAAGTTGCCGCGCTTCGGCGGGTTGCTTTTGCGCAAGCTTGACTTCGGCAAGTCCTGCATACGCCTCCGGCAAGCTAGGATCCAGGGTACTGGCTTGATCAAAGAGATCATTGGCCAGAGCGAATTCACCGCGGATCAAGCGTGCGCGTCCGAGCAGGTACGTTGCGAACGGATGCGTGGGCTCTTGCCGCAGTAGCGCCTTGGCATCGGCTTCACAGAAGACCGGGTTTTCCAGCGACTCATCCAGGCGGAAAAGGTCCAGCCACGCTTCGGACAAGAGCGGGTTGAGGGTGATGGCGCGTTGCAGTAAGATGCGTGCTGCCGTGTACTGCTCCGGTGAACGGAAAAGGAGCACATGGGCGCGAATCAGATACTGCAAATAGTGCTCTTCCATGTTTGTCGCATTGCGTACAGCGGGATAAATGCGATTATCCAGATAGCCAAATTCCTTTTGCTGAATGACGATTTTGCTCAGGATTTCCCAGAGTCGGATATCATCGGACGTTTCGCGCAGTTGCTTTTCGAGCTTCGTGCGGGCCTCGGTGAGTTGGTTTGATGAGACCAGAAGATGCGCCTCATAGCAAAGCAAGTCAGCCGGTTTTGCGCCGCACATTTTGGCTTTTTGCATCGCGTATTCAGCCCGTGAAAAATCGCGTTTGTTCAGTGCGATCATCATGCGCGTGACCCAGGCGAACGTGTCGTTCGGCGCGATTTCGAGTAAAACGTTCAGCCGCTGGTCGGCTTGATCCATGCGATAGGTTGCAATACTTTGTTTGATGAGACTTCGCAGGTGATTCTGTTGTTTGCGTTTGTCTTCGGCGTTGGTCGCTTTGAGCGTTTTATAGGTGATCGCTTCCTGCGCGTTCTTTTCGGCATCAACCCAATAGGTTGACCGTACACGTCGATAGTGATTCGTGTTGATAAGCGTGCCGTAGACGTTTTGAACCTGCTGATCGGTGGGGCAGCGTTGCAACGCCGTGTGCGCGATTTTTTTCAGTTGGGTTTCCGCGAGGGCTGTGGGTGTCGTATTGGTGGCGGTGCTGACGAGATAGTGGTAGTTCACGGCAGCAGAGATGTTGTTGGCATCAAAGTCATGCGCGCGCTGCAGCAAACGGAGCGCTTCGGCCTTATGATCGTGCGCAACGAGTAGGTAGGCCAATTCATTGGCCACCAGCGAGATCTGTTCGCAGGCGGCTTGCCGGCAACGTTCATGGAGTTGAACCGGGAAGGGCGTTCCTGTTTGGAGGAGGGGGGCGATTGTGTCCACCCAGCCCTGGAAGGTCTTGACGTTTTCATGAATCATCGCATCCGAGACGTTCTTCTTGCCGACGAGGAGAAATCCTTTGGCTAGGACGTCGTATCCGTTTTTGCGCAGGATCGCGGCGTTTTTGACAAAGGCTATGCGTTCACACGCGTGAGGATCGGTAGTGAGCCAGGTGGAAAGAAAGCGTTCCGCTGAGAGGTCGAGCGCGTTGTATAGGCGGTACTGTATCGCATGCAGCGCGGGATCGGTTGCCAGAAAACGCGCAATCGTCTCGTTTTGGTTGGCGGAGAGCGGTTGCTCGACTGAAATCGAGTAGAGTGCCCGCTGTTCGGCCTGCATGGCAATCGGAAGATGGTATGGGGTCAGACTGTCATCTACGATCCAATCGCGCGTCCCAAGTTGCTGAACGACATTGTGCGCGATGCGGTCAGCGAACGCATTGTTTTCCGATTGGACATCGTTGTAATACCAGCAGGCCGTAGTCAAGGCAAGGAAGAGCAACGGCCATGAGCAGACGTACCCGATTTTACAGACGACGGCATTGTCATGATATTCATAGTCATCGACTTCCGCGTCGTTCTGGATGCAGTCGCCGTCGTGCATGTGGTGCCCGATCGCAACCAGAATGCCGATTTGCACGGCTAAGATAAAAAAGACAAGAACCGGGAAATTCGTCTGCTGTTGCGCCTGTTGCCAGAGACCCTGGGGGATGTTGATCATCGTCGGGATCAGCAGGAGGAGCCACACGATTTCAGCAAACAAGATGAGCCACGAACGGCGCTGAAATCCCTCTTTGATCAACACCAATGCAAGGAGGGATGGAAGCGCGACAAAAGCCGCTGCCGTGATCCAGTTATAATCGGGCGCATGCTCTCGGAGGACCGCGAGCTGGTCGCGTGCAAAGGTCAAAAGAACTGCGAGCGGCGAAAGCGTGTCAATGGTCCTGTTATGCACGGCGGTGAACCCGAGGATTGCGCATGCAAAAACAAGACCCAAGAGCAAACCTGCAAAGGCGCTGCTGATTGAATCCCAGGTGATGAGCGGTTCTTTTGCAAGCGCAACAATACAATAGATAATAACGCCGAGGGAACAGAGCGCGGTGATGGGGTTTTCAACCCAGATGAGTCCGGCGAGGAATGCGCAGGTGAAGAGCGTGATATTTCTTTTCCGGTGCCAGATGTCCAGCGCGAGATTAAACATCACAAGGATGAGCATGTAATGCAACGGTTCCGGGAAGAGGTGTGTGGCGGCAATCCAGAACGGCGCCGAAAAACAGAAGAACGCAGTTGCTGCGAGACTTCCGAACGCGGCTGAACGCACCGCGCGCTGATGGTGTTGTTCGTATTCATCAGGCTCGCCGGTGTCGGCTGTCGAGGGCGTATCGTCGTCGAAATCTGACTCCTCGTCGCTGGTTTTTGCGCGTCGGTTTTTGCGCGTCGAATCATCCCAGACAATGTGCGCTGAACCGCCGGGATTGTCGTACGCGAAGAGGTAGATGAGGTGCGCGACAAAGCGATAAAACAGCATTGCCGTGAGTGCCGCCAAAATGCAGCACGTAAGGTTGAGACGCAACGGAAGTGAACCAAACGGAACCTGTGCAACGGCGTGCATCAACTGCGTAAAGAGCGGCTGCGTCAATGCGCTGTGCTGCTGTATTCCGCCGGCCACCGCGGTCAGGTAGGCGGACTCGCCTGGATAGACGGTTGCCGATACGGTCAAGGTGTAGACAAGCAGTGGCAGAAGTCCGGCACATGGGACAAAAAGGATGATCCATGCATATGGTTGGGCTCGGAGAAAATTTAGCATCCAGCTCAGCATGTCAATCCCCTTGTTATTTTGTCAATTGCTGGAACACCTCTTCCCGCGTCTTGGCTTGAAGCAACTTTTCAACGGCTTCAGGCATGAGTAGCGGCTTGCTGACATTCGCTAGAAAATGGATGTGCGCCGTGCCGGCTGTGGCGGGCACGAGCAGCTGAACAAAAATGTGCGTCGCGGCGTTGTCCGGTGCATTAAAGTTAATGCCGGCATGGTGAATGCCGATCATGCAGATCATGTCCGAGATGAAATCGACGCGGCCGTGGGGCAGGGCGATTCCGCCAGGCATGGCCGTTGAGGCGCTTCCTTCGCGCCGCAAAATAGCTTGGACGGCGTCGGTTTTGTATGCGGGGTCCAATTTGCCTTGATCAATCGCCTGTTGCACCAGATACGCAATGACCGCTTCGGGCGACGTTGCGTTTAAATCGAGGCAGACAACGCTTTCATCAAGGATTTGGGTGTATTGTTTGTTCATGGGGAGACTCAATAGGATGTTCGTAATGCAGGGTTCGTTTGGATGTCGCGAGCCAGTAAGCTGTCGAGCGCCTGGCCGACCGCGCCGGGCAGGCCGTCATGGATGGGGGCGCCTTCATACCAGCATACGGAGACGACGTTTAAGGTTGTTCCGACAATCAGGACCTCCTGGGCGGATTTAACCGCTTGCTCGGTGATGTCACTGAAGTCGATGCGCGTCAGAAGGCCATCGCGAACGAGCGTTTCCGCCAGGTGCATGATGCGCAGCATGGTTGTTCCATCCAAGACTTTGTTCAGGCGCGGGAAGAGCAACTCGCGCTGTGCGGTTACAATGCCGACATTTTCGGTTGCGCCTTCAGCCAGAAAGCCGTGTTCGTCATAGCTGACAACAAAATCGACGCCAGCATCGATCGCTTCGCGTTTCATCATGGCGTTCGGCAGATAGTTGCAGTGTTTGTATGTGGGGAAGGTCCCTGATTTCACGGGTGTCTGGCTACGCTTGATTTTCGCGCCAGCCGGATGGGCCTGCATGAAGGGCTGACCCAGCGCGTAGACGATGATGTAGAGCGCCGGTTTCGGCGATTCATACGGACTGATGCCGAAGCCGCCAGGACCGCGGGCAAGGATAACGCGGCAGGAACAGTCGTCATGGTCTGCGATCTTCAACGTCTCGAGTGCTTTCGCACGGATATCCTCGATGCCATCGGGCCACGTGAGTCCGATTTCGCCACCGGAACGCACGAGGCGTTTCAAATGGGCATCAATGTTGTAGGCTGCGCGGTTAACGCATTTGAAGGTGTCAAAAACGCCATCGCCGCGATGGACCAGATGGTCGTCGGCGGGAACCAGCATGAGCAAGGGCTCTGTGACGATTCCGCCCAGCACGCTGGAGTACATGGCGTAAAACTTGTTGTGCCACGGCTGGCGCAACGTTTGGAGCTGTTCAATGTAGGTGCTGCAATCAATGCGTTTCAATTCCGGATCTCCTTACTGTGCGCGTTTTTTATTGATCTCCGCGGCACGTTTGGCAACATCATCAACCTTCTGGTTGTTTTTACGGGCTATCATTTCGTAGGCCACTTTACGGTCCGTGTTTTCCTGTAAAATCACTTTGACAGCGGCCTTGTCAGCGCTTTCCTTTTCGATCAGGTAGCCGTCATTACCCTCTTCCGCCATCCCTTTTTTGACGAGTGCGATAACCGCATCGCGGCGTGCGCGGCGCCGTTCACGGACCTCTTCATTGCCAGGCTGGTCAAGGAATGTCTCGAGATCTTTATCGGTTTTCAGATTCACATCCATGGTGATTTGGATCGGCTTGATTTCATGTTCAGTTTTTACGGAGAGGCAGCCTGTCAAGGTTGCGAGCGCAATCAGGCTCATGCAGAGCGGGATGCGATTCGGTGAGGTCATAACGTCTGTCCTTTCATGGTTGGCGCTGGGACACTTCAAGGCCCAGATTCAATAAACTCTCGAGAGAGCCGCATACGTTGAGATTCAAATCAACGGGGGCGGGCCACTCTTTGCTGTTCGACTTACCTTGTAACTTGAACTTCAACTGAGCATTATCCGCTGTTGGGGCTTCAAGTTCAACTCTGATTTGTGAAAAATCCATATCGCTGAGCGCTTTTGCGAGCGGTTTCTGGACCGTGCCTTGAATGCCGGCCTGTTCCAGATAGGGTTCAATTTCAGCGCTGTCATGAACGCGGAATTTTCCGCCCTGACCTGGCAGAGAGTAAAGATATCCGGGTAACAGTTTCAGTTGGCGGTCGCGGTAGGCGAGCGGGAAACGGCCAAAAAGGATGCCTTCTGCCTGCTGCGTGCGAAAGGGCAGGCCCAGCATCAGAACTTCGCCCAGATCAACCCGGTCGATGTAGACCACGGCATTGACGCGCAGATCATCCGGGTTGAGACGCAGGGAATAGAGGTTGACCTGTCCTTTGCAGAAGGCGGCTTCAATGCGATCGATGAAGACATCCTGTTCGCTGACCTGAAATTCGATTTTGCCGTTGGAGAGCGTGACATTACCCATGCGGAGGGTATCAAAGGTGATGTAGGGACGCCGGACCGTTGTAAAATCGTCGTCGATCTGGAACGGGATGCGGACTTTGATGTTGTCGATTTTCAGCGTGTCGCGGATCAGCTGGCCTTCGTTCACGCGGATGCGTCCCGTGATCACCGGTTTTCCACCCAACATGCGGAGTTCGCCGGTTGCGCTGACTTTCGCCGAGGCCTCAAGCGCAGGGGAATCAACTTTTTTGAGCCATGCGGTAATGGCATCGTTGTGACCGACCGTGTTTTCAGGAACCGCGAAATCAATGGCGAGTTGCGTCGGCGCATCCCAGGGCAGGGTCACGTCGGCGTTCACATCCAGCGTTGTCCCCTGGGCGCGCAGCGTGGTGGCGATTTTCAGCGCGTCCATGCTGTTGGTCAGCGCGAAGCGGAGCGGTTCAAACGCGAGGCCGTACACGTCGAGGGCGCGCCAGCGCAGCAGACTGTTTGTCTTGAACTGTACGCCGTCGAGCGAGTCCCAGGTGCACGGTGCGACAAGGTCCAGATCATGGATAGTCAGATAGCGTCCGACGCGCAGCGTTCCGCGGTGCAGCGCCGCATGCACATCCGCGTGGATGGCGCGGCTCTTGTGCGGATTGAATTCAGGCAGTGAAATGGCGAATCCTGCGGTTTGAATAGCGGCACGAATGAACTGGTTGCTGCCGTGCGTGTACTGAATATCCGCGAGGTTGACCGTGCCGGTTGCGGAGAGGCCTTGTTCGCGATAGCGGATGGCGAAATCCGCATGCGCCTGACTGCGCAATTGCCGGTTCGTCATGCCGAGCCCGAAGGAAGGAATTGTCAGATCCAGCATCCATTCCGGGGTGTGGCGCAAGCCGTTCAACGCGGCGCGCCCGGTATACAAAATACCGTTTGTGCTTGCCAGCGAGAGACCCTGTTGTTCGATCAGCGTCTCAGGATGCAGATAGCCTGTAAAGGTTCCTTCCGCCGCAGCATAGGGCGGCGTTGCTGTCATGGTGAGCGTGTAGTTCGAGCGGAGACCGCCTGCGGCCTGTGGCAGCCGGAAAAATCCATCTTCAACCGCCAGCGTCGAGACGAGGCGTCCGGGAGTATTGCGGACAATGTCGAGCGCGCCGGTCACCGCAATGCGCGTGGCACCCGTGCGGCCTGCCGCAAGCGCGAGGGTTGTCCGGCGCGCCTCCACGGCGAACTGCGCGCATCCGGACCATCCCTGTGATGCCTCTGCCTGGTTGAGCGTGACGTGTGTTTCGAACGAACCGCCATCGGTGAGAAAACGCGGCATCAGGGGAATCATCTGGGGTAGGATCCGTCCCGCTGTACGTCCGGCGAGATCGGTCGAGGCGGAGACGCGCAAGGTCCGCTGCGTGGTGGTGATCAGCGCGGCCGTCGCGCGGAGGCTGACGAGCCGACCATCCTCTTGCGTCAGGTTGATCCCCTCTTTAAAGCGCACGCCGGAGAGTCCCGCGCTCAGACGCGCGTTCAGATTGGTGAGGGGACCTGAAACGTCCGTGCGCAGCGACTGAATGGTCAGCTCAGCTTCGGGATTGGTGTAGGCGATGCGCGTACCGCGCGCCAGTTCGCACGTCGCCGTCAGATGGCCAGGCTTAAAACCCTTTTCAAGCAGGAGGGTCACACGCGTGGAAAGCATGGCCTGGGAAAATGTGCAGGGTTCCAACGTAGGGGTAAGTGTCGGCAGAAAATAGAGCGCAGTGGCCTTGACGGCATTGAGGTCTTGGCAACAGCTTTCGAGCGTGATCTCCGCAGCCGTCGCACCAGGGGAAAGGAGGGCGTTCACGGCCAGCGTTGTTTGTACGGACGTCCGCACATTGCCCGTGATCCGGTAGCGATCTTCGGCCATTGTCGGGCTTGGAATACAGACGATTGAAAGGTCGCCGTACAGATCCATCAGCGTCGCGTTTGTCGGTGTGCTGAGCGGGATATGAAGATCGTAGAGCGAGCATTCCCCGCAGCGGAAGGTTCCTGTTTGCGTCGCGGTGGCTGTTCCCTGTGCAGGTTGGGCTGCATGCGTCCGAAGGAGGGGGGCGAGGCGTGTCAGGAGCGGCAAAGTGAAGGTCGCGTTGGTCTCCACGGTGCAGGGCAGAGTGATGCCGCGGACGCGGAGGCGATCCAGTTCGCCGGTGCGTAGCAGCGCCAGCGAATAACGGGCTTCGAGCCAATCGATGGTTAGCGCGCTGGGCTTTCCCCAGGACACATTGCGCAGCACGATGCGGTCGGGCGTCAGCGTCTCAAGGGAAAACGAAAGGTCGGCGAGCCCCTTGCTCTGCAACGCGCGTTGGATGCAGGCTGTGGCCCAGGTTATGCGCGTCTGCCAGAGGCTCCATCCAGCGAGGACAATACTGCCGAGGAGGCCCAGACTCAGAAGAGCGGCAAGGCATCCGACAGGTCGTCGGCGGGGATTCTGTGGTTTTTGCGCCATGTTCGGTTCCGTTTTGGCGAGCCGCTGCAAAATGCGCGCGGCGGTTACTGCTTGATGCCGAGGCGCTCTTCGATTTTGCGGTCGCGTTGCAGACCGAGTTTAACGGCCTGACGGTAGTACATTTCCGCTTCCGCGGTTTCGGTAGGCCGCATCTTGAGCAGCAGCCAGGCCATGTTCATGTAGGCGTCTGGCCGTTTCGGATTGAGTTTGATCGCAGCGTCGAGGGCGTCCATGGCTTTGGGATAGGAGTCTTCAGCGACGTAGGCACCGGCCAGTAAAAGCAGCGTTGCCTCGTCTTTGGGATTATCGTCATGCAGATCGTCCAGAACGACTTGCGCGTCAACATAACGGCCTTGCCGCATGCGCAGCAGCGCCATCAGATAGCGTGCTTCACGATGACTCGGATCCTGTTTGAGCACCGCAAGAATGGATTTCTCGGCATCCGCGAAGCGATCAATCTGCAGCATATCTTTGGCCCACTTCAACTCTTCGTTGAGGACAATCGGCTGTGCGGGCGGCTGATTCGTGGCTGCTACGCGCTTCGCGTCTTCCGCGTCGCGCTGTTTGGAGAGCGCCGCGTCCGCGGCATCGGCTGCTGCTGCGGCATCGTCCTTGATGTCGCCCTGCTTGGCAATCAATTGAACCGTTTGATCAGCATGGTTTGTCGCTGCGGACAATTTGCGTTCGCGCAATTTCTTTTCGAGCTCACGGGTGTCGGTCACCGCGATGGTCCGTGCGGTCGCTTGCGCCTCTTCGAGCAAAATACGGTCGATTTCAGTTTCGCAGATCGCTTTGCGGAAGCGGACAGGAGCGAAATCCGACGATTTAACCCATTGCGGATTATCCGTTTCGATTTTGGTAAAGGCATCGTGGGCTTGGCGATAGATCTCGACGGCTTTCTTGGCGTCACCTTCGACGTAGCGTTCCTGCGCCTTGGTCATCAGCTCGTTTGCCGGTCTGATGAGTTCTGTCACGTTCGGTTTTTGAGACGTTGACTTCGTATTCGATGACGTTTTAGATTCACCGAGAAGCGTCGTTGTCGTGCAGAGACACAGGCACGTTGCAAGGATCGTAAAATACCGCATACTGATTCTCCTTAACTGAGGGTCAAAGTATAGCACATTCGGGTGCGCAGCTTCACGCTAAAAACAGTGCGAATCCTGTTTTTCATGCGATCGGGCGCGTGCGCCGACAACGCTTATTCAGTGCCGAGCATGAAGAGCGTTGTGAAGGTGCTGCAGATGAGCACGGGAAGGATCGCCCAGCCATACGAAAAATTCGGGTAGACGATCAGGTTCCATGCGACAACCATGGCGTACCCGCCCAGGAGGCAGGTTAAAAACGTCGGCCCGCCGCGCACGCGTTCGCGGTTGATGTACCGGATCGCTAGAATCAGGATCAGCAACGCGGGTGCAATGATGCAAGAGAGCGCCAGCCCGCATTTCAACAGCGTAAGGCTGATGGTCCAAACTCCGCTGCCGCGCAGGAAGGCTTGACGAAAATAATAAAGATGAACAAACAGTTGCGGAACGAGCAGGATCACCAGCGCGTACTCGCCGAGATGTTTAACTATTTGTCGCATAAGAGAGTTCCATAAACACCAAAACCGGACATCTTACTCGCGTACGATGACCGGTCTTGTCTTTTCCAGCGTCTGCAATACGTTTACGCCAATGCGGCGATCTTTGCAGCCATGCGGGCTTTTTTGCGGCTCGCATTGTTCTTTGCAATGATCCCCTTCTTGGCATTCTTATCCAAGATGGATGTATACTCAGAGAAGGTCGCGACAGCGGCTTCCTTGTTGCCGGACTCGACTGCTTCCAGAACTTTTTTACGGGCCGTCAGCACGCGGCTCTTGCCTGCTTTGTTACGCTTGTGCGCGGCGTCTGCCTGCTTTGCACGCTTGACTGCACTCTTGATATTCGCCATGAAACGTTGCTCCTTAATGCTTCCTTTTGTTCTTAAAACGGAGAACTAATATACCTGATTTTCTGTTGCGGTCAACTGTATAAATGGATTTTCAGTAAAAAAAATATGCGCGCGCACTAAAAGTTTCTTTGCTGAAACGAAAATGTAGCATTGACAAAATCAGGAAATTTGTCATTATCATAGGCTGAATTTTGGGAGCGTTAGGCAATCGTTGTCTGCGTCGTCAAATCTAATGAAATCGAAGGAATGAGCGATGAGCAATAAAACCCGCGTATTGGTTACTGGTATGGGCGTGATTTCACCGGTCGGACAGACTGTGGATGAAATGTGGTCAAACATCCGCAACGGAGTCAGCGGTATTGGCCGGATTACGCGTTTTGATCCTTCCCGCGTCGATGCTAAAGTAGCTGCTGAAGTTAAAAATTTCGATATCACGAAATATGTGGAGTTCAAAGAATCGAAGCGCATGGCGCTCTTCACGCAGTATGCGGTGGCTGCGGCCAAGCAGGCGTGGGCTGATGCGAAGCTGGCCGAATACAGCGCGTTGAATCCGGAGCGCGTGGCCGTGGTGATCGGCACAGGTATTGGCGGCAAAGATGTCGACGATGAGGCTTACAAGGTATTGTTTGACCGTGGCCCTAGCCGTCTTTCGCCGATGGTGATTCCCAAGCTGATTGCGAACGAAGCTGCGGGGAACGTCTCGATCGTTCTGAATGCTCAGGGTGCGGCCCATACGCTGGTAACGGCCTGTGCGTCGGGGACGGATGCGATGGGCTATGCCTTGGATATGCTGCGCGCGGGCCGTGCGGATGTCGTGGTCGTCGGCGGAACCGAAGCGACGATCAGCGAGTACTGCGTCGGTGGCTTCTGCGCGATGAAAGCGTTGAGCACCAAGCGCAACGATACGCCGGAAAAGGCGTGCCGGCCGTTTGATGCGGAGCGCGATGGCTTTATTATGGGCGAAGGTTCCGCCGTGCTGGTGCTCGAGACCGAGGCACATGCCAAGGCGCGCAATGCCAAGGCTTACGTCGAGTTTGCGGGGTATGGCGCGTCTTCCGATGCCTATCACCTGACCGCGCCGGATCCGGAAGCTGCAGGTGCTGCGCGCGCGATTCGCTTGGCGCTTGCAGATGCAGGCATCAAGCCGGAAGATGTCGATTACGTCAATGCGCATGGTACGTCGACGCCGTTGAATGATCCTATGGAGACCAAGGCTGTGAAGACGGTCTTTGGCGCGCATGCGTACAAGCTGAAAGTGTCCTCCACCAAGAGCATGACCGGTCATTTGCTCGGCGCCGCCGGCGCATTGGAGTCGTGCATCTGTTCGTTGGCGATCCGTGATGGCTTCTATCCTCCGACGATCAACTACGAGCATCCTGATCCGGCGTGCGACCTGGATTGCGTCCCGAACAAAGGCATTGCCGCGCCGATGCGCGTAGCGATCTCGACCTCGCTGGGCTTTGGCGGCCACAACGGCGTGGTTGTTTTCAAGAGTCTGTAAGTCAATTGAGCATAGAGAGGAACAAAGAATGAGCGAATATAACAAGAAGGGTGAGCGGCTTGTCCCAGTTGATCAACCCTATCCTGGACCGATGGAGGAACTGCTTCCTCACCGTAAACCTTTCCTGTTCGTGGAAAAGTTGTTGAAAGTGGGCGATAATGAATTTCTCGGTGAGGCGATCTATCCGGAAGACTCGTGGTTCTTTAAGGGACACTTTCCGAACTATCCCGTGGTACCTGGTGTGATCTTGATCGAGACCATGGCGCAGTGCGGCGGTGCGGGGCTGATCGCGAACGGCACGGTTGCGCGCGACGGTCTCTTCTTCCTCGTGAATGTCAACAATGCGAAGTTCCGCCGCCAGGTGCGTCCGAACGAGCTGCTGCGCATGGAGATCCAGACCTTGCAGGTCGGTTCGCGCATGATCAAGCAGCACGGCAAAGCCTATATCGGCGACGATCTCGCCGTTGAGGCGGATTTCGCCTGTATTCTCGCTACGCGCAGCGCGTAGTAACGCACGAGGTACACTGCCGGGTCGAGTTGTCTCCGGCATTGCGACAAAGTGGCACGCCGCAAAGGGGAAAACCTTTGCGGCGTTTTCATTTTGTGGAAATTCCGCGTTTCGCAACTGGCCGCTTGACTGGTTTTTCGCACTGTTTTCGCTGCGGGAACGCGGGTTCCGCACCGGAAATGATTTTGGCATGCTATCTGCTTATAGCCACTCACTCCGAGGCCGCATGGGGCGACCTCATCTGAAGAAGGAGGAATGAGCGATGAGCACGTTTTTACGCTACGGGCGCATGAGTTTACTGGTTAGCCTGGTCCTGGCCTCATTCAGTTGGGCGGGCGACATTGATTTCCGCAAGGGCTTTTCAGCTGTTGCCGCAAAGGCACGGCCGTCCGTTGTGTTTATTCAGGTGGAGAAGCAGGTTCCGATGGGAGCCTATCCCTTCTTCAATAATCCGTATGAATTCTTCGGTGAAGGCTTTTTTGAACGGTTTGGCGGCCAAGGTGGCCGTCAACATCGCCGGCAGCCCCAGCAGATGTTCAAGCAGACGGGGCAGGGGTCTGGATTCCTGATCAGCAAGGACGGCTATATCCTGACCAATACGCATGTGGTGGGCGATGTCGACAAGATCACAGTGCGTCTGGCGGACGGCCGCGAATGCGTGGCGAAGCGCATTGGCGCGGACAGTAAGACCGAGGTCGCATTGATCAAAATCGAGGGGGCGGATTTTCCCAGCCTTGCGATCGGCGACCCGTCAAAACTGGAGATCGGTGAATGGTGCATTGCGATCGGCAATCCCTTCGGCTTGAAGGAGACGCTGACCGTGGGCGTGGTCAGCGCGAAGGGGCGCAACAACATCGGCATCACGGATTATGAGGATTTCATCCAGACGGATGCAGCGATCAATCCTGGGAATTCCGGCGGTCCGCTGCTGAATATCGATGGCGAAGTCGTGGGCATCAACACCGCGATCTACAGCCGCAGCGGCGGATACATGGGGATCGGGTTCGCTGTGCCGATCGATATGGCGATGCAGATCAAGGAGCAGCTGGCGACCAAGGGCAAGGTGACGCGCGGGTTCATCGGAATTGCCATGAATCCGGGCGAGGTGACTCAGCAGATGGCGGAGTCGTTCGGACGCAAAGAGGCGGGCGGTGTCCTCGTTGCCGAGGTAACGCCGGATAGCCCTGCTGAAAAGGCGGGTTTGAAGAGCGGGGACATCATCGTTGAATTGAATGGCAAAAAAGTGGATGACAACCTGACCTTCCGTAAAACGATTGCAAACATGGTGCCGGGGAGCGTGATTAAGCTCGGCGTATTCCGCGATGGCAAGCAGCGCACCGTCAGCGTGACTGTCGGGGAGTTTCCCGATGATCCGTCCGAGAATACGGGCGCGGCGGGCGATGACGCCAGCGTGACGAGCAAGTTGGGCATGGATGTACAGGATCTCGATCCCGAGCTGGCTGGCCGCCTGGGTTATGAAAATCAGAAGGGCGTTGTGATCACCGAAGTCCAGAACGGTTCGCTAGCGGAAGAGGCTGGCTTGAAACCCGGTATGCTGATTCTGGAGGTCAATCGCAAGGACGTCACAACCGTACGGCAGTTCGAGGCCGAGATGCGCAAGGTCAAGAGCGACAACCTTTTGCTGCGCGTCAAAGCGGATGGCCGTACTCTCTTCGTGAACATCAAATTGAAATAAATACACCACACACACACCACACCCGACCCTCTGAAGCGGACAATGGACGCTTCAGAGGGTTTTTCATCGGAACAGGGCGCATGAAAAACCAATTTTCTCTTTCCACGATGAAGCGTGTTCTTGCGGTTATCGGTATTCTGCGCTACTATATTGCAATCTATTTGCTTCGTCGTTTCACATTTTGATGCGTCATGGAGATTTTATGACTCGAATGGTTCTTTTAGTCTCAGGCCTTATGCTGATGTTTGCCGCCGGGTGCGGACAGCGTTCCGGATTGAGCGCGGTCCGGGAGGGTGCGGCTGCGTTCCGTGAAGGAAAATATGAAAAAGCCGCCGTCGCCTTCGAACGCGCCACCGCGCGGATCAGCGATTCCGCGAATCTCTATTACAATCTCGGCGTGACGCATCTGCGCCTGGGTAATATGGATAATGCGCAGACCGCGTTTAAGACAGCGTGCGAGCTCGATCCGGAACAGGCTGTCGCCCTGGTCTGCTTGGCGCAGATCGCCTATTATCGCAACGATCTGCCGGAAGCGTCGGCCTATCTCAACAAGGCACTGCCGAAAATGAAGGACAAGGATGAGCGCGTGCGCGCCCTGACCACGCTTGGATTTGTCGAGGTGGCGCGCCAGCGGTACGATTACGCGCGGCTGAGCTTTCTGGAGGCGATCCGTCTGAACAAGGATTACGCACCGGCCCGCTACAATCTGGCCACCCTCTATCGCGATACGTACGGACTGAAAGAGGAGGCGCTTGAGGAATTTGAGCTCTTCAAGCGCGTGGTCGATAGCAAGGATCCCCATCTTGAAAAGGCGAAGAACTCCATTACGCGCTTGCAGTTGAACATGGAGCGCACCAAGGTCGATCAGCGCGTCTCTGCGCAGCGTCGCGACTCCCCGACGGCCGCGAAGTTGCTGAACGACGCGATTCTGCTGCATCAATCTAAGCAGTATACCAAGGCGCTTAAGATTTACCGCGATGCCTTGCTGGCTGATCCGCAGACCTTCAGTGCCGCGTATGGCGCGGGCATGGCCTGCATCAAGCTGAATAAGCCGACGGAGGCGATCGAAGCCTTCAAGACGGCGCTGGAGATCAACCCGAACAATCAGGATTGTTATGCCCAGTTAGCACGTCTGATGCTGCAGATGCGGCAGACGGTGGAGGCGGCCAAGGTGCTGGACCGCGCGATTGCCCGCAGCCCCTACAATCCGGTTTCCTACGATTTAATGGCGCGCATTCGTTATGCCGAAGGCCGCTTTGACGAGGCGTGGCTCTATGGCCGCTTCTATGTCGCCCTGATTCCTCCTGCGGATCCCTCGCGCGCGCCGTATGAACGCTGGCTCAATTCGTTCAAGAAGAAATGAAGGATGCACTTTTAGCGGTAGGCTGGATCGACTGGGTCGCGCTGGTGGTTGCGCTGATTCTGGTCGTACGCGGCTTTGTGCGGGGATGCTCGGTTGAACTGGCCCAGCTCATCTCCCTGGTGGTTGCCATCGCAACAGCCTATTTTTGTTTTGCGCCGCTGCTGCGCATGATCAATGCGACGGGCTTTTTTGTCGCGCATGCCTATGCTGCGCATGTGGTGACGTTTGTGGTGCTCTTCGTGATTGGCCTTGCGCTGTGGTACGGCCTTGGACGCTTGCTGACATCGGGTCTGCAGCTGGTCGTGGCACAGCCCTTTGACCGCATCCTCGGCGGCGTGATCGGCGGACTGAAAGCGATTGCCGTCGTGGCGATCCTCTGCGTGTGCGGACTCATGAGCCCGCGTGCAAGCGACCACCGTGTCGTGGTGGCGAATTCGCGCGTAGGTCAGGAATTAGCGCCATGGATCAAACATTTTTCGGCGCCTGCGAAGGTGGAAAAAACAGTGGATGCAGGCGGTTCTACGACCAAGGGGCCGTCTGAAAAAAAAGCAAAAGGTGTTCAGGTCAAGCCCGTCCGCCAACCGGATGAAAAAGATGCGAAAAACAGTGTGAAGCCTCCTTTCCAGAAATCAACGAAACGCGTCGAGCGGACGTTGTAGTGAGTCGCTCATGGAAGAACACAACGAGCCTGTGATCGATGAAGATGTTGCGCTAATGGCACGCGTCCAGCACGGGGACGAAGAAGCGTTTGCCATCTTGGTTCGGAAACATCAGAAAAAAATAGTGAACTTTTTCCTCCGATCCGGCGTTCAATCTGATGCGGAGGATTTGACACAGCAAACTTTCCTGCGGCTTTATCGGTATCGCGATCGCTATCAGCCGACCGCCAAAGTGACGACGTTCCTCTTTCTGCTGACCCGCCAGGTCTGGATCGATGAATTGCGGCGTCGCGCGCGTTTCGATCGGCTGACAAGCGCGTTGAATGCGGACATGAGCGATGAAACGGCCACATCCGCGGCCGATGAAGTGGCGGCTTCGGATGAGTGGGGCGATGTTACGAAAGCGCTGGCTTCGCTGCCTGAAGGTCAACGCTTGGTTGTTGAGTTGGGTGTTTATCAGGAACTGCCGTATGCGGAAATCGCGCAGATCTTGGGTATTCCTGAGGGGACTGTCAAATCGCGGATGTTTCATGCGCTTGCGCATTTACGGAAGAAATTGTCATGACCATTGAGACACAACTGAACGAATTGAGTCCTGTCGATCAGGAGGCCTTGACCGCGCTTGTTCAGCGTTTGCGGCACGCGCTGCCGGATCGCGATCCAACAGCCGAGTTGCCGGTGCGGATCCTGGCTGCTGTCGCGAAGGAGCGGGCGCGCGAACGCGCGCCGCAGGTATGCAAGAGGTTGTGGCGTCGGCGCGTATCGATGCGCATCAAGGTGGCGTGTGCGGCTGCTTTCGCTGTATTGGCGCTCTCGCCGCTCGTGCGCCTGTGCCTGTTTACGGAAGCAGTCGATGTTGATCTGCACTGGTTAGCTCAACATCAGGATGACGATGGCAGCTGGAATCCTGTACGCTACGGCGGTGTGGAGGCCTATCGTCCCGCGTTGACGGCTTTGGCGCTGCTGGCGCTCAATAAAGATTCCAACCGTTATGAAGAGCAGATTGAAAAGGCGGTCGTTGCGCTGCAAAACATGCAAGCGCAGGACGGTTCTTTCGGCGGCGTCGGTCAGGCGCGCTATTACAATCAGGCCCTGACGTTGGCGTCCATGGCGCACATGACAGCGACGCAGCCGGGGGTGGCGCAGTTGTTGGCACGCGCCGTGCAGGCGGCGGACCAGTGGCAGCTCGTCTCCGGCGGTTGGGATTATCTCAGCAGTACGGAGGGCAATGCGGCGTTGACCTCCTGGTTTGTACAGGGATTGGCGCGCGCCGAGGCGCAGGGAATCGCAGGGGCGAGCCGTCCGTTGCGCAAGGGATTGCGCTGGCTGAGCAAGGTGGCGCGCGATGACGGCTCCATTGCCTACCATACGGACTCCGTGGGCTCCTCGGACAGTCTCAATGCTCTGGCCGCATATACGCTGATGGTTTCCGGACGCAATTTTAACGGCCTGCCCGCACTGGGCGAGCGCGTGGCCGGTGCGATTTCCGCCTCGGCCTCGAGCCACGATTCCTATCGTGATTTCAGTAAATATCGCGCCTTCCAGGCGGCCGGTCAGGTCCAAAAGGCCAATCAAGTGCGCGCGGAGCTGACCCAGCGCCAGCACTCCGGCGTTGTCGATGCCTGGCAGTCGGTCGGTGGTCAAGTTTACCTCGCCGCGCTATCTGCATTGACGATCCGATAAGTGCAAGGTAATATATGCGGCATGCAAAGCGATCTTAGTTGTTGTCTCTCCCCGGAAGTCCAGCGTGCGCTGCACCGTGCGGGGATCCAGCACTATGGATGTGTTCCCGTTCACGGCATTCAGTTTGCAGCGGAATTCCGCGCGGCATGCGCAATGAATCGGTGCGGAAAGTATGGCACGAATTGGACGTGTCCGCCGGCTGTGGGCGACTTTTCACACGGCGTTGAACGCATCAAAGCCTTTGCATACGGATTGGTTGTGCAGACGATCTGGACGCTGGCCGATTCATTTGATATCGAGGGTATGCTGGCCAGCGGAGAGGCGCACAATCAGCGCGTGCGGGAGGCCTATCAGCACGTGGAACCTTTGTTGAACGGGTCGACGCGGCTCTTCAGCGCAGGGGCCTGTTCCGTGTGCGCGCGCTGCACCTATCTGGATCAACAGCCCTGTCCTTTTCCTGAGCGTGCGGTTGCACCGTTGGAGGGGTATGGGATCGATGTGACGCATTTGGTTGAGCTGGCGGGCCTGCGCTACAACAATGGGCCGAACACGGTCTCGTATGTCGGGATGATTTTGTTTTAAGGAGTGAGCATGGCAGAGTTAATTGTTGCATTGGATGTTTCATCAACCGCGGATGTCAAACAGGTCGTCGAGATGCTGGGCGATTCGGTTTCGTTTTATAAAATCGGGCTGGAGCTTTTCAGCGCAGAGGGGCCTGATGTCGTACGTGCGGTTACGGCGCGCAACAAACGCGTCTTTCTGGATTTGAAGCTGCACGACATTCCCCGTACCGTCGAGCGCGCCGTGAAATCAGGGGCGCTGTTGGGCGTTGACCTGATGACGATCCATTCCGTGGGCGGACGCGCGATGATTCGTGCTGCCAAGGATGCTGCGCTTTCCGCCGGGAGCAAGGTTCCGAAAATTCTGGCTGTCACGGTGTTGACGAGCCTGGATCAAAACGATCTGACCGATTTAGGCGTGTCACGCGCAATGAAGGCCCAGGTTGAGGCGATGGGCAAGTTGGCGTGCGAGCATGGAGCTGATGGAATCGTCTGTTCGCCGAAGGAGGTCGCGAACATGCGGGCTGTTCTGGGCCCGCAGGCGTTACTGGTAACGCCCGGTGTGCGTCCTGCCGGAGCGGATGTCGGCGATCAGAAGCGCGTTGCAACCCCTGCACAGGCTGTGAAGGATGGTTCAACGCATCTGGTGGTCGGTCGTCCCATCCTGGAGGCTGCTGATCCGCGCGCTGCTGCGCTGGCGATTGCGTTGGAAATGAAAACGGTATAACACCACAAAGGAGGTATCTCATGTTGAGCGAATACGTAAAAACAGCGGATTGGAAGAGTGAGAAGCATGTGCCGGTGATCTGTGCGCCGGAAAAGGTCGTTGCCGGTGTCCCCTTTGAAATTCACGTAGCGGTCGGCGCTGAAATCGCCCATCCGAATACTACGGCACATCATATTTCCTGGATCGCGGTGCATTTCGTGCCAGCGGGTGCAAAGACCTCGATTGAACTGGGCCGCTGCGAATTCAGTGCGCACGGTGCATCGGTTGAGGGGCCGGATAAGGGTGTCGCCTACACCGAGAGCAAGCTGGTCATGTCCGCGCGCCTGTCCGTGCCCGGAACGTTATTTGCCACCGCCTATTGCAACATCCACGGCTTGTGGTCGAGCGAAAAGGCTGTGGTGCTGGCGTAATTCATGGCCCCTGTTTTCAAAAAAAAGTGGCGTCAAATCCGTTCGCGACTGGAGTGGGTGCCGATTGCAATCGCCCATGCGATTGTTCCGCATCTAAGCCGTCGCGCGGTTTTAACGCTCGCACGCTGGGCGGGTTTCGTAGGGCCGTTTTTGGATCGGCGCGGAGCCCGTCTGGCACAAGCGAATATTGATTTTGTTTTTCCGCGCCTCTCCGCGCAGCGCAAGCGGGCGATCCTGATCGGCTGTTACCGCAATATTGTACGTGTGATGCTCGATATGTTCTGGTTTGGCAAAGAGAGCGCCGCACGCGTCAAGGCGTGGACGACGCTCTCACCAATCTGGAAACATTATTTAGACGTACCGGGCCCCAAGGTTATCGTGACTTCGCATCATGGTAACTGGGAGATGGCGGGGCATGTCGTGGCCTCGAATGGATATCCGCTGATGAGCGTTGGTAAGCAGCTCGGCTCCGACGATACGACGCGGAAGCTCAATGCCTTTCGCGCGCGCCTCGGACAGGAGATCGTGCTTGCGGATGGTGCAGTCATGCCGCTGCTGCGCACCTTGAAAAAAGGCGGCAATATTGCCCTCCTTGCGGACCAGCATCTGCGTGAACGTGAGGGCGGAATCTGGGTTCGATTTCTCGGGCATTGGGCGCTGACGGCACCGACACCGGCGTTTTTCGCGCAGCGCGTGAGGCATGCTACACTCGCGGTGGCGTACATGCAGGCGCGTCCGGATGGACGGTATCGGTGCGTGCCGCCGATCGTTGTGGAGCAGGTTCCCGGTGAAAGCATGCAGGCGCTGACGCAACGCATCGCCGACGCGTCATCCGCGCTCATTCGCCGGTTCCCCACGCAGTGGCTTTTTGCCTATGCACGCTGGAAGGATGTGCCGGAGGACGATTCCCCGGCCGCGTATCCCTTCTATGCGTCCGAATGATTTTTAAGTGAATAAGGAAGTAAAGGATTATGTCAGTACGCGTTCGTTTTGCACCTAGCCCAACGGGCAATGTTCATATCGGCAATATTCGTGCCGCGATTTTCAACTGGTTGTTTGCTCGCCACGAAAAAGGTCAGTTCCTGCTTCGCGTCGAGGATACGGATCGTGAACGATCCACGCCGGAGGCCATCCAGACGCTGCTTGCGTGCATGGAATGGCTGGGGCTCGATTACGATGAGCCCGCTGTCTACCAGAGCGCACAGACGCAGCGCCACCTGGCTGTTGCCGACGACTTGCTGGCGCGCGGTCTCGCCTATCGCGATAATAAGGGCGGTGGCGGGGAGTGCGTGATTTTCCGCATGCCCAAGGAGGGTAAGCTCGAGTACACGGATCTGGTCAAGGGTACGATTAAGAAAAAAGCTGAAGATACCCAGGACTTTGTCATTGTCCGCTCCGATGGTACACCCGTCTTTCATCTGGCGAATGTGGTGGACGATGTCGACATGGGCATCACGCATGTGATTCGCGGGGATGACCACGTTGAGAATACCTTCAAACACATTGAGCTCTTCAAGGCGATGGGCGCCACGGTACCGCACTATGCGCATTTGCCCATGATCGTCAACAATCAGGGCAAGCCCTATTCCAAACGCGATGGCGCGGCCTTCGTCGGCGAGTTCAAGGAGCAGGGGTTCCTGCCCGAGACGCTCTTCAATTTCCTCTTGCTGCTGGGCTGGGCACCGGGTGATGACCGCGAGATCCTGACGCGCGCGGAGATGATCGAGCTCTTTACGCTCGATCGCTGCAAGTCGAGTGCCGCCCGGTTTGACTTGAAGAAGCTGACGTGGATGAATGGCGAATACATCCATCACCAGCCGCGCGCCGTCTATCAGCATGAATTCGTCACGCGCGTCCAACAGGCCGGCCTCTCAACCGAGGGCGTGGATCTTCAAGGCATCATGGATCAGATGCAGATCCGCACCAAATTCTACTCCGAGATCCCGAATTCCTGTCGCTACTTTTTCACCGAGGAGTATCCCTTTGATTCCAAGGGCGTGGAGAAGCGCTTGAAGGTCGAAGGCGTGCCCGCGTTGCTGGAACGCGTCGCGAACATCTACAGCGAACTGCCGAATTTCGATGTGCAGTCGACGCACGATGTGTTGGCGAAGATGGGCGAAGAGGCAGGCACTGGCATGGGCGCCATGGTGCATCCTGTGCGCATGGCGGTGTCGGGGCTGACTGAAGGTCCTGGGCTTTTTGAAATGCTCGTGCTGTTGGGCCGCGAGCGCGTCTGTACGCGCCTGCGTACTGTGGCAGCCCGGCTGCGTGACGCGGCGCTGTAATCGGTATGTACACCCTAGAAGAGCATCACTATTTCATGCGTCTGGCTTTGGAGGAATCCAAGAAAGCCGCGGCTGTGGGTGAGGTGCCGACGGGGTGCATCATTGTGCAACCCCCTGCAGAGGATGCGCCGCAGCCATTGCGGTCGCGTCCTGCTGGCAAGGTTCTTGCACGCGCATACAACCAGACTGAGATGCTGCGCGATCCCACGGCGCATGCGGAGATGCTGGCCATTACGCAGGCCGCTGCAGCGCTCGGGGATTGGCGCCTCACCGGCACGATCCTCTACGTCACCAAGGAGCCGTGCTGCATGTGCGCCGGCGCGATCATCCTGGCGCGTCCCAGCTGGGTTGTCTGGGGACTCTCGGATCCGAAGCGCGGGGGGCACAGCGTCTTCGCCATCCTCAATCACGAGGGGCTGAATCATCGCCCTGAAATTTTAGCCGGCGTGCTCGAAGAGGAGTGCAAGGCGGTATTTCAGACGTTTTTCCGCGAACGCCGTTCCGCGAAAGAGTAGGGGCTGGCGTGTCCGCGATTTTGGGAAGTCAGGTCTTTTCAACGGTGCGGGTTTGTACTATACTGACGGTATCAATTTATTGGTCAGATCATAAGGAGTGAAGACATAATGAAATCAAAACTTTCATATCTCGTTGTCGGCGTGTTGTGTTGCACGGTTGCCTTTGTGGGCTGCAAGCGCGGCCTTAGCGAGGAGGAGCGTGCGCAGCTCGGTGAAGAGGTCAATGCCAAGTTGACAGAAGCGCAGAATTTGCAGATGCAGGGGCAGTTTACGGAAGCCATCCAGCTGCTCGACAGTTGCATGAGCAAGAAAAAATTTGCGGATTTCCATGCGAGCTTCTTCGGTCAGAAAATTGATTTTCTGCTGGCGCAGGATAAAGCGCAGAATGCGGAACAGGTCGTGCTAAACATGTGGAAGAGCAATGCCGCGTTGGCGCACTCCGTTTTCGGACGGATCGATACGTTCTACAAGAATAAAAAAGAGTATGCCGCTGAAATGGCCTGGGCCAAGCAGTTGCTTGCGCTCGACAAGGTGTTGCCTGCCGAATGTACCGCGCAGGCACTGGAGTGGCTCTTGACCGCAGCTGTTCAAGCTGAAAATGATGCGGGCATCAAGGAGAGCGTCGGCTCGGTGCTCAAAGTCCTGCCGGAGATGCAATCAACCGCATTGCTGCGCAAGGTTCTCGGCGACGCCGTGGAAAATTCCAAGTTTGATGTGGCCACAAAAATCATCCGTTTGCTCGGGGATGAAAAAATCAGTGCTGGCTGCACCCACATGGTGCTGGGGATGAAGCTGCGCATCGTGCTGGGTTCCGGCGCGTGGAGTCAGCTGACGGTTGCGTTTGTGAACTGCGTGGGTGGCTTGCCGGATGACGAATTGCTGCAGACGATGAAGCAGACCTTTGCGACGCTGCAGAAAAAAAGCAAAGCGGATCTTGTCGAGCCGCTGGCGCTGATGGTTATTCAGCGTGCGTCTGGAAAAGAAAAGTCCGTGAGTCAGGCCGCACGCGTCTGGGTCGATCGCGGCATGGCGGCGAACAAAAAGATACTGCCGGAGCGTTTGGAGACGTTGCTGCGTGCCAAGGTTAATCCTGAACAGATCGGCATGCTGTTCAGCCAGTATTTTTATGAGACGATCGAGGATGCCGCTGTGGTCAGAAAACTCTGTGAAATCGGCGAAAAGGTTCTGCCGGATTGCAAAGACAAGACCATCAACGAAGTGGTGAAGGTCCGCCTGCTGGATGGCGCCTTTATCGTTGAAAATTACGATTTAGCGGTCGACATGCTGGAGAAAGGCATTCCTGGCAAGGACCAGCAGTGGCACGATATGTCGATTCCGAAAGTCAAGGCTCATCGCGCCTTGGCGAAAAACCAGCCGCGCGAGGCGATTGCCTTCTTCCGCCAGTTCATGGAGGCCTGCCTCAAGTCCAACCAGACCGAAGAGTTTGACCCCACCACGGGCGTTGCGTATAGCCGGGAGTGGATCCTGGCGCGCAATGAGAAACGCATTGCAGGCATCTATGAGTCGATCAAAGATGTGGACGCTGCAAAGAAGTCGAACGACGAAGCGAAACGGCTCTTTAAGCTGGCGCTTGAAAAAGCATCCAAAGATCCCGATGCGCTGAAGATCCTGAAGGAAGAGACCAAGGATATGGGACTTTAAGCGAGTGTGCGGATAAAAAAAGGCGATCGATCCGGAATCTCCGGGTCGATCGTTTTTTTTATGACACCGCTACAGAATCCGCACATCGGCGAGTTCGGCGGCATCAGCGATGAGCATGACGAGGCGATCAATCCCCAAGGCGATTCCCCCGCATGGCGGCATGGCGGGCAGCGCCGCGAGAAAGGCCTCGTCGAGCGGGTAGACGGTTTTGCCGAGCGCGGCGCGCTCGTGCGCCGCGTCCTCAAAACGGCGGCGCTGCGTGACAACATCGCGCAGCTCAGTATAGGCGTTCGCCAATTCAATGCCCACGAGATAGACCTCCCACCGTTCCGCGACGCGCGGATCGCCCGGCTTGAGCTGCGAAAGCGCGGCCGCCGGCGCGGGATAATCGGTCAAGACGCAAGGGCGATCGCGTGGCAGGTTGGGTTCGACGCGCGTGACCAGATCGAGATCAAAGCGATCCGCATCCCAGTCCGTGATCGGATTCCAGTCAGCCCAGCGCAGAAACGCCGCTTCGACGCTGAGGACGTGCCAAGACGCTGCGAGCTCAATGACCTGGCCTTGATAGGTGATATGCGTCGCGCCCAAAACGGACTGGCTCACAGCCACAAGCAGGTCACGGGTATCGTGCAGGATATCCTGATAGTCGGCTTGGATCCGGTACCACTCCAGCAAATTGAATTCCTCGTTGTGGCGTCGGCCGCGTTCGCCCAGACGAAAGCAGGAACCGAGCTGGAAAATGTTCGTGGCGCCTGCGGCCAGAAGACGTTTCATGTGCAGTTCAGGCGAGGTGCGCAGCCACTCCTTGCCTGCTGGGATCGCATCGATATGCGTCTCCAGCGCAGGCGCGGGCAGCCGAATCGGAGTTTCCACTTCGAGAAATTCGCGGCCGATGAAAAATGCGCGCACCGCCTGAATGATGCGGGCGCGGAGCTGCAGTGTCTGCAGCGCAGGAAGTGGATTAGTCACGGTCTACAGGGATCCGAAAGTCGTGTTGCGTAGCAGGCGGCGGAGGCGGTGGAGGCAATGCGGAAGAGGGTTGCCCCTCGCTTACTGCCGGCGCGGGATTACGTTCATTCAGCAGCGCAAACCCTTTGTTGACCAATTCGCGCGCTTGGGCATCGCGGACCTTGCGGTCCATGCTGCCGAGCACGTAGATAATGATGCGGCGATTGTTGCGTTTGCAGGTGACGGCAATCGAGTATCCCGCAGTAGCCGTATATCCGGTCTTGAGACCGTCGCAGCCCGCCATTTTCGTCGAAGGTTTGATGAAGGGGTTATGCGTCCGCATATCAAAGGGTTTGGGCGTGTTTTGGCGGAGCTGGCGGTGTTCCGCTGCGGTGTAGGTGAAGGTTGCCGGGTGGCGGCAGAGTTCGCACGAAAGGATCGCCATATCCCGTGCGGTCGAGATGTCCGGCCGATCGCCTGCTGAGGGCGGTAAGCCGTGCACAGAGGCGAAGCGGGTGTTTTTCATGCCGAGCTGCTGCGCTTTCGCGTTCATCTGCTCCACAAAGGCCTCGGTTGAACCTGCCACAAACTCCGCGATGGCCACAGCGGCATCGTTGGCCGACTGAATCATCAGGGCGTAGAGCATATCCTCCAGCGGGAATGTTTCTTTGGGATCGAGATAGACTTGCGAACCGCCTGTTTTGCAGGCCTTGACCGAAACCGGTACCGCGTCGGTCAATTTCGCTTGACCGGCATCGATTTTCTCTAAGGTCAGGAGCAGCGTCATCAGCTTCAAGGTGCTTGCCGGATAACCCGGCACATCCGGCTTGCTGGCGAACAGGAGCTCCCCTGAGTCGGCATCCATGATCACCGCCCCGATGTAGGGATTCTGCGAAATGACGCCCTTGGGACGTGCCGGCGCTGTTGCGACGCTTTTTTTAGAGGAGGTTCTTTTTTTGGTTTGAGCAAAAGATTGTGTACTACAGAAGCTCAGCAGCGTGAGCGCGATGACGATCAGACGTTTCATTGGAATCCCCTTAGACGGTACAAAAAAAATTGTGGAGCCTATTTAAGCACAACTCCTGCGCCGTTGAAAGAGCGAATATTGCTGTTCTTCAAAATTGCGTTGCGTCGCGATGCGAATTGCATTGCCAGTGACCTGATTTCTGGTGTATCTTTCTCTTAAACAGTGTAAGGGGGGGCGAGTTGCACACGGGGCATGGACGTAACTAAAAAAATACGCGAAGTCAAGGGGAAGGCGTTGCCGCCACGTCTGCATGCGGTACTCAAACGGGCGAATCGCCGCATTCGCCGCATCCTCTTTTTTCGCGGCGTGATCAGCGTGCTGGCCGCAGGTCTTATCGTCCTCTTCACCGTAATGGCCATTGATGCCGTGGTCGTCGTGTATCAGCCGTTTGTCCGTTGCCTGCTCAGCGGCCTCGGCGGCTGCGTGGTGGCGTATGTTGCGGTCCGGCATTGGCTGCTTCCCTCTCTGCGCCGCTTCTCCTTGACGCGGATTGCCGCGCTGATTGAACAGCGCCATCCTGAATTGGAGGAACGCCTCTCTTCCGCGATTGAACTGCTCGCGATGGAGGGCGGCGAAGCGCGCGGATCGGACGAGCTGGTGGCCTTGATCGCGTCCACTGCGGAAGCCGATGCGGATACGTTGACGCTGGAACACGATTTTTCAACGCGTACCGTCAAGCCGCGTTTTTTTATTGCCGGAGCGCTGGCTTCCGCACTCGTCGTTCTGTTTCTGCTCTGGCCGTTTCATATGAAGCTGCTCGCCTTGCGCGCGCTGTTGCCCTTGGCGGAGTTGGATAACGTCTTCGGCAGCAGCCTGCTGGTGACGCCCGGCACCGTCTGTCTACAGGCCGGCGATGCGCTCGCGGTGGAGGTGCATGTGCCCGCCGGCATGTCCGATGATGCGTATCTGTTGCGCTGCCGTCAGATGCACTGGTGGACGCGCGAGGTCTCCGAACGCATGCGGCGCCTGCCTGTCGCGCAGACGAATAGCGCGGCGCGCACCTACCGGCACGTGTTTCCCGCCGTGCACGAATCGTTCAGTTATCGCGTGCGTTGCGGATATGCCCTGACGCGGCACTATCGCGTGCAGGTCGTTGAAAAACCTGCTGTTACGGTCGATCGCATCACCTATACGTATCCCGCCTATACCGGACGTCCCGCGTGGATCCAGACCAATGCCATCGCAGAAATTCAGGCGCTTGCCGGAACTCAGATTGCGCTTCAGGGCCGCGTGAGCCGACCGGACTTGCAGGCGACCTTGAATATGAAGACCGCCACGCTCCCGCTTGCCAAGACCAACCGGATCGCCGTGTCATGGTCGTTCCCTCTGCGTGCTGGCACGGATACGCAGTGGGGTATTGACCTCCTTGATCCGCGCGGTTTCCCGTATGTGCCAACCTTCTATCCGCTGCGCGCCATTGCGGATCGTCCGCCTGCGCTGACGTGGGTGCAGCCTGAAAAATCGCCTGTCCGCGTTGCGCGCACAGCCCCGGTTGCTTTTGCTTTCCGCGTGAACGACGATTATGGCGTCACGAATATTGTCCTGCTGCTGGCGCGCAACGATGACGCGGCCAAAGAGGTGCGGCGTTGGCCCTGCA
Source organism: uncultured Akkermansia sp. (assembly GCA_964567125.1). Classification (GTDB taxonomy): domain Bacteria; phylum Verrucomicrobiota; class Kiritimatiellia; order RFP12; family UBA1067; genus CAZMLC01. Next base: position 49,892 of record CAZMLC010000009.1, read on the forward strand.
TACAGTCTGATCCGGAACCGGAATCGTGGTCGTGCAGCGATGTGCTGGATTTGTCGACCCTCGCCCTGGACGGGGTTGCAAAGGTGCGCATTCAGATCCGCGTGGAAGATGCAGTCCCGCCTGAACTGGGCGGTCCGCACGTGGTGACCAGTACCGAACGCGTGATCGAGTTGGATGATCAGGCGCGCCGTTTGGAGAGTCAGCGCTATCAGGCGCTGAGCAAGCAGGTGGATGAAACGTTGCGCGACGTGATGGAGAAAATGCGCAAGACGGAGCGCCTCAGCCAGGAATTGCGCAGCCGCGTGGACCAGCATCAGGAACTCAAGGCGAGCGGACAGGAAAAGCTGGATCAGGTGCGCCGCGAACTCGCCAATGAGGATGAGCGCCTCGCAACGCTGGCGGATGCGATGAAAGCAACGGCGTTTGATCCCTTGGCCGCTAAGCTTGAGGCATTGCGTCAGCTCCAGATGGCCGATGCGCGTACGACGGCGGAGCGCGCCGCGATGGCTGCTCAGGAGAAACAGCCGGAGCAGGTGCGTGCTGTGGAGAAAAAGATTGAGGATCTGCTGCTCGCTGCGGACGAGGCCCTGCGCGATGCGCGGCAATTCGCGGAAAAACTGGATAAGCTGGCTGCACTTGATGAGCTTGCGACCCAGCAGGAACAGCTGGCGAAACAGGCGCAGACCGCAGAGGCGTCCGCGCAGAAACAGTCTTGGCGTTCGGATCAGGAGCGCGTGCGGCAGCGGTTGACCCAGCAGGTTTTGGAACGACCCGAAGAGCAGCTGCAGGGCATGCTGCAGCGCGAGAAACAGTTGGCGGCGCTGGGCGATACCGTGGCCAAGCTGCGCCAGGAGCAGCAGACGGTTGCGCAAGAAACACAGCGGAAGAATCCGCAGGAGGCGCAGCAGATGGCTCAGGAGCAGGCGCGCGTGGCTAAGGAGGTCGCGCAGACGCAGCAGAAGGCGGAGGATTTGCGCACGGATTTCCAGCGCCTGGGACAGCAGGCGCAGCAGGTGCAGCATCCGCTGGAGCGTGCGCGGCAGGAGTTGAGTCAGGCGCAGCACCAGACGCGCGAGGCCGCACGCCAGCTTGAAACCCCGCGCGGCTGGAAGCCCAACGCGGATCAGCTGCGTCAGCGCAAGGAGGAGGGGCAGCGCCGTCAGGAAGAGAGCGTGCGGCAATTGGAACGCGCTGAACAGGCGGTTCAGCAGGCGCGTCAGGATTTGACCAAGGCCCTTGAGCAACAGCGTGAGAAAATGGCGGAGCGTGAGCGTCAAGGGCTGAATCCGGATCATACTGCTGAACTTAAACAGCAGCGTGCGGAGGTCCAGGCCTTGGCCCAGACTGCACGGACCGCAGGCGAGCAGCAGCGTGCATTGTACGAGAAGCAGGGTGATGTAATTAAAAAGAAGGAGCAGCGCGACGAGCGTGGACAGAAGCCGGACCTCGCCGCGTTGCGTGCCGAGGTCGAACCGTTACACAAGGAACAGCAGGCGGTGCAGCAGCAGGCCGAGGCGCTGGCGAACCGGACCGAGGCTGTGAAAAATAGCATGGAGCGCATCCCGCGGCTTCCCGAGGCGATCAAGCAGCCGCTGCGGCAGGTTGCAAGCGAATTGAACATGGCGCGCCAGCGGGCCGGCGAAGCAGCGGCCAGTCTGCGCGATCAACCGCAGAATCCGCACGAAAGTTATTGGCGTCAGAGCGAGGCGGCCAAGGGCTTGGAGCGCAGCGTCGCCTCCTTGGAGCAAGCCGATCGGCGCCTCGCGTCGCTGATCGACGCAGCCGAAGCGGAGGCGCGCGAACAGGCCGAGGCTTTACAGCGCGCGAATGAACCGCCGAAACTGCGCGATGCCGCGGATGAGATGCGTGAGGCAGCGCGCCAGGCCGAGGCTGCACGCCGCGTCCAGGAACGTCAACAGCGCGGACAGAAATCCGAGGATGATGAGGACAATCAGGCACCTGAGCCGTTGATGCAGGCCGCCGGTGAACATGCGAACCAGGCTGCGGAGTCGTTGCGGGCGATGGTGCAGCGTGCAGCGGAACAGCTGCAGGTGCCTGTTGATCAGCTGCCGAGCGGACTGCTTGCACAGCTGCAGCGTTCGAATGGAGCCTCGCGCGATACGCAGCGTCCTGCGCCTGCGACGGCGAATGTCCAACGGCTCAGCGAGCAGCTCCGGACGCAGATCCCCGATGCCGAATGGTTCAAGCTGCGCGGCGATGCGCAGTCGCAGGCCATGGGCGATCGCATCCAGCGCGTTGCGCCCGAATACCGTGAACTGGTCCGCCGTTATTTCTTGGAATTGTCAAAGGAGAGAGAACCATGATGCGCCGCGTCATTCCGATTCTGCTGATCGCCGTGGCAGGCGTATGGGCTGCCACGGGCATGGAACCGTCCGCGTCCGCGGAAGAGGTGGATCGCGCGATTGATCGCGGCCTGGCATTTTTGGCGGCGAAACAGCGCCCGAACGGCAGTTTTGATCAAGGCAACGGGGATACCGCGGCGATTCCCTCCTTGGTGGCCATGGCCTTCTTGGCGAAGGGCTATCTGCCGGGTGAAGGGGCGTATGGCGAGACGATCAATCGCGCCTTTGACTATGTGATTTCCTGTACAAACGACTCCGGGTATTTCGGCGATAAGGCCGGCGGCAGAATGTATGCGCACAGCATTGCTACGCTGTTCGTTTCTGAGATATCGGGCATGGTGGATCGCGCGCGTCAGGCGCAAATCGACTGCGTCCTGCCCAAGGCGATCAAGGTCATCCTCGATGCGCAGGCTGTCAAGAAATCCGAGCGCGATCAGGGCGGCTGGCGCTATACGCCCAGCGCCACGGACAGCGACATGTCGTGCAGTGGTTGGACACTGATGGCGCTGCGGTCATGCCGTTTGAACGGTGCTCCCATTCCGCCGCAGGTTATTGAGGATGCCGTGAGCTATGTGCGGCGGCACAGTCATCGAGAGAAGGGCTGTTTCGGCTATCAAGGTCCCGACGGCCATGCGGTGACGCTGACGGGGGCGGGAATTCTCTGTCTGGAGTTGTGCGGTAAGCACAACGATGCGGCCACGCTGAAGGCGTCCAAATATCTGATGGCCAACTACGCGGAATTGATTAAGCAGGATCGGCCCTTTTACGGCGTTTATTATGCCGCGCAAGGTCTCTTCCAGATCGGCGGGGAGGAGTGGAAAACATTCTCAACGTGGATGTATACCACCTTTTTGCCGATGCAGCGGCAAGATGGCGGATGGGAGCGCAGCGAGGATGGCAGCACCATCTATTCGACCTCGCTCTGCCTGCTTGCGCTGACGGTGCCGTATCGGCAGCTGCCCATTTATCAGCGGGATGAAACCGTCGACGATGAACAGAATGCCCTGCGGTGACGCCGTAGGACGTTTGAGTCTTGACTTTGGTCCATGGGACACAGGATAATCATGCTATGAAACGAATTGGGATTATAGGCGCAGGACGCTTTGGTCGCGCATTGGCGGAGAGTCTTGCCGAACAGGGTGTGGAACTGCTCTTTATCGATCAGAACCGTGAAGTTGTCCAGGAGTTTTCCGAGTTCGTCACAAAGGCCATTGAGGGCGACGTGACGAATGTGCGGACCTTGGAAGATGCCGGCATTCAGGAGTGCGATGTGGTGGTGATCGCCATTGGCAGCAATCTTGAAGGCAGCGTGATGGCAACGGTCAACTGCAAAGATTTGGGCGTGCCGCATGTGGTTGCCAAGGCCAATTCCGATTTGCATGGTAAGATTCTCAAGCGCGTTGGCGCGGATCAGGTGGTCTATCCCAATCGCGATTGCGCAAAGCGCATTTCGCGCACGTTGCTGTCAAAGGGCGCTGTGGACCTGTTTGAAATTTCGGACGGTTTCAGCGTGGCCGAAATCGATGTGCCGAGCGCCTTGCAGAATAAGACGCTGGCGGAGTCAGAGGTGCGTCGGCACTACAGCGTCACGGTGTTGTGCGTGCGTCGCCTTTCCGAAAATCCTGAAGATCCGCGCAAAGTCATTGTGCCGGGACCGGATGAGGTCATTCTGCCGGACGACAAGTTGCTGATTTTTGGCACGGACAAGAATATCGCTTCCATTGCGCAGGATATCTAACCATGCGTTATCTTTTTGGACCTTTACCTTCGCGTCGTTACGGACGCTCGCTTGGCGTCGACTTGTGCGTGCCGAAGACCTGTACGATCGATTGCTGCTTCTGTCAGCTCGGCCATACGCAGCAGGCCACCTTGGAGCGTGTTGACCGTCCGTCAATGGACGAAATTCTGGCTGAGTTGCGCGGATGGCTTGCTGCCGAGACTGCGCAGCAGCCGGTTGATTTTATCACGGCCAGTGGATCAGGGGAGCCTACGCTGCATAGCCGGATGGGCGAACTCTTTCGCATGGTGCGCGCCGAGACACCGTACCGTTCCTTGCTGCTTTCCAACGGCTCGCTTTTTTACCGCGACGATGTGCGCCGCGATGCTGCGTTGGCGGATGTGGTCAAGGTCTCGTTGCATGCGTGGGATCAGGCCTCCTTTGAGCGGATTGTCCATCCGCATCCCGAATTGCGCTTTGCCGCGATTGTGGAGGGATACCGTACATTCCGCGAACAGTTCTCCGGTCGCTTGGATGTGGAAGTGTTCATTGTGCCTGGCATCAATGACACGGATGAGGCCGTGAGCCGCATTGCGGAACTGACGCGGTCGTTTGCGCCCGATGATGTCGCCCTGAATACCGCGGTGCGGCCAGCAGCGGATGCCGCTGTGCAGGCCTGTCCGTCTGAACGGCTGCAGGAACTGGTTCATCTCTTTGGCACGCATGCGCATGAGACCGGCGCTCAGCCCGAACTGACGGGAACCGTGGATGCGGATGCGCTTGAAGCTGTTCTGCGGCGCCATCCGATCAAAGCCGCGGATCGCCCATCCGCACACTGAATGTTCGCGCATCGCGTCACCGGGCTGGTTCTTCGCCACATTCTCCCGTCCGTTCCGTTGCCTTCAAAATAAAGCTGTGCCTAACCTTGCGGCATGATAGGATGATTTCATGTTCGTTTTGTCTGATGATGAATTGTCAAAATGGAGATCACAATTTGTGACCTCCAATGCGGATCGGATGGGGTTGCGTCATGCGCCCATGGCTCTACCCGAGCCGAAACGTAAGCCGATCGGCTTCAGCGTGAAGGAGCATCGAGCGAGATATTCGGCGCGAAAATCCTAACGTGGGCTCTACCCGCAACCCAATTCAATCTCGCACAAAGACACAACATCGATAAAAAATCAACAAGTAGATTGTAGCTATTGGTCATTTCTGCGAATGTACGCATGCCAAGACCGTTACGACATCACAGGTCGGATGGCATCGTGGCGCTGATCATGCGACAACGTGATTGCACGGAACAGCTGGATTGTGTATGCTGGCGGCACGATGAGCGCGAATCGTAA
>CAZMLC010000010.1:0-17118 GCA_964567125.1 uncultured Akkermansia sp.
CGGTCAACCATCCAGTGGCCGACCGTTGCTCCGACAACCGTCCCGACCGGTCCGAAAAACGAACCGAGGCTGCCACCAATGACTTTACCTTTCCAATTCATGTTGAAAAATAACGGTATAAACACAGTGCATACCATATCATTTTTGATTCAGCCCCTCAAGTACGGGATTGCGTTTTACAAGCTGTGTTTATTGTGTTTTAATACAGCAACACCACGTGAATACGCTGGGTGAACCTGAAACAAATTCAATTCAAAAGGGAGAAAAAACCATGCAGAAGACAATGCTTGTGAGCGGGTTGTTGTGCCTCGCCGCAGTCGTCGGATTTTCAGAGGGAATGTGTGTCAAGGTTGAGCCGATTCGTCCGCAGACGAAAATTGTTTTGTTCAATGGTCACGATTTCCAGGGGTGGACCAAGGTAATTAAAAAAGAAGAGGGTGCCTGTCCGGATAAAACGTGGCGCATCGAAGAGGGCGTGATCAAATGCGCCGGTACGCCGTTCGGTTATCTGCGGACGCAGCAGGTCTATGCGGACTACCAGTTGCACGTCGAGTATCGCTGGGCGGATACGACGACGAAAGCACCGAACAGCGGGGTCTTTGTTTTCACGACGGGACCAGATGATCACTTTTTGCCCAAGGCCGTTGAGGCGCAATTGAAGTCTGGCAATGCGGGCGATTGGGTCTTGCTTTCCAAGGCAACCTTAAATGGTGTTGAAAATCCAGGCAATAAGTCCGTTAAACGCCAGGGCCAAGACAGCGAAAAAGAGCGCGGTGCGTGGAATTGCGTCGATCTGGTCGTGAAAGGCAACACGGTCGAGGTAAAGATCAATGGGGTCTTGCAGAATACGGGCAAGGATGTTTATACCGATGCCGGGCAGATCTGTTTGCAGAGCGAGGGCGGTGCCGTCGATTTCCGCAATGTTTACATTGAGCCGTTAAAGTAAAGGCAGAAGGGCGTAGCAACAATGACGAAGCGTTTGAAAATTGGCGTTTTAGGTTCCGGTTCCGGATCGAATATGCAATCGATTCTCGATGCGATTGCGCAGGGCACGTTGGATGCGGAGATGGCGGTTGTGCTCTCCGATGTGGCGGATGCGAAAATTTTGCAGCGCGCCGCGCAGCATCATGTGCCTGCTCAGTGGCTTGACTGTGCGCCGTTTAAGACCAAGCTCGATGGCCAAGCCGAGGCACGCTGTATCGAGATATTGCGCGCACACGGCGTCGATACGGTTGTGCTCGCTGGTTTTATGCGCATTGTGAAGCCCGGACTTTTAAAGGCCTTTCCGTGGCGCGTGCTGAACATCCACCCCGCGCTGTTACCTGCATTTCCCGGTGTCGCCGCCTGGAAACAGGCGCTCGATTACGGTGTAAAGGTCGCTGGATGCACCGTGCACTTTGTCGATGAAGGGACGGATACTGGACCGATTCTTGTGCAACGCGTTGTTCCTGTTGAGGAAGGCGACACGGCGGAGACCTTACACGCACGCATCCAAGTTCAGGAGCATCTGGCCTATCCCGAGGCGTTGCGCCTGCTGGCTGCTGGACGCGTACGCGTCGAAGGCCGCCGCGTTCACATCGGGTAAGCCAGACTATGAAACGCATGCTGTATGTGATGGCCGTCGCTCTGCTTGCCGCGTTTCCGGCAAAAGCAGCGGTGCGCGCCGTGGCAGCCGTCGAGGCTGCCACGGACAGCTATGCGTTAAAGCTGTGGACCGTTGAAGAGCGGTTGCCCGACAGTCCGATTGTGGGGTTGACGCAAACCGCGGATGGCTATCTCTGGCTGGTTTCGCGGCGCATGCTGATGCGCTTTAACGGAACTGAATTTGTCGAGATTCCGGTGCCTGCCTCCGTGCGCCAGCATGTCGGCGAATTCACGGGGGTGAGCATCCGCGAAGGATTGATTGTCAGCGGTCAATCCGGTGTGGCGCAGTACGAAAAAGGCTATTGGTCGATTTTGCCGCATGCTTCATTGGCGGAGATCCGGGACGACGCCGCAACGGATATTCACACCGGACGTTCCGGCCGCGTCTGGATTCACGACGAAAAGGGCGTGGCCTATAGCACGGGCAATGGCGACTGGCATCGCATCGGCTTCCCTGAAAACACAGCGGGTGCCGCGGTCCTGATGGAAGTTTCGGATGGTGCGCTTTGGCTGGGCAATCCGACCGGTGTCTTCCGCTGGCATCAGGGTGGCTGGCAACGCATCACGGAACAGGACACGCTGGGCAGCTTGTCCGTAAACCGGTTGCTGGAGGGCAACGATGGCACGGTCTGGGCGGCCTGCGACGGCGGATTGCTGCGTATCCGGCGCAAGGCGGTGCAGACGTTGAATGCCGAAGGCACGGTTGTTTCGGGCACGGCCTATTCACTCTGGCGCATGGCGGATGGCGGTGCCTGGATCGGGTATAAGGGCCGCGCGATCCGCGTGAATGCCAATGGCCGTCTGCTGATGACGCACTACCTCGAACCGGATGTGCCGATCAGCGCACTGCTGCAAGATTCACGAGGCCGCGTCTGGCTGGGGACCTTGGGCAGCGGACTCTATTCGTATCAGGGTAAGGCCTTTCTGACGCCGGTGCTGCGCATGGATGAAGCGGCACCGAGCGTGCATACGGTGTATGCGCTGCTGGAGACCCCTTCGGGTGAAATCTGGGTCGCCTCGCAGCAGGGGCTCATGCGGGTGAATGCTGCTGGCAGTCTGGAACCGCTCATGGTTGGGGGCGAATATATTCTGGACGGTGTGCGCGGCCTCTATCTCGATGCCCAGCAATCGATCTGGGTGTTGTGCGAACGCGATGGATTGTTGCGCATGACCGCTTCGGGGACGATCACGCGGTTTGGTCGGCAGCGCGGACTGCAGGGCAATCCGCGCGTGGTCTATCAGGATCAGCGCGGCAATATCTGGGTCGGGTCGACCTCGGGGCTTCATCTGCTGCTGGATGATCAGCTCGTTTTTGTCGGACGTCAGGTCGGAATCGCCGACGATGCGGTCATGCTGATTGTCGACGATGCGCAGGGGCGTCTCTGGCTCGGGACAACGCGCGGCTTGCAGTGCGTTTATGTCCAGGAACCGCGTGGTTTAGGTCAGGACCGCAGCGGCACGACCGCCATGGTCCGGATGATCCATCTGGGCATTGCGGACGGGCTTGTTAGTGAACGCTGCATGGGCAATATGACCATGGCTACGCGCGTTCCACAGACGCCGTTCTGGTTGCCCTTTGAAAACGGCGTGACCATGGTTGATCCGGCCACGATCGCCTTTTCATCGACGCCGCCTGCCGTGGTGATGGAGATGGTCTCCGCGAATAATCGCACGGTCTTCGAGAATGAGGAACTGGCCCGCTCGCCCTTGATTTTCGAACCCGGGTCGCGCAACATGACCTTCCGTTTTGCCGCGCTCTCGCCCGGCAATCCCAGTTCGATCCGCTATCGCTATCGGATTGACAGCCAGCCGTGGTCCGTGGTGCAGGCTGATCCTGTTGCGACGTTTGAATGGCTGCCTCCGGGGCGTCACACGATCCAGGTAATCGCGGAGGCCAACGGAATTTGGAATTTAGAGGGGTGCCTTGTCGCCTTTGAGGTGAAGGCCTTCTTTTGGCAGACGATTTCGTTTTACCTTGCTCTGACCGTCCTTTTGACGATTGTGATCTTCAGCGTGGTGCGCTGGATCTGGTGGCATCGCTACCAGCTGCAGCTGGCGTTGCTCAAGCGCGAGGAGGCCTTGTCGCAGGAACGTGCGCGTATTTCGCGCGACATCCACGACGACCTCGGCAATGGACTCTCCGTGGTGGCGACGCTCAGCGAACTGGCGCACCATGATGTCGAAAAGGGGTCGGCGCACAAGCGGCTGGATCAGATTTACGATGTCGCCAATGAACTCGCCCGCAATGTTGACGAGATCGTCTGGGCGGTGAATCCGGCCAATGACGGGTGGGAGCCCTTCCTGAGTTATTTTGAGCAGTACACGGAATACTTTCTCGGCAACTCGGGACTGCGCTTCCATTTTATCCGTCCGACCAATCTAGTGACGCGTCCGATTCCCTCGAAAACGCGCCACCATCTTCTGCTGGCTGTACGCGAGGCCGTGGGGAATGTCCTGAAACATGCGCAGGCGAAGCAGGTGAAGATCAGCATGACGCTGGAGGGGAATGCGCTGGAGATCCGCGTTGAGGATGACGGTCGCGGTTTTGATACGACCAAGCCGAGCGAAACCGGCCACGACGGATTAAACAATATGGTGCGCCGCATGCGCGAAATCAATGGCAGCATCGAGATCGTGAGCCAGGTCGGGCAGGGTACGCAGATCATTTTCCGTGTTACGCTCGACCCGATATCCGCGGCATAACGCAGTGCGTTCTGGTCCGCAGTGTCGCGGATACACGAAATAAAAAAAGGTGTGGCAGGCCGTACGGCTGTCACACCTTTTTCAGTGTACGTCACGTTATAAAATCGCGCCTTTTCCGGCGAAGAAATTATCCATGATGGCGCTGTGCTGCGCATCGTTCCAGCCGGCAACATCCTCGATTGAGACCCAGCCGCTGTAATTGACTTCGTCGATGACCTTGCGGACGGAGACCCAGTCAATACTGCCCTTGCCGATGGGGACGAAATCACCATCGTTGGCTTTGTTGCGGTTGATCCGGAAGTCTTTGATGTGCAGGCGGACAAGCAACGGTCCGAAGGCGCGCAGATAGTCCTCTGTCTTGGCGTAACGGACGTAGTTGCCGAGGTCAAGATACGCGCGGACAAATTTGTCGTTGAACGACCGGACAAACGTCGCCGCGAAGTCGGGCGTGATCCAGAGGTTGTTCCAGACATTTTCGAGCGCGAGGGTGACCCCTTCGGCCTTGGCGACAGGCAGGAGTTCGGCAATGGCCTTCTGCGTCAGCGCTGAAGCGCGGTTTTGTTCCGTGATGTATTTCTGATATGGCGTGTTGTCGCCCTCGACGACCGTCAGGACGCGCATCATCTCTTCGTCGAACGTGATCTTGAACTGTTCAGGTTTCGGACGGGGCGATGCATCGGTCCGGCAGGGGACGAGCAGCATGGCGTCTGCGCCGTAGGCTGCGGTCAGGCGGATCATGCGCTTGACATCGTCGATCGATTTCTGACGGCCAGCGGGATCCGGATTGTTGAAATTCGCCCAGCCGCCCATGAACGAATGGATCTTGATGCCGAACTTTTCAGCGATCTTGCGCCCCTTCTGCGCGTCCTCGATCGTGATGTCCTTCTTCATCAGTTCAACGCCGGGAAAGCCGGCTTTGGCGATGCGTTCGCAGGTTGCCTCATCCGCAATCTGAGCCAGGAGGGCTTTTTGCAGTTTCGTCTTAAAGGGCGGCGTCTCCGCGCGCGCGGAGGTCGCCAGGGTGGTGGCAGCCGCTGCGGCTGCCACCATGAACGAGCGTCGTGTTAATGTCATGAGTTCGTTTCTCCTCGGTGGATCGATGGTTACTTGCCGGGAACCGGCGCTTTGCCTTCTTCGGGCAGTGCGACGTCGCCCTTTTCAAAGTCTTCCGGCAACCACGGGTTGTTCATGTTGTAGAATTCCGATTTGTCATTCGAGAGGATATCGGTCATGCGCACGGTCTGTCCGGACCAGCAGGCCAGAGTGCCGATGAGGGTGGTCGCGGTCGCCATGGCGACTTGCTCACCTTCGTGGAGGTAGTTGCCCGTAGCGAGTCCATTGAGCATGTCCCAGTGTTCCATGACCATCATGTTGCCGTCGCGCGTTTTGATGCGCTCCTCGTCATAGGCGATCGCCTTGTTGTCCCAGCGCGAGATCTTGCCGAGCACCGAGCATTCGCCCTCCGCACCGGTAAGAATGGTGCCGCAGCGATCCGAGCAGCCATCGATCTGGCGCGCGATCGTGTGGATATGCAGGCCGTCGCCGTAGTCGTAGTCCACGCTCAGGCAGTCATAGCCGTTACCGATGGCGCGACGATGGCGCGCACCGATACCCATGGCGGTCTTGGGCAGGCGGCCGATAAACCAGTTGGCGAGGTCGACTTCGTGGATCCCTTGTTCTGTCAGATTGTCGCCGGACATCTGGCGCCAGAAATACCAGGCCTTCGACATGTATGCGGCATTGGTGTCGCTGGCTTGACGCGGACGCATGTAGCTGGCATGGTTCATGCCGCCGTGGCAGCGATAGACCACACCGCCGCAGAGACGGCCGATCACGCCTTCCTGCATCGGCTTGATCATGCGCAGGGCGCGGTTGTTGTGTCGATGGCAGGTGCCGGAGAGAATCGCGAGATTCTTTTGTTTGGCGGCCTCCACGCTTGCGAGGAAGCGGCGCACCCCTGCGGGATCTGTAGCAACGGGTTTTTCGGCAAAAATATGTTTGCCGGCTTTTACGCAGGCTTCGATGTGCAGCGGACGGAAGAAGGGCGGTGCTGCCAGCAGTACGATCTCCGCATCCGACTCCAGAACTTTGAGATAACCGGCATGTCCGCCAAAGGCGAATTTTTCCGGGCAATTGTACTGCTTGCAGATTGCGGCGGCTTTTTCCTGGACAAAGTCAGCGGCGGCCACGAGCACGGCTTTGGCGCCCATGCGTTCCGCAGCACGCGTGATATCGTTCACTGCGCCGCTGCCGCGACCTCCGCAACCGATGACGGCGAATTTAAAGACGCGCTGCGCTTGACCGAAGACAACCTTGGGTGTAACGAGAGTAGCCGCAGCCAACGTTCCGGCTCCAGCGACGAACGAACGACGAGAAACAGTGTGTAAATGCATGGATTCCCCTTCCATTTTGACCGTTAATGCCTGAATCATTGTGGTTATAGTGTATATGCTATCACCAAGTTTTGCGTTAAGCGTAGCATAAGTCCTGAAACTGTAAAGAAAAATCAGTAAAAATCAGCTTGTCTGTTTTCCCATTTCATTGCATCATAGTGGACATGAAAATTTTAACTTTTTTATCCCGCTCAATGGGGTGGGAAAAATACTGCGCGTTACTGATCATGGGGATACTCCTTTTGGGTGGATGTACGGCATTTGTCACGGAAAACCCCTATTTTACGGTCAAGGATTCGGGGTTGAACTGGGTTGAGATCCGGCAATACGACATGAAGGGGTCGAACCGTCGCGTGCATGTCCGGATCGATGGGAATGGTTTTGTCCAGGTGCGCGAGGGTACGAGCCAGCAAGTCAGCAATGCCTTTGCCAAGCAGTATGATAATGCAGAGTGGAACGATGTGCGCATGAGCCGCGTCACGATTTCGCGCGAGGATGCGCAGACGATCTTTCAGCAGCTGGTCGATGCCGGATTATTCGTCAAAGAGCGTCCGGATCAGCCCAAGCCCGACCTTTCCAAGCAGGCGGTGTTTGTTTCGGCCAATATTCAAAACAAGATGACCAGCAGTCCCGAGGCGGTTGCAGATCCGCGGCTTTTGGAGCAGCTGCGGCTGGCGGTCTTGATGTTCTATCATCCACAACCTGTTCGGAGAAAATAGATGCGTTGGGTTTCGCTTGCATGTGCGTGTGTGGTTGCTCTGGGGGGTGTTGGCTCAAGTCGGGGCGAGTTGATTCACGTGGGAACTTTGGAGTCGGCGAGTCCGCAGTCGGTTGTTGATTCGATCGTCGCGTTCGCCAATCGGTCGACGATTGAACTGAACACGCTGGAAGCGCAGAAACACGTGGTGCAGTTTCTCAAGATGCCGACGTTGGACGGCGCTGATCTGAAGGGCCCTATGCGCGGGTACATGCTGACGGATCCGAAGATTCTGACGAACGCGTTCGATTTCATTTTCCTGAATGAACTGCCGATTGCCAAGGAGGGCATGCCGATTCAGCGTGCGCTGGCGAATAATTATGCACGGGAAGGCGTTGTTGAGGGGATTACCTGCATGGCCAACCCGTTAAACGCGATGGCGCCGGCAGCGCTGTACTGCTTAGTCACCAATCAGCGGGCCTGGGTGTCGGTCTCGTTCGATGCGGTGCGCTGGGCGCAGGTCAGCGGGCTGATCAACTCCAATCCGCCGCCTGTGCGGCCTGCGGGCGAAATCGCGGTTGAACTGAATCCGCTGAAATGCCAGAAGGCCTATCCGCAGGAATTCAAGTCGATCTTTCAGCCGTGGTGCGCAACACAAAATCCGCGGGCCGCGCCCAAGCCGTTGCAGGTGAATGTGACGATTTCAGGAACAGGCGTCCGGTTGGCCTCAACGATTTTTCCGCTTGCGGATTCCCTGTGGGCCACCATGGCGCAACGCGATCCGGCTGCGGTCGATGCGCTCATGCGGTATGTGCCGGAACATGCGTTCGCGTCGTTCTTTTACGGCGAAAACCTGATGGTCCGGGATACGTCCACGCGAACCGGGGTCTTTTTGACAAACCTGCCGTTGCTGAAAGAACGCGTCGTCTATCTGGCGCCGACAAAAAACAATCAGGGCTTTGTGCTGGTTCAGATTGCCCGGTTGTCCGCAGATGCGGATCTGGCGAAAATCTGCACGCTGCTGGACGGGGCTGCGGTGGGGAGTCAGCTGGTCTTAAAGCGGATGGCGGCGCGCAAAGAGGGGGCGCAGGCGATCGAGCGTTTTTCCTTTGCGGAATATACAGGAAAGGCGACCCAGAGCAACGCGGGATTTTTAGAACAGGGAATCGAATTCGTGACGCCTCTCTTCCGGCAGGGGATACTTGAGGTCATGGTCAAGAACGACCTTCTGATTTGGGCGGTCGCATCGGAATCCTCGGTGCGTACGGAGATGATGTTTCTGCCGGGGGCGGCTGCGGTGAAGACGGTTGCGCAGCGCATTCAGGCGCAGAATGAGACGTTAAAGGGGCTGCCTGTTGCGGGCTTCGAGCTTTCCGCGGTTGCGCTCTTCAGACATCTCGTCTCGATTTTGCCGGGATCGAAACCGGAGCATGTGCGGCTCTTTCCTGTCAACAACTATCCTGCGTATGGCGGGATGACGGTGGATGCATCGGGACGCGTCATGGTCAGCGGATTTGTGCACCCGGCTGAAATTGCCGCGTTGCTGCGCGTCAATCGCGACGGACGTGAAGTGTTGCAGGATCTGCTCTTTATGATGATGACGCTGCAACTGCAGCGGCCAGCGGAGCCGCAGAAAAAATAGGTGCGCGCGTACGTGAAGAGATACTCTGCGAATTGTTCGTCTGTGTGAGGAAAAAACCACTGGCAAACGGCCTCTTTTTTCGGTATAGTAAACGCAATAAATAAACCAGCAAGGGATGAGGTTTTTCATGGATACAGCAACAGTTGCAGTCGTTAATCAGGCGTTTGGTATTGCCGGAGCCGTAACCTGTTTGGCCTTGAGCGCTGCAGGGTCAGCGTTGGGGACGGGTGTCGCAGCCGCATCCGCGGTCGGGGCGTGGAAGAAGTGTTATGCGCAGAACAAGCAGGCACCCTTTTTGTTGCTGTCGTTCGTCGGTGCGCCGATTACCCAGACGCTGTACGGCATGATTCTGATGTTCACCATGTTCGGCAAGGCGCAGGTCGGTATTCCGCTCCTGATCCTCGGTGCATTCGCCGGTTTGGCGATTGGGCTTTCCGCCTATTATCAGGGTCGCGCAGGTGCCGCAGCTGCGGATGCGCAGGCTGAAACGGGACAGGGCCTGACGAACTATCTGGCGGCCCTCGGCATCATTGAAACCACGGCGATTTTCACCATGGTCTTCACGCTGATTGCGGTTGGCAAAATCGGGTGATTCCGCGGTTTTTAACGCGCTGGGATACGAGGCTGGGACCTGTGGTGTTCCGGCCTCGTTTTTTTTGTTTAGCGCCCTCCTCAAAAAGGGATTTAGCATTGACCTTATTCTTGAATGAGAGTATCTTACTCAAAACTGGTTTTTATTGAATAACGAGTGATTGCGTTGTTTAACACCACAAGGGGAATGAATCCAATGAGTACATTGTCTCGTCGTTCGTTTATTTCGTCCGCAGCTGCGGGCGCAGCAGTATCGGCACTGCCGGGAATCATCCAGGCGCAGCAGGCGCCTTCCGCCAATGTGACCGGGGCTAACAGCCGCATCAATGTGGCGTGCGTAGGCTTTTCCGACCGCTTCCGTCAGTCGCTGCTGCCGGCATTCAAAGCGGCGCACAAGGAGTTGAATTTTGATATGGTCGCGCTGGCCGATCTCTGGTCGATGCGGCGCGAAGAGGGCAAGGCTGAATTGGAGAAGCAGTTCAGTCACGGGATTGATCTCTATCGCAGCGATGTGGAGCTCTATGAGAAGGCTAAGAATGTGGATGCCGTGATCATTTCGACGGCGGACTTCCAGCATGCGCGGCATACGGTGCATGCCGTGAAAGCGGGCCGTGACACCTATTCGGAAAAGCCGCTCGCGGAAGACATGGATGCCGCTAATGCTGTGCTCGATGCTGTCAATGAAGCGCGCAAGACGAATCGCGGCGGTGCCGTGGTGCAGATCGGTTCGCAGCGCCGCAGCGGTGCGGCCTATCATGCGGCGAACGACTATATCCGCTCTGGTAAATTCGGCAATATCACCTATGTGGATCTTTGCTGGAATGTAAACCAGCCCAACCGCTGGCGGCGTCAGAAGACGGTGCCGCTGTTGAAAGAGGCGGACACGGATTGGAAGACTTGGCTGCTGGATCGTCCGGTGGTTCCGTTCGATGCGCGCAAGTACCTTGAGTTCCGTCTCTTCTGGCCCTATTCTTCTGGTATTCCGGGGCAGTGGATGTGCCATCAGATCGATACGGTCTCCTGGTTCACGGGCTTCAATTTCCCGCGCAACACGGTTTCGAATGGCGGCATCTATGCATGGCAGGACGGTCGCGCCAGCTGCGATACCTTCACCACGGTGATGGAGTTCGGTCCTGAGGACGACACCAAGAAGGGCTTCCAGGTGGTCTTCAGTTCGCGGCAGACCAATGCGGCGCGCGGCAACGTTGAAAATTATCACTCCACCAAAGGCACGATCGACCTCATCAAGGGCACGGTCTCCGATGATGGCGTGGAGGGTCGTAAAAAAGCAACGTGTGAAAAACTTTCGACGGCTGAGGCCGCAACGACGGCTGCCAATACAGGGTCAGATCCTCTGACTGGCGCGCACATGCGCAACTGGATGGAATCCGTGCGTGCACGCAAACAGCCGAATGCTCCGATCGAAGCGGGGTATAACCATGCCGTGGCCTTGATCATGGCCAATGCCGCATTGCAGACCGGGCAGAAGGCGACCTTTGACAAGGCGCTGCGTCAGGTGGTCGCAGGCGGTAAGGTCTTCAAGGGATATTGATCATGAACAGGCTGAAACGATTCCTGATCCTCGGGTGCGGAGTGTTCAGCCTGATCGGCCAAGCCAAGGAACTGCCGCCGGAGAGGTGCGATGTGCTCGTGGTCGGTGGCGGTTCCGCAGGCATCTGCGCTGCGCTGCAAAGCGCGCGCGCAGGTGCCAAGACTGTCCTGGTGGAGATGGCGCATCAAGTGGGCGGAGCAACGACTACGGGCGGCGTCAACTTCCCAGGGCTTTTTCATGCATGGGGCCGACAGGTGATCGATGGTATTGGCTGGTCGCTGGTGACCAACACCGTGGCGTTGGCCGGAGGCCGTCTGCCTGATTTTACGCAGCCGACAGGACGCAACCATCCGAAACATCAGGTCACGGTGAACATCCCGCTTTTCGTCGCACTGGCCGAGGAGGCCTTGCTGCAGTCCGCGGTCACGATTCACTATCACGAAGCGCCATTGCGCGTGACAGCCGCGCCGGATGGCTGGCAGGTGCAGACCGCGGTGATGGGCGATACGCGGATGATCCAGTGCAAGCAGCTGGTGGATTGCACGGGCAATGCCGCAGTTGTCGATCTTGCCGGATTTGCGCGTCAGCGCGGCGAGGAACGTCAGCCGGGATCGTTTTACTATCAGCTTAAACTCAACACGGATCTGGTCACGATCGACCGGAAGGATTTGGAGCAGCGGTTTAAGGATGCGGTGGCTGCGGGCCGCGTCGAACGCGCGGATGCCCGCTGGGGTATCTATCACCATCTGCAGGTTGGTGGAAACGTGGGAAACTACGTGAATGGCGCCGACAACTCAACCGGGGATCTGCGGACCCAGACCAATCTGCGCGGACGCGCCTCCATGCTTCGGCTCTATCGTTTTTTGAAGAGCGTGCCGGGACTGGAGAAAATCAGTCTTGAAGCCATGGCGCCTGAAGTTGGCATCCGTGAAACATATCGCATTGTCGGCGAGTATGAATTAACACGCGACGATTATGTTTCCGGAAAAGTCTGGGAGGATTCCCTTTGTTATGCGTTTTATCCGATTGATCTGCACGATCCGCGTGCGGGCGTTGCGCCTGCGCATTTGAAGGAGGGTATCGTGGCAACGGTGCCGGTACGGGCCTTGGTGCCGAAAGGCAGCGCACGGTTGATCGTGGCTGGCCGCTGTGTGAGCAGCGACCGTCTGGCGAACTCCGCCTTACGCGTGCAGGCAAGCTGCATGGCCATGGGACAGGTTGCAGGCGCGGTCGCGGCGGTTGCCGCCAAAGAGAATGTTACGCCGCTGAAGGTCTCGCTGCCTGCGGTGCGCGCGGTGCTGCGTCAGCACGGTGCGCTTATACCGTGAACCAGGCGTCGTGCAAACGACGGATTGCGTCAAAGGGCGCGGGTGAGAGACAGACCGGACGAACCACGCAGAAATTGATCGCGCCTGCGCGCCGTACATCGGGGATATTCGTTTCGTTGATGCCGCCGATCGCCACCGTGGTGAAGGGCGCGGACTGGATCATGCGTCCGGCCAGATCAGGTCCCAGTGCGGGATCGGGGATTTCTTTGGTCGGCGTCGCATAGACCGGACCGACGCCGCAATAATCAGGGGCGACCTCGGCCGCGCGTTGCGCCTGATCGGGATTGTGCGTGGAAAGTCCGAAAATGTTCAACTCCGGAAACTGCTTTCTGGCCTCTGTCAGAGGCATGTCATCCTGACCAAGGTGAACACCATCCGCTTCCGCTTCCGCGGCGAGCACGGGATCGTCGTTCACAATAAAACGGGTGGATGAACCGCGCGTGATGCTGCGCAAATTGCGGGCATGTTCCAGAATGATGGCGCGGGGAGTCTTCTTCATGCGCAGCTGAATGTAGCGCAGATTGGCCTTTACGGCGGCTTCCGCACACGTTTCATAGGAAGTCACCGGATTGGTGATCACCAGATAAAGTCCAAACTGTTCAATGGCCATGCCCACGATCCTTTCATCCTTTTTTGCAAGCACGATACCTTATCACGCCTTTGCCGAAAATGAAAGCTTGTCTTGTGGCGCTGTTTTTTTGAGAATTGCAAAATAATCCTAGATATACTATTCTGTCAATCATGTAAGAAATTTGGAATGCGGCTTTGGCAGGTCTGCATCCCGTCGCGGCTGGAGCAGTGCCTCCTGGTGCGCGAGCGACTTCATATGTAAAACGGATGAACGCGGTATAGAAACGGGGTATTGTATACCTGTTCAATAAAGGAGTAAGACATGTCTCGTACGCATTGGCGGCGCGACTTGGAACGCGTGTTTGCGTGGGCTCTTTGTGCGACTTTTCTTATGGGGAGTGTTCAAAGGGCGTTGGGGCAATCCGCGCCGCAGCGCATTGATAAACATGAGCAGGACGATGCGTTGCGGGAAAATGCACGAACGAATGGATGGTTTGTGTATGCGCCTGTTGGATCCGGCGTGAGCCTGCTGGCCTATGTTGGCCCCTCTTCCGCGCAGCTGGAGATCCCTGCGCAGATCAACGGGGCACCCGTGCAACGGATTGGACCGCGCGCCTTTTACAAAGGGGGTTTCCAGACCGTAGCCATACCGGACTCCGTGCAGGCGATCGGCGCATTCGCGTTTGGTGAATGCACGAATCTCACCTGCATCACGTTGCCGGCTAAGCTGGAAAAAATCGATGATTTTTCGTTTTTGAATTGCACCCGCTTGGAGCGCGTGATCGTCAGCGCCGAGGTTGAGTCGATCGGTAAGATGGCGTTTGCCGGATGCGAGCGGTTGGCTGAGATCAACTTTCCTGACCGATTGCATCACATTGCGGATGGGGCCTTTATTCAAACCAAGCTGACTCAGATCAATGCGCCAGCATCGCTGGACGATGTCGGCGTAGGCGCTTTTGCGCAGTGTGCCCAGCTCACCAACGTTGTCTTCGGTGCTTCCGGGGTGACGCTGCAGGCCAACGCGTTTGGCGAATGCACGCGGCTATCGACTGTGACTTTTTTAGGAACCGTACGCAAGATCGGCGTGCTCGCCTTCACCGGATGCCCGGCCCTTCAGCGGGTCCGTTTTAAGATACCGACCTTTCGGATCATGGATCCGACGGCAGTCAAGGACAGTCCGCACGTCAATTTTTATCAGCTCTCCAAAGAGGGCGATGTCAAATTGGAACGCGTGACCCTCTTTATGAAAGAGGATCAGAGAACGTGTCGATGAGAAAATTTGCATAGACGGGACGTCGCAAAGCGACATCCGCGTCAGGTGAATCGGTGGGTATTAATGCACGCAGGTGGGGTCGAGCGGTTCACCCTTTTCATTGAGCGGATGCACGCTGGAAATCGTTTTGAATGCCGCATGATCGGCATATGACCAGACGATCTTCTTGTCGCGCGTGATTTCGAAGAGATGCGGCGACTTACCCAGGTGGCCGTGTCCGATCCAGCTCGAAATGAGCAGGTTGCCATTCGGGAGCAGGAAGAATCCAGTGCAGAATTTCATTGGATGGGGTTCCGGCTGGCCTTGGCCCAGGAGGTCGGCGTTCTTGACCGACCAGACGATCGTCTTGTCGGGCGCGATCTCTGCGACAGCGGCCTTATCATTTTCACCAAACGCGGCGAGCGTGTTGCCATTTTTCAGACGTACAGCCTGGTAGACGGCGCCCATGGCGGGATCGTTGAAGAACCAGACGACTTCGCCTTTATCGTTGTATTCCTTGAGCTTTCCGCCCATATGTCCGACCAGATAGGTGCCCTGCGGTGTTTTGCGTGCACCGCGCATGAATCCATGACCGGCAGGCGCTTTGCCCAGTTTGATTTCTTTCGCAATGGTTTTGTCCGGCTTCAGCTCAAGCAGGCGTGCGGCTGAGCATTCCGCGACGAGGTAATTTCCGTTGTCGAGTTTCTGCGTTGAATAGATCTCCGGCTTTTCAGGAGGTTGATAACTGAAACATTCGGTATGGGTGTCGCGGGTGATTTCTTGGATGCCGTTGAAGGTCGTGTAAAGGATACTGTTCTTGAAGACCCAGATATCGCCGACCTGTTTGATGGGTTGTGTTTTCCATGAGACCTTGCCATCGGCTTCAACCTTGGCGATGTAGCCATCGCTGAAGACGTAGAAGGCTTTCCCCTTCATGTAGGAGGACTGGGCGTACGCGGAGGTTAGAAAACCCAGCGCGACGAGTGTGATGATTTTTTTCATATGGATCCTTGTTGCGTGTTAGTGTGAATAAATGTCAAAAATATCCAGCGCTTCCAACAGCGATTTTTTCTGGGATGCGGCTGGCTGTTCCGGCGCTTGGCGGGCTTTAACCTCGGCTTCAGCTGCGGCCGCTGCCGCGGCTTCCGTCACGGGGTGCTGTTCGCTCGACTCACCCTCATCCAGCGCTTCGTTGGCCGTTTCCGATGCTGACGCTGTAGCAAGGAGATTCGTTGCGGACACAGGCGCGACGGTCTCCTCCGGCGTCACGTTGGAGACGGTCATTTCAATGCCGCGCACAACCGTTTGCAGCGGCAGGGACTGCGCTTCACGTTCGGATGCGCGTGCCCGTCTTGCGGCCGCCGCCAGATCCGCTTCTTTTTTGAGTTGCGCTTTGCGGGCGATCCAGGCCATATTTTGCTGGGTCTCCAGTTTACGCTTCTCGGCAATGCGTTCTGTCAATCCATCGAGTTTACTCGCATAGGCAAGGATCCCGCTCGCGATGGAACGCGCACACGCCTGCTGCCACGTTTTATCGACCATGCGGCGCACTTCAGCGGGGTTGGAGAGGAAGCCGACTTCGATTAGCGTTGCCGGGCAGCTGATTTCGCGCAAGACATAGAAGGCTTGACGTTTGAGGCCGCGATCGACGGTGTCGGGCGTCACTTGACTGAGCCGACGATGAATTTCAAAACCGAGCATGGTGTTTTGATAGTCAAAGGCATTGCCGATTTGAAACCCGCGTGCTTTGGTGATGGCGGTTGTTCCGGCAAACCCCGGTGGTTGCGTGATATAGGTTTCAACGCCTGATGCATTGGTGTTATCCGCGAAATTGGCGTGGATGCTGATGAAAAGATCGGCTTTGCGCTTGCGGGCCAGGCGCGAACGATCGTCGAGGGACAAGGTTTCGTCGGTGGTCCGCGTATACAGGACGTCCATGTTGTTGGATGTCAGGATGGCGCCGACGGACTGTGCGACGGCGAGGTTGATGTCCTTCTCCTTGATGTTGGCCTTTTTATTGACAGCTCCTTGATCGCCGCCTCCGTGGCCGGCATCGATCATGACGCGCAGGCGTTTCTGCGGTCCGTTTGTCTCGGGCAGGATCGAGATCTGGAGAAAATCGAGGTCGGTTTTCGTGATGCGCCAGGCATCGTCAGCGACAACGCCATCGGGCGCGACATTGAGCCAGACCGAGACATTGTTGATGTCCGCTTTACGACGGCCTTGGTAAAAACGGACGCAGTGTGTGTCGTTGGATAGCAGGACGCTATCGCCGTTCCAGACAAAGTTCGTAAATCCAAGTGCGCGTTGTGTTTCCTTCAGCGAGCGCAGCGCAGGTGCCGCGCGTCCGCTCTGGATAGCAAGGATGGAGAGGATGAGAAAAAGAGTGAAGCGGTTCATTGCGAGACTAATCAATTCTTAGGCGTAAAGGGTTCAGCGGTGATTTCGCCTTGGCTGTTTTTAACAATAATTTCAATGCGTTGTTCGACCTCGTTGAGCGTCGTGGTGCAGGATTTGACCAATTTCTGTCCCTCTTCGAACGCGGCAATCATCTGATCGAGATCAAGCGTACCAGATTCCATGGATTTGACGATTTCTTCAAGGCGTTTTAAGTTGGTTTCGAATCCTGCGGATTCGCTCTGTTTGGTCGGCATAGTGGAGCTCCCTTATGTTTTTAAGAGTACTAAAATATGCTGGGATAAGTCACGGAAATTAAGTACAGTACGCGTATGAAAAATGATGAAAC
>CAZMLC010000010.1:17218-40893 GCA_964567125.1 uncultured Akkermansia sp.
GCGGTGTCGGTCATGCTGCCGCTTCTGTTCGTCGGTGTCGTTTTCGGTTCGCTCATGGTTACGCAGCTCCTCGCGCTGATCGATGCGATTCCGCAGTTGTATCAGCAGGTCATGACGTGGTTTCGCACGGAAAGCCCCAATTTCCAGGTTTTTCTTGCAAAGTTCGGACTTGTTGAGGAGTTTGAGCGGGTAAGCCAGATGGATTATCTGGTGAACCTGGTCAAGGACGCCGTGGTGAATAGCCATATGGGCGCCAAGGCGATTGCATACGGGGCGGATGCGCTTCAGCATCTCCTTGCGCTACTGAGCTGGCTGATCGTGCCGGTCTATCTTGTTTATTTTCTGGTTGCCCGTTCCTTGGGGCCGAACGCCGTGGTGGGCCAGCTTGCGTTTTTAAAGAAGGAGACGCGGGGGGACTTGGTTTTCCTTTTGGAGGAGTTCGTGCGGATTGTCGCCGCTTATTTCCGCGGCCAGCTCGTGATCGCAGCGATTCAGGGGCTGTTATTCGGCATCGGGTTCTGGCTCGTGGGGGTGCCGTATGGTCTGGTTCTGGGACTCAGCCTCGGCTGTCTGAATGTGGTGCCCTATCTGGGTAATGTGATTGGGCTCTCCGTGACCTTGCCGTTGGCGTTTTTCGGCGCAGGAGGGGGACTGTCGCGTTTGCTGCTGGTGATCGGTGTTTTTGTGATGGTGCAGGTTTTTGATGGCTACTGGCTGACGCCGCGGATTCAATCCAAAGGGACCGGCCTTAGCGATCTCGCGATTGTGTTTTCACTGCTCTTTTGGGGTGTGATTTTTCAAGGGCTGCTCGGCATCTTGCTCGCGATTCCACTGAGTGCCTTCTTTGTTGTGGTGTGGCGTCTGCTCAAGCGCAAATATATTCGCGAGGTGGTCTAGCGGCTACAGATGCAGCGTCAGCCCGTCGTAGGCGATGCGGATGTGCGGGGGCAACGTCGCTTCAAGCGTGGCGTGGTCAATATCGTGGCAGAGGTGCGTAAGGTAGGCCTTTGTGGGCGCAATGCGCTGGATGTAGGCGAGGCTGCGCTCCACGTTCAAGTGCGCCGGATGGGGGCGGTAACGCAGGCAATCCAGAATCAGGCAGTCGATGCCACAGAGGCGTTCCACGGTTTCATCCGGCAACTCGCTGCAATCCGGGATATAGGCCATGCGGCGCTGTCCATGTTCAAGGAGGTAGCCCGTCATGTGACTGCCGTGATGCGTGACGCGTAGGGGTGTCACCGTGACATCGCCGAGCGTGAAGGTGCTTTCAATAGTCTTGAAGTCGATCTGTGCGCGATAGAGGCCTAACGTCGAGGGCTTGTCGTCGATGTAGTGAAAAGCGCGGCGTAGATCGCGCAGTGTGGGCGCTTCGGCATACGCGGGCAGAACCGTCTGGTGGATGGTGTTGAAGCGACGGATATCGTCAAAGCCGAAGATATGATCCGCGTGGGCATGCGTGAACAGAACCGCCTGACAACGCCGGATACTGTGTCGCAGCATCTGGTTGCGAAAATCAGGCGAGGTGTCGATCACGAAAGCAAAGGTCTCGGTGGAGATGTAGAGGCTGGAACGTGTACGGGTATTGCGCGGGTCGGAAGAGGTGCACACCGGGCACGAACAGCCGATCATCGGAATACCGACAGAGGTTCCAGTTCCCAGGAAAATCAGATCCATTTACAGTTTGATCGTCTTTCTCGTATGCGCGGATTTCTTCTCTGCGTCGACCAGACGGACCGAGTTGCGCGATTGCTCGGGCGTGATAATCTGCGGTACTTTCTTGCCGTTGATGAAGTCGAGGAACCACTGCAGCTCGTGCAGGTAACCGTCGCCATCTTCCAGTTTGGCTTCAAAAGCCGCACCCTTTTCCGGACAGATCTGCGGCGGTTTCCCCGTGGTGCAGCTCCAGCGGACCACGGCGTGTTCAAAGATAACCAGATAGCCTGCATCAAATCCCATGGAAGGTGTGATACTCCAGTTGCCCGTTGCCGTGATAATGGGGCCATTGTAGTTGTAGACGGTATTGATGTGGAGCATGGTGCCAGACTCCGCATAACCCGCTGAACTGCTGACTGATTTCGGCATACCGAAAAGGTAATGGATCATGTCGGAATCATGGATGTGCAGGTCGAGCGCAACACCGCCGCTCTTACTTTCATCCAACAGCCAGTTGCTGCCCTTGCTCCACCCCGGGGGCGGACTGAAGCGATGAAAATCCGCACTCCGGACCGCACCGTATTTCTTGCTTTCCACAATCTTCTTTAAAAACGTGTAGGCCGGCCAGAAACGGAGGCAGTGCGCAATCATGAGCTTCGCGCCATTCGTGGCCTCTTTGGCCGCCTTCAGCATGGCATCGCAGGAGGCCGTATCGAGCGCCATGGGTTTTTCACAGACGACATTCACGCCCGCCTTCAGTGCTTTGGCGGTCAAGGGAAGGTGCAGCGGTGTCGGAAGCGTGATGGAGACGATATCCAGGTCCATTTCCGCCAGCATACGATCGTAATCGTCATAGAGCTTGGCTGTGCCAAAATCCGTTGAGGTGTCGGCGCCTTTGACATTTCCCCCTTGCATGGATGAGGTAAACTGAGAGAGGTCCTTGTCACACAGCGCAACGACTTGTGCGCCCTTGATCTTCTTCCAATTTCCATAGTGCATACGCCCCATGAAACCAAATCCGACAACGCCGATACGTTTCACTTTTTTCTTCGACATGGTATGATATCCTTCCACATTTTGCATGTATTCAACACAATACATAGTATACGCAAAAACTGGTGATTTGGATACCGAAAAAAGCGGTGTGCGAAATTCGCCCTGCTTTTCACGTCGCGGGTTCGGGATAATGGATCGTTTTATTATTCGATGTGCGCAACAGCGTCGATTCAGGCGTGCGCGCTAAAATCGCATTGGGGACCATTTCGATTTTTCCGTTTTCAGACGTGTCGAGCGCGAAATGGGGAATGCCCAGTCCGCTGAGCCGTCCACGCAGGTAGCCCATGATGGCGAGTCCGGTGTCGAGCGGTGTGCGGAAGTGTTCGGTTCCTTCAACCAGGTCGCATTGAAACAGATAGTAGGGGCGCACGCGGTTTTTGAGGAGCAGGCGGCAGAGCGTTTCAATCGTTGTTGGCGTATCGTTGATTCCTTTGAGCAAGACCGTCTGATTGCCGAGCGGGATGCCCGAATCCGCGAGTAATTTTAATGCGTGCGCCGCCTCGGAGGTAACTTCGACGGGATGGTTGAAATGCGTGTTGATATAGAGCGGAGCAAAGGCGGCGAGCCGCCGTGCAAGCGTGCGTGTGATGCGCATGGGCAAGGTGACGGGAATGCGCGTCGCGATGCGGATGATCTCCACGGAGGGAACCGCGCGGATGGCGCGCAGCAGCGCGAAAAGATTTTTTTCAGGCAGCAGCAGGGGGTCTCCGCCCGAAACGAGGACATCGCGAATTTCAGGATGCGCCCGCAGATAGGTTAGCCAGCGATCTTGCATACTTTGGTCCGCGGCTGCCGTATTCTGTTTGGTAAGACGCTTGCGCATACAGTGCCGGCAACGCACCGCGCATTGGCCGGTTGTGACCAGTAGCACGCGGTCGGGGTAACGTTGGATAAGACCGGGGACAGGCTGCTGCGCATCTTCCGCCAGGGGATCTGCGGTCAGCCAGCGCGGCGTCGTGAGTTCTGCGGATTGCGGCACGCATTGCGCATAGATCGGATCGGAAAAATCAAACGTGCGGATCAGCCCGAGGTAATAGGGCGTGATGCGCATGGGGAAGGTGTTGCAGGCTGTTGCATCAATCGGAGCATGGGGAAAGCGGCGTTGAAATTCAGCAAGGGTGCAGATACTCTGTTGCAGGTGTTGTTTCCACGTTTTTTTCATGACACGGGGTCATTATCATGAAGGTTTGGAAAAAATGCAATGGTGATTTTCAATCTTTATTTCTTGCATTCCCGCGCGCGCTTTTCGATTTTGGACTTTTTATGCACCCCGAAAGTTGATACCATTAAAAACCAATTTGAAAAGGAGCATTTGTTCTATGGAAACCACGAAGTCTGCGAGCGAAAATGAAACCCAGTTTCTGGAATTGGTTCAGCGTCGACCGATTCCTACCGCTGAATTGTTATCGGTGATTCATGACCTGATGATACAGGATTCAAAGAAAGCGGATGAATCAACCGTGATGTTGATGCAGGAGTTAATCAATGCCTTCGATTTTGCAGGTCTCTTTCTGCTGATCAAGGATCGCCGCGAACAGTTGACCCAGCAACTCAATGCAACCGGAATCCGTGACGCGTTAAAGAAAGCAGCGTTAAAAGATCGCTTAACCACCGCACTTATTGATGCATCGGGTTTCGGCGATGTGCCGCTGGAAAAGGCGTTTGAGAATCTTGATTTGTTGGTTTCGCTCAAGCCGGAGACGCTGATTTTGGATCAGAACTGGGGCGTTGGAAAGATTCGTCGCATGGATGATTTCTATAAGCGTGCGACGATTGACTTTAAGGCGAAAAGCAGCCATCAGATGAGTTTCGAGGCGATTCTTGAAAATGTTCAACGTGCGCCGCATGACCATTTGCTGACGCGTTGCTACTTGGATCTTGAGAGTGTCAAGAAGATCGTGGAAGAACAACCTGGTGATGTCGTGAAGTTAGCCTTACGCAGCTTTGGTGATATGACAATTGTGCGCCTGGAGGAGTTGCTGGTCAATAAGCATCATTTGGTTGCGGCTGCAGGCTGGAAAAGCTTTTGGGAGCATGCGCGCAGAGAGCTTAAAAAGGATGTTTTGGTTGTGATCCCGACCAAGCGCACGGAGGCGCTTCAGTTGCTTGCCGCAGCGGAAGAGTATGGCGACACATGGTTCAACGATTTCAGCCGCATGCGCGACGCCGTGAAGCTGCTCGCTTTAATCTCGGATTTGGAAAACAGCGACAAATTTGCTGGGCTCGACGATATTCAGCGCGGGATGATTGAAGAGCGCTTGGAATTTGCGGCGAAGAGCGCCTACAATACGGATCCGGCCACCTATGCGCGCGTTGCAGTCAAGATTCAGGCCTTTGGCTTCCTGTCGCCGCCTGCGGATCAGATGCGCGCGCATCTCATGGACAACAGTCGGTACATTAAAGCGGCTGAAGGCCTGGCGGTCAAAGACGTCAATGCGATGTTGACCTTCCTGCTTGCAGGCGGTGATTCCGTGGCCTCGTGCATGATTGCCGAGATGGCGCAAATGCCGTATAACCTGTTAAATGAGCTGCTGACGCTGTTGAAAGATAGCCACGAGGCGGAACAGAAGGTTTTCCAGTTGCTGAGCCGTCCGCAGGCTCCTGCAACGTTGGTCAACTGGGCGTTCCGTTCGCGCGAGACGACCGCCTGGACGTTGCCGCCACTGTTGAATCTGCTTGGGCATGCGATCAGCGTGATCGAAAGCAAGCTCTCCGGTGAAGCGTTGCGTATGCAAAATCAGCTGAAGCTGCATTTTGATGCGCACGGAAAATGGTTGGATAAACTTTTCGATAAATTGGACAGTGTGAGTCAGGAGGTTCTGTTTGATCGCCTGCAGGCCTCGACGGCCTGGGATCCGGCGACGCATCGCACGCTGATTAAGCAGATGCTGGATCGCAATCCCGAACTGACGAAACTGAAAAAAGCCGTTGTGGCCAAGCAGCAGGCTGCGATTCGCCAGACGTCGTGGCACTCCCTGGCTGAACGCCAATTGCAATACAAGCATCTGATCGAAGTGGACATGCCGAAGAACCGTATTGATATCGCGGTGGCGCGTAGCTACGGCGACTTGCGTGAGAACTTCGAATATCAGGCGGCCAAGGATTTGGAGCGCCAGCTGCAACAGCGCCAATCGGAGTTGCAGCGCGAACTCGGTCAGGTCAAGGGAACGGATTTCGCGGGTGTTGCGTATGATCGCGTGGCGGCCGGCACAACCGTGACCTTGCGGATGGATGATGGCTCCATGCGCGTCTACACCGTCTTGGGTGAGTGGGATCGCGATGAAGCGCTGAACATTATCTCCAATATGACCCGGCTAGCGACGGCGATCGAAGGCAAGCGCGTCGGTGAGCGTGCGGTTATTCCCTCCGTATCCGGAACGGAAGAGACCACCATCGAAAACATTGAGCCGCTTTCGGAAGAAATCCGGCAGTGGATCACGACGATTCCTACGGAGCTGTAAGCGATGGCGCAGTGCGCAATCCTGTCACTGGGAAGCAACGTTGAACCGCGGTTCGACTATGTGTGCCAGGCGGTTGCGCAGCTGCGCACGATTGTGCATAGCCAGGTAACGCGGATCTCGCCCGTTTATGAAACAGCGCCGGTCTTAACACCGTCGCCGGACGTTGATCCGCATTTTCTCAACTGCATTGTCCTCGTCGAGACGGATCTCGATCCGTTGCCTTTTTTCCAGCAGACTCAAGCGATTGAGCAGCGCTTGCATCGGACGCGTTCGATCTATGGCGCGCCGCGCACGATCGACATCGATATAATTAGTTTCGGCGTATGGCAGATTGCGCAAGGCCCGCTGATTTTACCGCATCCGCGCGCACATCTGCGGCGTTTTGTGTTGCAGCCATTGGCCGATCTTATGCCCCAGCTCTGTCTGCCTGGTTTTTCACATACAGTCAGCGCGCTGTTGGCGGATTGCGCCGATCACGCTGCGGTTGAGCGGTATGCCGAAGCATGCACGGTTTAATCTTCTGTTCGATCACCGTGATATTGCGCAAACGAGGTGAGAATCGTAACGGCGGTGCCATCGGTCTTCAGCAGGAAGGCTTCGCTTTTAAAACGGACCCATACACCATCCTGCTGAATGCGGATGATGCCGGCTGGGCACGCTGCAACCAGCGGCTCATGTTTGGCCATCACGCCCAGCGACCCCGTGTGACTGCGCACCTGAATCTGCGTAATTTCACCTTGGATTAACTCCCCGCCGGGCGTGAGGATGCGAAACGGAAATGTGTTGTGTCCATCCATACTATTTCTTCATCGTTTCGGCTTTGGCGTAAACATCGTCAATGGTACCCACCATGTAAAACGCTTGTTCCGGTAGCTCGTCGCATGTGCCGTCGAGCACAGCCGCGAATGAACGGATGGTATCCTCGAGTTTCACATAGGCGCCCTTCATGCCTGTGAACTGTTCCGCGACGTGGAATGGCTGTGAAAGCAGACGCTGGATTTTACGGGCGCGGGCAACGATCAGCTTATCGAATTCCGAGAGTTCGTCCATACCCAGGATCGCAATGATATCGCGCAGCTCTTTGTACCGTTGCAGTACTTCCTGTACGCCGTGTGCGACGCGGACGTGCTCTTCGCCGACCACTTCAGGCGCCAGCAGGGATGAATTGGAGGTCAGCGGGTCAACAGCGGGATAGATGCCTTGCTCCACAATGGCGCGCGAAAGCTCGGTCGTCGCGTCCAAATGCGCAAACGTTGTGGCTGGCGCCGGATCGGTGTAATCATCGGCCGGCACATAGACAGCCTGAACAGAGGTAATCGAACCGCTCTTGGTTGAGGTGATACGCTCCTGTAATTCACCCATTTCCGTGCCGAGCGATGGTTGATAGCCTGCGGCGGAGGGAATGCGGCCGAGCAAGGCCGAGACTTCTGCGCCGGCTTGCGTGAAACGGAAAATATTGTCGATGAAGAGCAGCACGTCCTGATGCATGTCATCGCGGAAATACTCCGCGACCGTCAATGCGGAAAGCGCCACGCGGGAACGCGCTCCCGGCGGTTCGTTCATCTGACCGAAGACCATGGAGGTCTTGTCGAGCACGCCTGCACTGCCCATTTCCTGATAGAGTGCGGTGCCTTCACGCGTGCGTTCGCCGACACCGGCAAAGACGGAGTAACCGCCGTGCTCGTGCGCAATGTTGTGGATCAGTTCCTGAATCAGAACGGTCTTGCCGACACCGGCACCGCCGAAGAGTCCGATCTTTCCGCCTTTGCGATAGGGGGTCAGCAGGTCAATCACCT
Organism: uncultured Akkermansia sp.; assembly: GCA_964567125.1. Classification (GTDB taxonomy): domain Bacteria; phylum Verrucomicrobiota; class Kiritimatiellia; order RFP12; family UBA1067; genus CAZMLC01. The sequence continues at coordinate 25,185 of CAZMLC010000010.1, forward strand.
TGATGCCTGTAACGAGCACCTGGGTGTCGGGATTCTGATCAAGGAAAGCGGGCGGTTGACGGTGAATCGGCAAGCGCGTTGAACTCTCGACAGGACCTTGTCCATCGACGGGTTCACCCAGCAGATTCATCACACGTCCGAGCGTCGGCTTGCCGACTGGGACGCTGATCGCATCGCCGGTGTCGATCACCTCTGAACCGCGTACAAGCCCGATCGTTGAGTCCATGGCAATCGTGCGGACGCGGCAATCACCAAGGTGCTGCGCAACTTCGAGCACAAGGTTAAAGGGGGTGTCGTTCAGCAAGGCATTGGTTGCTTTTACGGCATGCAGCAGGCGGGGCCGGTAGCCATCCGGAAATTCAACGTCAACAACAGCGCCTAGCACTTGGATGACGCGTCCTGTTACGGTGTTGGTTTTCGCATCGCTCATAATGATCTTCTCTCGTTACCGGTTCAGTGTTAATTCAGCGTTTCAGCCCCGCTGACAATTTCTGTTAATTCGTTGGTAATCGCAGCTTGGCGCGCACGGTTACGTTTAAGCTGTAACTCCTTCTCCATGCAGTGGAGGTTGCTCGTGGCATTTTCCATCGACATCACGCGTGAAGCCTGTTCGCTTGCCGCACGGTTAAGTTGCGCGACGTAGACGCGCTGGTGCACCAGCAGGCGCATGATGGTTTCAAGCATACGCACGTCGGGCGGCTCAATCAGGGGAACTTCGTTCGGGTGAAATGTCGGCGGCTTCGCATTGGGACGGAAATACGGCAATATGCCGATCATTTCCGCATCGTGCTTCAACGTGCTCACAAAGCGGCTGCCCGCGATCCAGACGTCGCTGTAGGTGCCATCCAGAAAACGATCCATCGCATAATTCGATAGGGTGAGCGTTTCATGGATTTTCGGATGCGCGGAAATGCCGAAAACGTTCATGCACGAGGAGACTTCGCGGTGCAGCGCAGTGTAGCCCTTCTGTCCCGCATAGATCGCCTCGATCTGGAGATTCGGCCGTTTGGCGCGCTCCTCCTTAACCCAGCGGCGGACTTCGTGGACTACGGAGCTGTTAAACGATCCGCACAGGCCGCGATCTGAGCACATGATCAGCAGCAGCGCACGCGGATTTTCCGTGCGGATCGGCTGGAACAAGGCATGTTCGCGCAGCTCGGGGATGTTCATCGCGACGACCGCCAGTTTGCGCAATTCAACGGCGAATGGCTCCGGGAGACGCATCTCATTCTGGGCGCGATGCAAATGCGACGCAGCAACCATTTTCATGGTCGAAGTCACGCGCCGCATGCCGCGCATCGCATTCAGTCGTGTGTTAAACTCTCTGAAATTCGCCATAGGATGTCGCCCTACTTTTTCTGGAACGGTTCAACAGCCGCTTGGATGACGCTGTTCAACAGCGCTTTAAGATCGTCGTCCAGCACTGGTTTTTCAGCGAAACGTGCAGTGTAGGCGCGGCCTTGCTCCATATTGTCGATCATGGCATAGAGCGCAGCCAGCGCGTCTGTAAAGCGGTTTTCAGGAACCTGCGCAAAGGCCTTCTGCGTGCCGGCGAAAAGTGCGGCGACTTGCAGGTGCACCGGAACAGGGTTGTTCGGCAACTGACGCAACACGCGCATCAGCGAACGCCCGACCGCGAGTTGCTCCAGCGTACTGGCGTCGAGATCGGAGGAGAAGCGCATGAAGGCTTCCAGTTCGCGATATTGCGCGAGCTGCACGCGCAGCGGACCAGCAGCCTGCTTCATGGCTTTGAGCTGGGCATCGCCGCCGACGCGCGAGACGGAAATACCGGGGTTGATGGCCGGCCGCTGGCCTTCATGGAACAGTCCGGACTCCAGAAAGATCTGACCGTCCGTAATGGAAATTACGTTGGTCGGGATATACGCGGAAATATCGTTGGCCTGCGTCTCGACAATCGGCAGCGCCGTGAGGCTGCCGCCACCTTTTTCTTCTGACATCTTGGCCGCGCGTTCGAGCAGGCGGCTGTGTAGATAGAAAATGTCGCCTGGGAAGGCTTCGCGTCCAGGCGGGCGGCGTAGCAGCAGCGACATCTGGCGATACGCCTGCGCATGTTTGGTCAGATCATCGTAAATCACCAGCGCATGACCGCCGCGGTCGCGCCAATACTCCGCCATGGCGCATCCGCTATAGGGCGCGATGTACTGCAGCGGGGCCGGTTCCGAGGCATTGGCCAGAATGATGGTCGTGTAGTCCATGGCGCCCCGCGACTCCAGCAGTTTGTGCAGGGCCGCGATGGTCGAGAGCTTCTGACCGATAGCCACATAGAAGCAGTGGACGCCGGAGCTCGCCTGATTCAGAATCGCATCGATGGCGAGCGTTGTTTTGCCCGTCTTACGATCGCCGATAATCAGCTCGCGTTGTCCGCGTCCGATCGGTGTCAGGGCGTCGATAGCCAAAATACCGGTCTGCATCGGTTCGCAGACGTTTTTGCGTTCAATGATGGAGGGGGCAGGCGACTCGATCGGACGAAAATCCTTGGTATGGATCGGACCTTTACCATCCAACGGACGGCCCAGTGCGTCGACGACGCGTCCGACCAGCGCTTCGCCGACCGGAACAGAGACCACGCGTCCTGTCCGCTTGAAGAGATCGCCTTCGCGCACTTGCGTGTCATCATCGAGGATCGCGACGCCGACCGAATCTTCTTCCAGGTTGAGCGCCAATCCCGCGACGCCGTTTTCCGTTTCCAGCAATTCGTTGTACATGACGCGCGTAAGACCGTCAACGCGTGCAATACCATCACCGATGCTGAGGACAGTTCCGAACTCAGCGATGTCGATTGCATGATCGCCCAGCTGCATTTGGCGACGTAACAGGGCTGAGACTTCTTCGGGTTTCAGTTGGATGTTCATAGGCTTCCATCGTTATCCAGCAATCGCTGGTTTTTTCAAAAGCAATTTTAAACGGGTCAATCGTCCGGCTAGGCTTGCATCCACGCACGTGTCGTTCATGATCAGCGTGAAACCTGCAATCAATTTCGGATCTGTTTTAACAATCAATTCGTAGTTCTCGCCGAAGCGTTTGGCAATCAGCTGACGGATGCGCGCAAGCTCCGCGTCATCAGGTGCCAAAGCAAAGGTGCCAACAACCTGTTCGCGCTTCAGGTCGCGGTTAAACAGGTCCATGAAGTGTTTGACAATCAGCGGTATCAACGTCAGCTGGTTTCGATGCGCGAGGACTTTCAGCAGTTGAATCAACTCGGGGCCGAAGCTCTCGCCCCAGATCTCATCGATCAGGCGCTCATGCGACAACGTATTGCCGCGCAACCGTTGCGCCGCAAAGCGATGAAGTTCCGGCGCGCCTTCCCATTGCGCTTTGAGTGAACGCATATCCGCCGTGACAGGCTCGCGCCGTCCACAGGCTTTTGCGGTTGAGAAAAGCGCTCTGGCATAGGCCCGCGCATAGATGGCAAGCATCATAACGTTACCTCGCCGAGAAGCTCATCCTGATATTTCTTTTTCTGTTCGTCCGTCAGGTTTTGCTTCAGCATGCGTTCGAGTGCGCTGGAAAGGCGGCTGGCAGCGTCGAGGCGCAAGGTTTCAAAGGCCTTCTGGTATTCGGCTTGAATCGCTCGCTGAGCCTCTTCGATGCGCCGTTGCGCAAGGCTTTGTGAGTCAGCATCGGCTTTGGACCTGATCGCAGCGGCGTCGCGCGCCGCACGGTCGGCGATTTCGCGCGCATCCCGTTCAGCATGCGCGATAACGTCATGCCGATCTTTTTCCGCATTGGCCAAGGCTTGTCGAGCCTGATCCGCGCCGGCAAGCGCATCAGAAACTTCTTTTTCGCGGCCTTCAATGGCACGCATAATCGGTTTCCACAGCAACTTGTGCAACGTGATCGCGGCGAGAATAAAGGCAATCCAGGTCAGAACCACCATCTGACCGGAGACCTGCATGACGTCAGACTGCATATGCTCAAGGGGTTCCGGAATACCTGGAACGCTTTCAACAGCATGAGTTTGCTCGTTTGCACTCACGGTGTTTAATCCTTCATCAGGCAGATTACGAGGGCAAAGAGTGCACTGCCTTCAATGAACGCGGCACCGATAATCATTGCTGTCTGAAGCTTGCTCATCATTTCAGGCTGACGGCCCATCGCTTGAAGTCCTGCGAAAAAAGTTAACCCAATTCCGAGAGCCACACCAAGGATTGTTAGACCAGCACCAATGGCTGCCATGCTTGCGAGAGGTAACATGTGAATTCTCCTACGTTATGCTGTCAATGTTCAACATTGACCATCATGTTTATGAATATTGCGACCAACAACGTAAAAATATACGCTTGAAGGAAGGCAACAAAGACTTCAAAAAGATACATAAATACAGAAACAAACACCGCCGGAAAAGCAGCCCAGCCGAAGATCAGTGTGAGTCCCAGCAACGAATAGATGACAATGTGTCCCGCAAGCATGTTGCAGAACAAACGGATGGCTAATGCAAAAATGCGGGAGAAAAAGCTGATGACTTCAATAACCGACATAAATGGTGTCAGCCACGCGGGCATCCCCTGCGGAACAAACGCTTTGACAAGACCACCCACGCCGTGCGCTTTGATGGTTGCATAAAGACTGGCGAACATGAAAATCAAGGCGAGTGCACTGGTTACACTGACATTGCCGGTGACGGTGCTGAATATCGGAATGAGCCCAAGCATATTGCCGAAAAGGATGAAGCAAAAGAGGGTGCAAAAAAAGGAGAGTAACGGGCGTCCGTATTTCTCTCCTATGTTTGCGTAGACAATGTGGTTGCGGATGAACAAGACGTAGATTTCCGCAACGGCTGCAAGGCCCGTGGGTATGCGCGCAAAATTACGCCTGACGGCAAGGGCTGTGCTGAGTAAGAGTGCCACAACACAGAACAGCATGATTGCATCATATTTAAACCATTCAAGCCCGTTGATGCGCAAAAAAGGCACATTCCACCCCGATGCCGCTCCCGCATGGTGGAATACGTGGTGGTTGATGAACATGTCAAGTGCATCTTGAATGCCATTATTTGCTTGCATGGAAGGCAAGTATAACGGAACGCGAATTCAAATGTCAACTCTTAGAATGCGTAAAATCCGCATAAAATGAGACGTTGGCGTAGCGTTGAGCGGCATGCGTACCGGACGTGAGGGCCGCTATGCGTCGAATGTATCTTCGCCGTGCCAGGCTTCAGCAGGCTGGACCGTGAGCTGCTTTGCCGCGATACGCTGGCGTACAGCTTCAAACAGCAGAATCGTCGTTGCCGCAGCGACATTGAGCGAGTCCGCCAGCCCGAACATGGGGATGCGCACGCGCAGATCCGCGGAGTTCATCCATTTTTCCGTTAAGCCGTATTGCTCAGTGCCTACGGCAATGGCAATGTTGCCCGTCAGAGTAACGTCGGAATGCAGCAGTTCCGTGTGCGGAGTCGTGGCGAGAATGCAGAAGTTGCGCTGACGCAGAAAGGCGAGGGCTTCGGCGCTTGTCGCTTCGACGACCGGTACGGAAAAGAGCGTGCCGGTCGAGGCGCGCACCACGTTGGGGTTGTGGATGTCGGTACAGCGGTCGCAGACGATCACCGCATGCACGCCGGCGGCATCCGCGGAACGCAGGATCGTGCCCAGATTCCCCGGTTTTTCAATGGACTCCGCGACAACGATCAGCGCATGCTCCGGCAACGTCAGATCCGCGAGCTTCTTCGCGCATTGCGGTCCGACAATCAGCAAGCCCTCCGGACGCTCGCGGTAAGCCATCTTTTCAAACACCGCCGCCGAACACGCATAGAGTTCAGCGCCGTGCTCCGCGCATTGCCGGACGATCTCGGGTTCGTTGAGGTTTTTGAGATAGAGCTCCTCGCAGAAGAAAAGCATCTGCGGAATGTAGCCGTTGTCCAGCGCGCGTTTGCATTCGCGATACCCCTCGATCAGCATCTGGTTGGCTTCGTCGCGATGGGAACGCTGACGCAGTTTAACCACATGCTTGACTTTCGGATTGCTCAGCGATGTGAGCGGTAACGCGCGCATGATAAACCCCCACTTAGAGCAACGCGGAAATCGGTCCGATTTCGTTGGTCGCTCGGAAAATGTTTTCGTGGCAGATGAGGCCCGTTAACCCGCGTTCAGACATGCGCGTTCGAAATTCCTCCTGCACCGGACGGAAATCGACGCTTTCCGGAATCACCACCTGCGCAATGTAGACGATCTGGCCTTCGTCCTCTTCGACGATCCAGTCCTCAATGTTGATGCCGTGCTCAACGAGGAACGACGTGATCGCGTAAATCGTGCCTGGCTTATCCTCGCCGCGCGTGGTCACGACAAAGCGACTGCCCTTGGCAACAGGCGGCTGATGCCGTGCTTGCGCTTCGCAGACCGTGACGATGGCGCCGCTGAGCGCGCGGACAAGTGCCTGTTGCAGTACGGATGCCTGCATGCCCGCCGGAAAATCCGCGGAGAACACAAGCGTGAAAAACCCGTCGACAACCGTTTGGCGAATGCTGCCAATGTTGCCTGCGAGCTCAAAAACAACCTGGGTGACATCTTTGAGAATGCCCACGCGGTCAGGCGTAAAAACAGACGTTGTCAAACGTGTCGTGTTCATAAAGATAAAAACCTCGAATGAAGGTCCTTCAATTCGAGGCGAAAATGGAGCCAACTATCCGGATCGAACGGACGACCTGATCATTACGAATGATCTGCTCTACCAGCTGAGCTAAGTTGGCAAAAAGTGTGCATACTATAGCGGATTTACGGGTTGCACGTCAAGCAGGTATGTTGGATTTTTTTAGAAAGGGGTGCTGATCGTCGAGTGTGGCTGGATTTTTTGCCATTGATGTGTTATCGTATAAACATGATGTTGATTGATGTGCATGCCCATACGTTTCCCGATGCGATTGCAGGGCGGGCGATTAAGAAGTTGGTGGAGAAGACCAATCATACCATTGCGGCGGTCTCGGATGGCACGCTCTCCGGATTGCTTGACCAGATGCGGAAATCTCACGTGGATGCTTCGGTACTCTGTCCGATCGCGACGCGTCCGGAGCAGTGGGAAGGCATTCTGAATGAAGCGTGCGCGATTCGCGAGGGTGCCTATGGTGCTGAGGCGCGGGCGCATCTGATTCCGCTCTCTTCCGTGCATCCGGCGGATCCTTTGGCTGAGACGCATCTGAAACAGGTTGCGGAGCGGGGTATTGTCGGAATCAAGCTGCATCCCTATTATCAGGAATTTGTTTTGGACGCGCCGGAGATGCTGCGCGTGTTCGCCTGCTGCCGCGACCTGGATCTGGTGGTGCAGTGCCATTGCGGGTATGATATCGGTTTCCCGTTTGATCCGATCTGTTCGCCGGACCGTGTGCGGCGTGTGATCGATGCGGTTCCGGGGATTAAATTGATTGCCGCCCATCTCGGTGGATGGCGCGATTGGCGACGTGTACGCGACTGCCTTGTGGGGCAGAATGTCTATCTGGATACAGCTGTTTTGCAGATCAATGTGGAGGATGCGGACGCGCGTGCGATTCTGCATGAACATCCAGCAGAACGCCTTCTGTTTGCCACGGATGCACCGTGGACGAGGGTGGAAGATGGCGTGCGCTTTGTGCAGCGTGAACAGCTGCCGGCTGAGGCGGAGCGCGCGATTTTCGGCGCCAATGCGGCAACGCTTTTTAAGTGGAAAAACGTATGAGTCTTTTTGTTGAACACCTAGAGAAAATGTGTCGTACGGGAGCTGAACTGCTGGCCGACGATGGACGGCAGCGCTTAAGCGCGGCGCTTCAGCGTCTACAGGCGTCGACCGGTGGCTATGTTGGTCTGGACGGGGCGCCCGATCCGTACTATTCGTTTTTTGTCTATCAGTGCCTGGTCGCATTGCATGCGCCGCTTGACCGTGAAGCGCTTCTGGACTACGCATCGCACTGTGAGACGCAGAGCTATGTGGATCGCGTCGCGGCGGAGGCGCTGCGGCAGGCCTGCACTGCGCAGTGGTCGCCGACCGCCGCCTTGCGCCTGCTGCTGCGTTCTTCAGCGGAAAGCGAGGCGTATGGACGGTTCTTCGCCTTGTGGCAGGCGGATCGGGCCTTTTCGCCGCGCATGCTGGCGTGGCTGGCGCGTATCGTCTGGATGCGTTTGCGCAGACAGATGATGAACCGTTCCGGACTTGTCATGCCGCAGTTGGCGGTGGGGCTTGTGATCGCGCATGTCGCCGGGGATCGGGGCGCTACGCGGCAACTCATTACGCGGATTCAGCGTTACCGCGTAGCGGGCGGCGGGTTTTCCAGCATGGTGGGACATGGCGGCGATCTGCTGGCGACCGCTGTGGCGGTCGCGGCACTGCGTATGGCGGGCGCGAAGCACGCGCTCAATCGGCATCGTGAAATCGATCGCGATTTTGTGGAGTTGTGCTGGTTGGAGGACGATCTTTTCGGCGCGACGCCGCTCGCGGAGCGGGGCGATGCGGAGTATACCTTCTACGGCTTGCTGGCGCTGGGGGCCTTGCGCAGTTAAGGCTCAGGTGATAATCCGGGTAAAATCAAAGGCCGGCACTTCGTAAGGGTGCGATTTTTTAATCGCCTCGCGCGCGGCAAAGAGTTTTTCCTCGGGGCAGGTCATCTCCACGCGGTATTCCGTGACGTGTGTTTCCACGCCTTCGGTGCCAATGGCCGGCCGACTACCTTTGAGCGCGCGGAATTGGCCCTCTCCCCGTACTTGCCAGCTGCATCGGTCATACGCCTCATACGCACCTGCACCCGCTGTGAAGAGCGCACTTTTGACAGTTTCGAGGTGGCTTTCCGGAATGTAGATCGTGAGCTTGTACATGATCGTGCAGGCCTCGCGTTTAGGTTTTTTTGGCGATGTCGGTGACGGCGTTGAGGAATTGATTGACGTTTTCGAACCGCTGGTAGACCGAGGCGAAACGGATATAGGCGACTTCATCGACGAGGTGCAGCCGCGCCATAACCGCCTGACCGATCTGCTCGGTGGTGACTTCGGTGAGCCCATCGAAGTCCGCGATCAGCTGGTCGATCAGGTCGCGGATCTGGTCGTCGCTGACCGGTCGCTTCTCGCAGGCGCGCATCAGACCGTGTTCCAGTTTGACGCGACTGAACTCTTCGCGGCGTCCGTCGCGTTTGATGACGCGCAACTCATCCTTGACGATCTCTTCATACGTGGTGAAGCGATAATCGCAGGTGAGACACTCGCGGCGCCGACGAATGGAGGCGCCTTCCCGCACCAAGCGGCTGTCGAGTACTTTATCATCCTCTGATCCGCATTTTGGGCATTTCATAATGTTTAGGTGATCGACATGGTTCGATCAATAATTTTATTGATGGCGACATCGCGCACCATGCAGGCCTGCGGAATGCGCAGATTGGCCACATGCTCGAGATTCGCTTCTGGCAGATCGATGCCATAGACGACCGTCTTGACGTTTTTCGTATTGGGCAGCCGTTTCAGCATGACGACGATTTCGTCAGCGGAGGCGCCCTCAAGCTCAAGCCGCATGACCAGCGCGTCCGGTTTGAGGGTGATGGCCTGTTCCATGGCTTCAAGACCCGTTGCCGCTGCCGAGACCTCAAAGCCGGCCTGTGAGAATTCGCGGGCCAAGGTCTGACGCGTTGTCGCATCGCCGTCCGCAATGAGGATGCGGCGCATGGGCTTGATCGCCTGCTGGCCGTCACCGGGGGTCATGAAGAGCGTTTGGCTGACTTGCATCAGCAAGTCATTAGGATCGCACGGCTTAGCCAGGAACCCAGCAATCTGCTTGTTCGCGAAATACTCGGCCATGGTTGCACGGGCTGTCAGCACGAGGACCGGAACGATCGTGCTACCGTCGGGATTGGTGATGCGGTCGAGAAACCCGACGCCCCCCATGCCCGGCATGCCCATATCCAGGATAATTAAATCAGGCTGATGCACGCGCAATTTAATCAGCGCATCTTCGCCGCTTGGCGCGCAAATCACGTGATAGCCTTCGAATTGAAGAAAATCACCCAGGGTGGTGAAAACACTCGGGTCATCGTCAACCAGTAAAATTTTGCGCTTTGTATTTTCCATAATGTTTAAGTATAGCGCATGAAGAGGGGATTTTTCAAGGGGAGGAAATGAGAAAATTACGCGGCAGGCCGTGCGCCTACCGCGCGTCGTTGAATTGCCGATCCGCGGCGCACTGCCGCACACAGCAAATCGTGTGTTTTTAAGCGTCGCTTACGGTTTGCGCGCTAAGGCGTCCGTCTCGGCCAACGTGAAGCGCGTCGTGACGATCGAGTGTTTGCGCGCATCGTTCCAATACTTGATATAGGTTGTACAGACGATTGTGCCATCCGACAGCAGCTCAACGCCGGGATAGCCGCAGTCACTCCCGGCGTAACTGTGGAGCAGCTTCACGCGATAGCTTCCGTTGCGTGCCTGCTTGATGTCGTCATAGGTTCCGACCCAGGCCACGAAGTGACCGCGTGTGGGCGATTTGAGTGCTTGATCGCGGAAGGCGATGACCCAGCGACCGTCCGGGGTACAGACGCCCATATGGCGGTCGCCGGTGAGTCCCCAGCTGGTATCGACCGGCGTACTCCACGTCTTGCCCTCGTCGGTGCTGAACATCATCAGGCTGTTGCCTTTGTGCGTGTTCTCGCGCATGAGGCAGCAGAGTTCGCGGCCATCAGGGGAACGCAGCACAAAGGGCTCGCAGGGCTTCTTGCCTGCGACGTGCGCGACAACCGTCGGGGTGGACCATGAGAAGCCGCCGTCTTTGCTGATGCTCTGCACAACCTCCAGATAGTTTTTTCCTTCGCCCTTGCCTTCACCGCGATGGTAGAGACCCAGATAAGAACCATCGTGCAGACGGATCATACTGCTGAAGGTCATGACGCAGTAGAAATCTTCACCCAGCGCAGGCATCTCCTTCCACGTTTTGCCATTGTCTTCGCTCATGATGCTGGGCATGGGCACGCCGTTGCGCGAGGTGTGGGACGCAGACCAGACCCAGAGGCGGGCTTTGCCCTGCGGATCGATAAGACGGTAGATGCTGGGGCAGTTCTGGTGGCGCGTATAGCCCTCAGGCATGGCGGCATCAATGCGCGTCCAGCTCTTGCCGCCGTCATCGCTGCGCGCCATGGGACCGCCTGCGCCGCCGTGATTGATGCACCAGGTGGCGAAAAGGGTCTGCGTGTCGGGCAGGCGTAGGGTTGTCGGGTGACCCTGATAGATCTTCTCTGTGCCTTCGGCGATAACGACCTGGCGCGCGGTGTCACGGGAGAGGTCGACGATTTTCATAGGTGCCTGTTGCGCGACGACGATGGTCGCGGAGAGCGCGAGTAAGCTGGCGTAGCATCGATGCATCATAAGTCCCCTTTGAATGAAGTTGCGGATCACGTTTTCTGTCTGCTTACTTTAGCACAGCGTCAGGTTTTGATCAGCCACGATTTCTCAATTGTTAAAACACGACCAACGCGACGCCAGGGGCTATGCGTCAATGCCGCGATAGGGCCGTATGCCTTTGCGTGCTTCCGTGGGCGTAATGCCGTAGAAGCGGCGGAAGTGGGCGGCAAAGTGCTGCGAGGAGGCGAAATGCAGCGACAAGGCGATCTTCGTGATGGAGTGGTTGCTCTTCTGCAAGGTAGTCAGCGCGTGCTTCAAGCGGCAGGCGATGATGAAGGCATGGGGCGGCAGGCCGGTTAATTTTTTGAAGAGGATGTTCACGAGGCTTTCGGAGAGCGCCGCATCGCGGGCAATGCATTCCGTCGAGAACTCCTGCTGCGGCTCGGCGCGAATCTGATCAATGATGCGTTGCAAGCGCACGCGGCTGGGTTGCGGGACCTCCTGTTTTTTCGATTGCTCGATGAGCTGCAGGAGCAGGGCGAGGACACCATTGCGCAAAACGAGTGTGCGATGAACGCCCGCCGGAATGGTGTCGAACGAGGTAAAGAGTCGCTTAAAGAGGACCCGTATCTGCTCGCCGCCGAGAAAAGGATTCGGGGGGATCGCGCAGAGTTCATGGACGAGCAGATCAGATTCTGCAGCAGGGAGATGCAGCAGCGGATGGCCTGTGTTGATGCGGAAAAAAAGGCCGTAGGTAATGCGTCCGCGCTGGTTGGTGATCAGATGATGCTTCTGGCTGGGTTGGATCACGATGACGTGATCGGGAAAGAGCGTCATCTTCTGGCCATTGCTGTTGAAATCAAGCGAACCGCGCTGACAGAAGATGATTTCAATGCATCCTGGATGCTGGTGTTCATCCACGCACGGCTTGGCGCGCGAGAAATGGCACAACTCTAAAACAGGGACACACAGGATACCATCCGGTTCCAGCGAACGCGCACGGCGCTCCGGTGTGTCCGCGTATTCAAACGGTAATGTACAGAGGTCTTTTGACTTAGTAGTCCTTGTCATCCGGTTGCTCGATGGTCTTAATGAGGCGTTCAACCAGCGCCGTTGTGCTGATACCCTCGGAGTCCGCGGCGAAGTTCGCCATGATGCGGTGACGCAGCACAGGTGTCGCGGCCTTGATCACATCGTTGCAACTGACGTGGATGCGGCCTTCCAAGACGGCACGCGCTTTGGCCGCCAGCACCAGGAACTGACCTGCACGCGGACCTGCGCCGTTCTGAACGTATTTCTTGATGAAGTCCGGGCTCTTCGGATCCTGCGGACGCGTGGCGCGGGCGAGGCGCACGGCATACTTGATGACGTGATCCGAAACGGGGATCTTGCGAACGACGGATTGAAGCTGGAGCAACTCTTCCTTGGAGATGACCTTTTCCGGTTGCTCACCTCTGGCGACAGTCGTCGATTTCACCACGGTGATCTCCTCGTCTTCGAGCGGATAGTCAACCCAGAGGTTGAACATGAAGCGGTCCTGCTGAGCTTCGGGCAGCGGGTAGGTGCCTTCCTGTTCGATGGGGTTCTGCGTGGCGAGCACGAAGAAGGGCGCATCGAGTTTGTAGGTCTGGTTACCGACCGTCACGCACTTTTCCTGCATGGCTTCGAGCAGCGATGCCTGCGTCTTCGGCGGCGTACGGTTGATTTCGTCGGCGAGCAGCATGTTGGTGAAGAGCGGGCCCTTGATGAAGCGGAAGCTTTTCTTGTCGGTCACGGGATCGTGTTCGAGAATTTCGGTTCCCGTGATGTCGGTCGGCATCAAGTCCGGGGTGAACTGCACGCGCTTGAACTCCATATCGAGCACCTTGGCGATGGTCGAGCAGAGGGTTGTCTTGGCCATGCCCGGCATGCCGACGAGGAGTCCATGACCACCCGCGATGATGACCATCAGCACCTGGTCGATGATCTCGACCTGACCGATGATGATCTTCGCGATTTCCGTGCGGATCAGATCCGCACGGCGCCGCATATCCTTGACGAGACGGACATCATCTTCGGAGGCACCTTGAACCTTGAGCTCTTTTTTCGGCGCGACGGCCGGAGCTTCCGCCGCCGGGGCTGGAGCTGCCGCTTCTTCGACAGCCGGTGCGGCGTCTTCAGCGGCCGCTGCGCCGGCATCAAAAATAAGAATCACTTGTTCACCGACTTTGATCTGGTCGCCCTGCGCGAGCACGGCCTGCGTGATGGGCTGGTCATTGACCATGGTGCCGTTGGCACTGTCAAGATCTTGGATGATCCAGCCTTGTTCCGTCTGGGTGAGTTCAGCGTGGCGGCTTGAAATTGAATTTTCGGGGATACAGATCGTGCACTCTTCGCTGCGGCCGATGAGATACGGCTGATTGTCGATCAGCTCCGTGAGCAATTGGGTGTCGTCTGCTTGCTGAATGAATAACTTAGCCATGGTGATGTGTCCTTCTTTAGTTTTGAGCGGGTTCAAGTTGAGAATCGGTTGTCTTTTCAATGACAGGAACAGGATCGGTTGTGAGTTTGATCTCGCCGAGATCCTTGATTGAGCGCACCACGCGGATGTTGCGCAGCTTGCTGCAAAAGTTCCCTTGAATCGGTCCTTTGAAATCCGGGGGGCCAACTTCCTGACGGGTAATCTCGCGCGTGCGACGCATTTCCCAGTGGGGGAGTCCGCCGATTTTCGCCGGTGCGACGCATTCGTAGAAACAGAGCTTAATCGCACGGATCTGAATAAAGTCGAGTACGCGCGCATCTTGTAACGTTACGGGCAGCGTGCGCACCTGCTGCTCAATGGCGCGTGCGACGCCATATTGACCGGTGCTGCCTTCCATGCGCACGGAGAGCTTGACGTTGAAGAAGGGATTGGATTCCAGCATTTTCGCGGTGATGGATTTGCGATCGCCTTCGGTTAGGGTTGTGGTCTCGCGCGACAGCATAAAGCCTTCATAAAAGCTGTCTTCGCACATCACGAAGAGATCGTACTTTCCCGCAGGAAGTCCGCTGAATTCAAAGCTTCCGTCCGCATTCAGCTTGGCGAGGTAGACCGGATTGCTGGTCGTGACCTTGATGTTTTCCCGGTTTTTCGAATCCTGTCCAGCCTTTGTTTTGTCGAGCCCCGCTATATTGGAATAGCGTTGCGGCATCGCCATGACGCCCAGAACCTCGGAAGGCGGTTCAACGATTTTCCCCTTGATTCCACCGGAAGCGGTTTCATCAGGCGGTGTGTAGAGCTTGGCGCTGACTTTTGTCTTGGAATAGGGCGACATATTACCAGGGTCAATCTTTACCCCTGCAACGGCTGCGCTTGCGAGCGCGGCAAACAAAAAGAGGATGTGCGATGTTTTCATTGTTCAGCGATCCATTTGATGTCGTTGGCGTAGGGATGGCCAGGAAAACGTTTCATGAAATCCTGCGCCAGTTCTTTCATTTTGGCACGATTACCGATCTTCTCATAACACTCGATCTCGAGTTTATAGCCATCGGCCAAAAGGGCGTTGAGCGTCGCGTTTTTGCGATATGTGGCGAGCGCATTGATCGCACGCTGATAATCGGCGGTGTAGATGTAAACCTTCGCTTCAGCCAGCTGATATTCACCGTCCAGTTTGCTTAACGGGGAGCTGTTTTCCCAGTCGCAGAGTTTCTGGAAGACCTCTTCAACCGAGTCCTGCGCGATGAAGCTTAGAATGGTCGTGTACATGGAGGCACCGTGAACCGTATAAATTTTCCAGTCCGCTACATTCTTTTTCGCGGAAATCAACGACTGCGAAACCTTCACCTTCGGCTCGTTGGTCGTGGCGGCCGGTGCGCGGTTTTTGGGGTCGAGGAAGAACGTACGACCGCCAGCCATGCCGGTCTTGTTGCGTGAACGGTATTTTTCCTGCGCCTCTTTGTAGAACTTCGTGGCTTCGTCGATGTTGCCTTGTGCGCGAGCAAGGTCGCCTTGCCGGAGCGCCGCGATCTGCACCTGATCCGGAAGCATGGCGATCTCTTTCAGGAAGACAATCTCCTTGCGGGCCGCCTCGAGGTCGCCGATATCAAAGAGATAGGCGCAGACGCGCTCGTCCTTCCAGCGGAACTTGCGCGCGTTATTGGTATCGAACTTTTCGAATTTATCGATCCAGCTGAGCAGCATTTTATTGTCGCGGCGCAAGCGGAGCGTTTCGATAAAGCGATCTTCGAGGATCCAGCGGTATTCCGCCGCCACTTTCTTATAGCTTCCCTCAAAGCTGCGATTGAATATCTCGTAGAGCAGCGGGCCGCCGCGATAGGGCTCGAGCAGTTCGCTGAGCAACTGCCAGTGGTCCGCGGTCCAGTCTGCGCAGGGATCGCCTTTATCGATGCCCTTGGCCATGTTGAAGAGCGCTTTGCGCAGCAGGAGGCGTTCCTCGGGG
>CAZMLC010000010.1:40993-42915 GCA_964567125.1 uncultured Akkermansia sp.
CCCTCGCGTTTCCAGACGAGCTGAGCTTCGGGTTTTTCACATTTGCGGGAGGCAAAGTGATAGTAGTCGACGCGGTGAATACCCGCGCTGAGGTCGAGCCATTTTCCCTGCTGTCCCTTTGCACCGCCCATGCGGCCATGCGCGCCATTCCAAGCGTGGATCATTTTGTCGTCGATCCAGAATTCCGAACCGTCGCTGGAGACCGTTGCTAAGTAGATTTTCTCCTTTTTCGGTGAGAGGATCGCGCCGACATACCAGGAGACGAAGTCAGAGTCCAGTCCAAACGGATTGACCATGGAACCGATGCAGGGCCATTTGGCGAAATGGGCACCGGGTGCGGGAGGATAGCTCGTGCTGAGGCGTTTCGCCACTTCGATGCTGGCATTGCCTGTCTTGGTGTAGAGCAGGAGGCTGGGGAACAGCTTGCTGTTCGGTTTGGCCGGTGCTTTGTCCGCGCCTTTAAAAAAGATCGATACCGTCGAGCCCTCGGGCTGCTCTGCGAAAACAATGCCCATGACATCCGCGGGGTTATGACCGACAATGATATGCTCGATCGCCTTGCCTGCGGCATCGCGTACATCCGGGGTCGGAAATTTACCGGGCAACAGACCGCCATCCGGCACCATGACCATGATGCCCAGGTCAGGATGTTCGGGCTTCGAGGTGACTTTCACGTCAACGCGGACCGTCGCGTTGGGCGACACAGCCCAATCCGGCGTCTGCGCCCAGACGACAGTGTGCAGCGCGAGAAGAAGAGCAATGCTGAGACTTTTTTTCATGGGATCCATTAATTAAAAGGGTTAATTCATTTCGCCGAGTGCCTTGAAATAGTCGGAGACCATATCGCGGAACTCCGGCGGAGCCTCGTCAGGGGATGCGGCGGTCACAGTTTCGTCCATGGCGTCGGTCTGCGTGGCCGCGCCCATGTCGCGCGTGCTGGCGCCGGTCTCCAGCGAGGCCTTCATCAGGGCCAGTTCCTTCACAATGTTCGTCGTGAATTCAGCAATGGCGGCCGGATTCGCCTTCTGCGCAATCGCGTTGTCGCGTGCGCGGCCCAGGGCGATCACGGATTTGAGATTGTGCGTATTGAGGCCGTTCTTGCTGGCCTGTCCGTAAAGCGTTTCCGCATTGCGCGTGAACATGGACTTAGTGCTGTCCGCGGAATCTTGGGATTCGACTTTCGTGTCGCGGCGGACAGCGTTCTTATCCCCTTCCATGCCGCGTTTGTCAGAGTATCCGGAGTTTTTACCGCCGCCGGAGGCAACCGCATTGGAGTGACCTTCCTCTTCGACATCGCCCGACTGGCTGGAGTCCTGCGTGCGGCGCTTGTCGATGTTGTTATCGCCTTCGTTGATCTTGCCGGAACGAGCCATCACTTCGCCGTCAGACATGCCTTGTCGACCGACCTGGGAACGTCCATCCTGATCTTTGTGTTCGGGTCGCTCATTGCCGCTCTTGCCCGCCGCGCTGTAGTCCACGGTTTCACCTTCCGCGATACCCCAACCGGGATCAGGGTTCGACATGCCTTGGTTGGTTACGGAGTCGTCGGCTTTATCCATCTCCTCCTTTTCCTGCTCAAGCAGGTCGCCGATGATATCCTGCAGCTCCTCGGGCATGGTGACTTGTCCAACCGTCGGCAGCTCCTCTTTATCAAACTGTTCGGTGTTGCGCGCTTTCTTATCGGCCTCCGCCATCAGCCAGAACTCCATCTCATCGGCTTTTTTGCCGGTTTGGGCAATGGTTTCGAGCAGCCAGTCTTCCTTTTGCAGTCCGAGTTCGGTTACGGCATTGGTGCCGGTTTCACCGATCTGCTGCTTCATTTCCTCGTAGGTCTGATAGGTGTCCGTGACCAATTCATTGGCGGATTCCAGTTCAGGCAGGGCTTGCAGATCTGTCGCGACTTTGAGCATGGCATCGGCCAT
>CAZMLC010000010.1:43015-54577 GCA_964567125.1 uncultured Akkermansia sp.
TGTGTAGGAATCGAGCTTTTGAAATTGTCGGAATCCATCTGTTCGGAGACTTGCAGCATATCCGCATGGATCTTCAGCTCAACGGTCTTATCCGCAATCTGCGTCATGATCTTGATGAACTCGTTTTCATTCTGGCTGGCCTTAGCTTCGGTGCGGCAATAGTTGATCATGGCCTCGGTATCTGCGGCCAAGCTGTCCTGCCGGTCGATCAGGGCTTGCGGCACGGAGGTGCCGGAACCTTGCGCCTGTTTCTGCGTGATGCGCAGGTTTTCCGTTTGCGTCTTACGGATCGCTTCAAGCATGGCGGCAACACCGGCCGCGCTCTTGGCGATTTCACCTTTGGTCTGCGCCTCATCGGACATGCGTAGAATCGTGAGAATCAGCTTCTGGGCAGCGACCGCCTTTGTCGCATTGTCTGCCCGCGCTTCAGGCGTTCCCGTGGTCATGCGGTTCAGATAGGCTGAGGCTTCAGGGAAGGGGCCTTGCAACGCCTTGCTCAGCGCGGCGGCGGAGGCGCCGATCAGCGCATCCTTGTTTTTCGCCAGCGTGAGCGCATAGTTGCGGACCGCTTTTTGCTGCGTCGCAAGCTGTACCCAGCGTGTGTCGTCAAAGGTCGGTAGCTCAGCCTGCAGTTTGGTTGTACTGTCGTAGGCCTCTTTCTGCTGTTTGACGAGCTCCGTCAGCGTCTTGCGCATTTCAGCGCGCGACTGCGTGCCGGATTTGAGCTGCGCGGAGAGCATGGAGTTATCGAGCAAAATCAAGGGGCCCACGCTGCGATTGGGCTTTTCGGCGTTGTCGTACGCCACGACGCGCAAGGCGGACGAGAGGTCGAGGTCTTCAACGCTGCCGCTCCACTTGTCGCCGAATTTCTTTTTGCCGTCGACGGTCCAGCTTTTGAGCACTTCGCCTTCATCGCTGGGCTTGGCTCCGCGCTTGACGCGCTCGATCGTCACGGTTTTTAAGCCGTAATCATCCGCGACCTCAAACATGATGGTCGGCGTGACGTTGACCGGCAGTACGGGCTTACGCGCGGTCGGGGCGATCAGCTGCACATTCGGCGAGAAATCGCTGACCACTTCGTAACGGAAGGGCATTTTGAGTTCCAGTCCCAGCGTGTCTTTGGCTGTGAGTGTAAACGCGCCGCTGCTGGTGAAGGTCCGCGTGCCGGTCCAAGTCTTCTTGTCCGTTGAAGCCAAGGCGACCTCATTCGTGTCAAACGTAAGGGTGGTATGGACCACGTCGCGGTTGCAGATCACCGTAAACACGGCTTCCGAGCTGGCGGGGATGATCAGCGCATTGGTCAGCGCATTGAAGGTGGCTGGAATCAGCCCCGTATATTTCGGCGGCGTGACTTTGACCTGCAGCGTGTTCAGCGCCAAGGGCGGAACCGCCTGGATCGCGTATTTGTCGGTGGGATAGGCATCGCCCACGGTAAAACGATAGTCGAGGCGCGAGCTGACTTTGGAGACGCGATAACTGAAGGTTTCCTCTTTGCTGGTCGTCTTGATCTCGCCGACGAGCACGGTCGAACGCTTATCGTCCGAGGGATAGAGGTCGATGTAGATCAGCTGGCCGGAGCGTCCAGTGGCTTTGACCATCAGGTCGATGCCATCGCCTTGGACAATGGTTTTGTTCGCCGGCAGCACGTCGATAACTTTTGCAAAGGTCGGCGGACTGAGCTGTGAGAGGGGGTTCACCATGCGACGCATGGCAACGGTCCAGGCATCGCCCAGGATAAACGCCGGGATAATCAGCGCCAGCGCTGTAATCGCACAGGCGATTGCGCCGTGTTTGCGCAGGCGCGCATTCTTCATCTCGGACAACGGAAGCGTCTCCAGCATGGGGACGCCTTCATTCATGTAGGTATTGAGCCACGCGGTCGGCTTGCTTTCCGTAGCAAAGAGCACGCGGTTGATGAGATGGTTGTCGAGCTGGGGAAACTTCTTTTCCAGATAAGCGGCTACCGCAGCCGTTGAGCGCTTGTGTATGAGCACGCGCATAATCCAGATCACATTCACCAGAGCGATGAGTGAGAGGATCGAGGCCATGGAAATACGTACAAAACCGCGTGGTCTCAGCCAGACATCCAGGGCCGTGAGTACAATCCAGACCATCAGCCAGGCAGCAGCCATGAAGATTACATGCTCAACAGCATGATAACGGTTGATACGGCTATTAACGGAATGAAGTCGATGATCAAAACTGGTCATGGTGCACCTCACTTCTTTTGGAGCGCAGACTTCTTTTGAACCGCGTTCTTTTGCTGATGCTGATCTTTCCGCAACGTCTTAGGACCTGTCTGGTCGGAAAGTTGGGGCTGCGTCTGCGTGTAGGCCTTGCCATCCGCGCCTTTGGTCGCTCCGCCGCCTACAACTTTAACTTCGTTGGCATCGCCGATCTCTTCGATGCGCAGATCCGCAATGTCGAGATAGCCCGTGTTGAACTCGCCGCCGTCAAGCACCAGGAAGCGGACGGAAAGCCAGACGCAATCATCGATGTTGCGCTGCTGAAGTTCCGTGCGATCCGGGTTGGGGATGGTGATCGAGATGGTCTTCCATTGCGGCTGAAGCTTGGACATTTCGCCGGTCACGGTCTTGCCATCAAAGTAGATCGGCTGGAAGCGTACCTGTTCGCGCAGATCGTCGAGCATCGGCGAATTGCTCTTCTTGGCGCGCGGATGCCAGCGGTACCCGATGGGATAGATGCGCGAGGTCGGGTTCTTGCCGCCTGTGGGCTTGCCAGATTTCCAGTGCGGCGAATCGGAGGGCAGGACGGGATTCATGGCGAGTGCTACGCCGTTGCTCGTTTGCACGGTCACCTGTTCCAAGCCGTCTTTCAATTCAGGCACGAGGTCCGCATGCAGGGAACGCGCGGTGACGGAGATCTTGTAACGTTTTTTCGGGTTGTAGCGAATAATCGGCGACTGAATCTTGATGCCGCCGAACTCCCAGGTCCATTTCTTGTCGCGTCCATCCAGACGGACCCACCGGAGCGGTTCCGTCGCGCTGATCCCCGCTGTCGGCGCGGTATTGCTCACCACCGTGACGAACTTGTAGTTGTTGATGTAGTGCTTGTTGTCGCCAAACGTATAGGTCCAGCCGGCCAACGGATCTTCCGGATTGTCGAATTTGGCGTTGGGCACAAGGTTGTAGACGCTTTCCTGCGCACCGGCTAAAGGCTTGACTTGCGCATGGAGCGTACAGGCCAGCAGGCAGAAGAGAACCAGATGTGTGAGAAGTGTCGTTTTCATAGTGTTTAAGAGAGGCTGTTCATTTTGCGCAGAACCCACTCAATCGAGAGCAGGGTCACTAATAGGCAGAGAATCACGCTGCTTTGCCAGAGTGAGCGATACTCCAGTTTTCGTTCGCGCCGTTCATTGACGCGCAAGTTCTCGAGATCTGCGGTGATCTCTGATACTTTACCATACCGCCCGCCACTGAAACGTGCAATGTTTTTCAGCACCTTATCGTTGATCGGCTTGAGCACCAGTTCCTGCGATGTCGCGCGGACGGAGAAGAGGCAGGGCGCGGAGGTGACCTTCTTGCCATCGACATCCACGGTCGCAACCGCTTTGTAGTTGCCCGGTTCGCTGGGCGTGAATTCAGTCACATAGCCCGGAATTTCACTGCCGGCGGCTTGAATGTTCTTGCCCACCATGGCGAGCGGAATCTTGCGGTCAGATGGCGTGGTAACTTCGCAGGTGACCTTCCAGTTTTTGCGCACGTCCGAGCTGGGGACGACGAGCCGGCCCTGAAGAATCGCCGGGTCACCTACCGCGATGCTGCCGGCATCGCTGAAGAGTTCCATGTAATATTGGTCCATGTCGCCCGATGCCGGGGACATCCATTGAATGATTTGCCGCCAGAATTTCGGATAGGGTTTCTCATTGCCCGGCTGCATGTTCCAGCGGAAGAGGGAGTCTGTCAAAACCGCCAGCACTTTACCTTGACCGTACACGCGCGAAACCAGAATCGGCTGATTGCCTGTTTTTTCAGTAATCGCCTCGGCGAGGGCGAACGCACCGCCTGTCAGCTTGGCGCCCGTGAAAACGGAGAGCACCGGCGGCAGTGTCGCCGGCATGTCGGGGTTGTTCGCCAACGCGGGATGGGCGCGACCTTCCGCAGTCCATTCCACGTTGAATTTACCCTCCTGCGCCGGAGCGCCTTCGCGCGTGAAGGGGAGCAGTTTGGCCAAGTCGGTCTTCGCGATTCCATTGGCGCCCCAGAGGCGCTGACCGCCGAGCAGGATCAGGCTACCACCTTTCTCGACATATTCGAGCAGCGTCGCGCTGTAGGGCGCAAGCGCATCGGCTTCAAAATCGCCGATAATCACGATCTTGTTCAGACGGAGCTGTTCGGGCGTCAGTTCAAAGGTCATACCTTGACGATCACCGTAGGCGATGAAGCTCTGTTCGCTGGCGATCTTGAAGCCTGCCAGCGGCGTGATGTCTTTGTTGGCAAAGAGCGCGCGCGAAAGGTATTTTGATTCAAAGCGCGGCGTATCTTCGACAAACATCACGCGGTTCTTGGCGTCGAGTACATCCACGGAGACGACCATCTCGTTGTCGTTGGTCTGCACTTCCGAGATGAGCGCCGGAATGCGCAGCACATACTGCTCGGAACCGACGGCTTCGTGCGTCAGCTTGAACTGCAGTTCACGGCTGCCGCCTTCGGGCGGCAACTGCACCGCGACTTTGTCGATCTCCTTGCCATTTTTCAGCAGCAGTACAGGAAAGGGTTCTCCCTTTCCACCCTGACCTGCAATCGTGGCCGTCAATGCGGTGTCCCAGCCCACGACGGTGCGGCGCTGCGTATCCATGCTCTCCACTCGCATATCCGGGGTGTTGTCGGGAATGCCGGGTGCTTCGAGTTCAGCAACGTAGATGGGCGCCGGCCAAGAGGTTTCCGACCAGAGTTCCTTTTTCTCGCGCGTATCCACGCCATCCGAAAGCAAGAGGATACCCGCGATCTGTTGACCGCGCAACCGTTCGAAGAGCCGATTTAAACTGAGGTTCAAGTGTGTGGATTTACCATCCGCGACAACGGCGTGGACATCGTCCAGCGTAACCGGGAAATCGAGATCCGTGTGGAAGGGGTAGACGTCGACCATGCACCGGCTGCGGAGCGACGTAGCCCATTTTTCCTTGAGAAAGTTCTGTGCGGTACTCCAGCGCGGCTGGTTAACCCCTTCGCCGAACATCTGCGTCATCGAGGCGGATTTGTCGAGCAGTACCACGAAGCGCGGCTTGATGATTTCCGTAATGGCGCTCTTGCGGCCTGGAAGGAACAGCACCCAGACCAGCAAAAAGATAAACAAATAGCGCAATCCGATCAGCATAAAGCCGACCAGATTTCGCGGCAGATAGCGCCATCCGACGGCCGCGACGCCCGCCAGCATGACCACAAGCGCAAGCCAGATCACGCTGGTCGGAAAACTGTGCTCAAAAATCCATTCCGCTGTAGGCATTATGAAACCTTCCCCGTTATGTCAATCTTCATCTTTTCCATGGCCCCTGTCTTTTTGCGCAAGACATAGTTCGCATAGGACCATTCCAGCAACGCGAGCAGGGCGACGATCCAGAGGAAGATTTCCGCAAGCGAACGCCCGTTGCGGAACTCCTCGATCAGTCGGATAAATTCTTCTGGATCGCGGGCGATGACCAGCTTCTTAATCTTCAGCCATTCCGTAAGCTCATCCGCGGAAACCGGCGTGAGATTGGACTCGGTACGATCCGTGTTGACCGCGAGCACCGGTTCAGGTTCCGTGCCGGCGACTTTGTTGCGCGTGTAAATGCCCGGTTCGGTCAGCGTCTCAATCATATAGGTGCGGTTGCCGTTATCCTTGATTGAAACCTGGATGCCGCTCGGTGAAAGGATGGTATCGTCACTGCGGAAAGAGGGAATCGACTCCTCAGCGGGAATATTGCTGCCCAGGTGCAGATAGGGCGGTTGTACCGCTGCGCCAGCGCCGACGCGGATGAGCTGATGCACAATCGGGAGGAAGATCGCCGTGACAGGGAAGGTGCTCCATTCGCGGTCGGCTGAGACGGCGAACTGGAAGACCCGTCCGCGACCGATCGCACGGCCCAGCATGAACGGCGAATCGAGTCCGGCAACGACCAGTATGGCCGCGCCCTCCGCAAGGTCACCAAAGGTCTGCAAGCGTTTCAAAGCCACGACCGGCACCGTTCCCGGCGGCAGCGAGAGATTGAAATTGACAACCTGATCCGGTTTGTTGGGGATGCGCCGCAACTGACGCGCTGCAAGATCGACGGGAATCGACTCCACCGCCTTGGGTTGCGCCGGGAGGATGGCAATGTCCTTGTAAGCCGACTCATCCGTGCGCGATCCCGGGAAGACAACGACCGTACCGCCATTTTTGACGTATTCCTCGATACGGATAATGGCCTGGCCCGAGAGTGGAAAGGCATCGCAAAGAAAGAGCGCCTGATAGCTGCGCAGATCCGTGGCTTCAAGTTCCGAAGGATCAATGAGCAATACGCTGTCATCGCTGGCGCCGGGTGCCAGTGCAGCCTTTAAGTACCGGGCTGATTCGCGCGGTCCGGCGATCAGCGCGGGAAGCTGCTTGCGGACGCGCAGCAGGAACTGGAACTCGTCGTCAACCGGAAGTGCATCCTGAGGAACCGTAATTTTGGCCGTATGAATGCCGGCATCTAGTCCGCTGACAATGAATTCGGTCGTTCCCTCCGCGCTCGGTTCCGCATCGAGGTTGCGGCTGCCGCGGTTCTGTCCGTCGATATTGAGCCCGACGGAGATCTGCTTCGCGGGTCCGGAACGCATGACCTTGACCGCCACGCGGGCGTTCTGCCCCGCGAGCAGCAGCGCCGGCGCGACCTTGACTGCGGTGACACCCGCATTGTCCGGCTGCTCAGCGCCCGCCATCATGACGTAAAAGGCGATCTTCTCTTTCTGTTCGCGCGTCAGTTTTTTCTTCTGCGCACTGGCTGTGACCGCGTCTTTAGGCGGGGCATTGGTCTTTGCGGCCGCATCGTCGGGGTCCAGTTCGCGGAAGCCGCTCCAGGGCAGTGCCTGTCCGTCCGTGAGGATGTAGACCTCTTTTTCACGGCGACCTTCAACCTGTTCCAACGCCTGGACCGCCAGACCAATCGCATCTTCGAGATTCGACGTGCCTGTCGGACAGTTCTGGTTGCGGATTTCCTGAACGACCGTGGCATGCTCGGCTGTCGGCTTTTCAATAACCGGTGTCGGCGTTTCCGCCGCGATGTAGACGCAGACGCGATCGCCGGACTGGAGTCCGCCAACAATCTGCGCCGCCGTGTTTTTGCAGACATCCCATGCTTTGCCGCGATCAAGCTCGTAGTTCATGCTGTAGGAACCATCGATCACCAGGGCGATATCGCGGTTCGAGCGCGTCAGCCAGCCGGACGCGTTCGTCGAGTTACGGATCACGGGCAAGGCGAACGCGAGTGCGATCATGATCATCAGCAACGTGCGCAGTAGCCACAAAAAGAAATTTTCAAATCGGACCCGGCTTGACGAATTCTTCTGCGCGGCTTTGAGAAACCGCACGGTCGGGAAGGGCGTGACCACCGTCCGGCGACGCTGGAACATATGCAGCATCAAGGGAACGGCTGCTGCTGCGAGGGCCCATAAGAAAGCTGGATTGGCAAAGACAATCATAGAAATTTTTTCGTGGATTCGTCGTTAACGGGGCTCTAACGGGAAAGGCGTTTGCGCTCCTCAAGGTAAGCGCGCACAAAGGTGTCGATCGGCTCATCCGTCTTGGCGAGACGATAGTCGACCTTCATTTCGGCGCAGGATTTGCGATAGGTCTCGATAAACTCGCCCATCAGGTCCTTGTATTCCTTGGCGAGAGAACGCGGGTCAGCAATCACCTTTTCGCCAGTCTCCAGGTCTTCAAATTCCGCGCCGTGACGCATGTTGAGATCCAGCTCCATCGGATCCAAGGTGTGGAAGACAATGACATCGTGCAGGTTTTTGCGGAAATGGGCGATCGCCTTGATGATTTCCGGCTGATCGTCGAGCAAGTCTGAAATGATGATGATCATAGCGCGGCGGTTGATCGATTCCGCAATCTGGTGCATCACATCCGCGCCGGCGGTTCCTTTGGATGGTTTGTACTCTTGCAGGATCTTGAGCGAATTGTTCAACTCGTTAAAGGAGTTCTTGCAGGGCAGGGCGGCATCCATCTTTTCGCCGTAGATGTACATACCGATTGAGTCGCGCGCCTTGAGGACCACGTAGCCCAATGCCGCGGCCAGCGAACAGGCGTATTGGAATTTGGTCGGGCGGTCGCCCGAGGAGGTGTAATTCATGGAGCCGCTGCGGTCAACAAGCAAGTAGACGCGCAGATTCGTTTCATCCTGATAGCGGCGGATGTAGTACTTGTCCGTACGGCCAAGGACCTTCCAGTCGATGCGCTTCAAGTCATCGCCCGGCATGTACGAGCGGTGATCAGCGAACTCCGTACTCGCACCCTTCTGGGCGCTGCGATGCCGGCCTGCCAACGTGCCTTCCACGACGTAGCGCGAGTTCAGCATCAGCCGGTTCAGCTTCGACATCTGCGCCGCATTCAGATAGGCGGCGATTCCCTCTTTTGTCTCTTCCTTAGCCATCCCAAATCCTATCGTTTCGGCGTTGCAACCACCCAGAAATCGCCTTCGCTTTCAACGAGCAAAGCGTAACGTCCGTCCGAATCACTCTTTAAGAAGCGCACGCCATTGGCCACGCCGTTGAGACCTGCGATGCCGCGCGTGACGCCCGTATCCGCCGTCACCTCGAATTCAAGCGTGACAGGATTCGCGCTGCGCCGGCCCACAATAGCAACCGTCTTCTTGCCATACTGCGTGAACGGCATGGACTTGAACGAGGTCGCGGCCTTTCCAATCGTCTTGGAATAACAGGAGTAGCGCTGGTTTTTCACCTTGATCAGCTTGCTCATGGGTTCGATGCGATAGACCCAGGGGTCGCCGAAACGATCCGTTCGCTTGAGCGTTTTGCCAATCGGCATCTCGAGAACCGGCGCGAGACTGAGCGGATACTCCACGTGATCGACGTAGTAGGTCTTCAACACGCGGTCAATTTCTGCGCACTCCATGCGGCTCAACCAGCGCCGGGCCATCTGGTCCGCGGCACGGACCATCGCCGATGCGGCCTTGTCCGTTGTCAGGACACTTTCAAAGACGCGTGTCGCGTCGCTGTGCTTGCCGGCTGCGAGCAGGTGCCATGCCGCCAGCGTGGTGACCACAGGCAGGTAGTCGCCGAGCTGCGATGCGCGCTGCATGACCGACTGCGCGGCAACGATCACGCCATCGTGATTGTTCGGCTCCTTGACATGGATGTTCCAGACTTTGAGGAAGGCCTCTTCCTGAGGTGTGGCAGCCTGCGCGGCTGCCACACTCAGCATGAGGAGAATACTGACTGTCAAACGTATAAAGCGGGTCATCGTATCAACTTTCGTTATCAGCGCTTAGCGGGTCATGGCGTAGAGCAAAATGTTCACGCCGAGTTTGATGGCGTCGTCCGAAAGATAACTCTTGCTGTAAATGTTCGGTGAAAGCTCCCAGGCGCCCAGCATACCGACCGGGCTGTAGATCACCGCGGTGTGACCTTCCGTATCGAGCGTCAGAACATTCGGCGCGATGGTTGCCGAGGGCGGAGTCAGCGAATTCGCATAGGCATCGGTCACGCGCATCTTGCCGATCGGGAAGGGGGTCTTGTAGATGGCATGGCCGAGCTTGAGGATGTCGAACGACGTGCCCGGCATGATCTCCTTCATCAGCTCGCGGAACGACTGGTCAAAGGCCGAACGCCCGCAACAGGATTCCGCGATGATCAGACCGCCATTTTTCAGATAGGTCTGCAGCGCCTTGGCCTCTTCCGGTTTCAGCTTGAAGGTTTCGTGGCCGGTCATGTAGAGCACGGGACAGTCATTCAGGTTCGGGTCCGTAAGTTTCAGTTCCTTGGACGAGAACTTGACCGGAACACCCGTCATGCGGTTGTACTGCTGCAAGAGGGCGGAGAGTCCTGCATGCCGCGTCTTCCACTCGCCGTTTGAGCCGTAGACCACCTGCGCGATGCTCATGGCGCCCGGCGTCGAGACCTGCTTGCTGTCCTCATAGTTGGTCTTCTTGACATTGTCCGCGGCCCAGGTGCGCATGGCCGTTGCATAGGTCAAAATGTTCATGCCCAGCTGTTGCGCCGATTCCGGGGTGTAGGCTAGAATATTGTCGTCTTCCAGCGGATCCCAGCCGACCTCCATGCCGAAGCGCGAGATGATCACCATGGTGCGGCAATCGTAGGTCACGCCCTCCAGCCAGGGATCTGTGCCATTGTAGATCGTGCGCACGCCGGGACGGTAGGCCACGCGGTCGAGCTGATAGTATGCGTGGAAAATCGGATGGTCGGCGGCCAGGCGTTGAACCGGTGCTTCGGGGAAGACCTCGTTCATCACGCGGATCGCGGAATCGTAGAAGGGTTTCGATCCCATGCCGGCGTTCAGGATCAGCGTGCCGCCCTTGATCAGGTATTCGCGCAGACGCTGCTTCTCCTCCGCATTGAGGGTCCAGTGATAGTGGCCGGAACGGTAGAGGATCGGATTCTTGTCCGGGTCGGCATTGATTTCGGCAAACGATTTCGCCTCGAACTCATAGTTCACATCCGCCATGGACTTCAGCGCCTTGAGCAGATTGTTCAGATCGTTCGGACGGGCGTTCCAATCCTGTTCACCGTACTGCGAGGTGAGCTTGGTGAACATGGTCGGCGGTTTCGGCGGATTTTTCTTTTCCGAACGCGACATCGGCTGAGCCGGCGGCGGCGGATAGGGGATGAAGGTCTCACCACCTGCAATGTTTGCCGGCGGCGGTGGCGTCTCTTTACGCGGCGGCGGCGGAATAAAACCGCGCTCGCTGGAGCCATCACCATCGAAAATTTGCTGACCACCTGCTGTCACAGCAATCAACGTTGCGCAAAACAAGAAAAACAGTTTCCTGACATACGCAGACACTCGACTCTTCATAGCACCCTCCTCTCTGTCATTTGACAGATTTAAAACGTATTACAATTAAAGTAGCAGAAGTTGTCTTTCCGCTCAATCCCTAAATAAACGCAGGCAAAAGAATAAAAGGACTTGCGCGTGCTTTCTGTATGGGGTATTTTTTTACATGAAATTATGTGATGTGCAAACTATGGAAACTCAGGGTGTGAAATGAAATCATCCATTCTCCCAGCATCTGGCACGCCTCCGCAATCCTCGGCGACGGTCGTTCGTCCTTGCTCGCTTTGGCCCCGCTTGCCTCATCCTGTCTGCGCACACCTCTTGAGGGTCCGCTTTGTTGTGGATCGGGCAATGTCCGGGGTGCAGGGGTTAAGGGGTGGAAAAATCAGCGTCCCAGTACTCCCAGTCGTCCCAGTCTGAGAGATGCATTTTCTAAGCGCCTCAACCACGTGGTCGGTGGTTATAATTAGCAGCTCTTAACTTATTGACACTTGATGACACTCCTAACTTAGTCGATGCTGAAATAGTCATAAATATTTAAACAACAGTTTCTTATGACTTAAT
>CAZMLC010000011.1:0-36748 GCA_964567125.1 uncultured Akkermansia sp.
AATTGGAATGGGCTGAACGTGACGACAGCCAGCGCCAATTGATGTGCGCGCGTGTTTTTGACGCGCGTGCTGAGCCAACACGGCGTATAATCGCCAGGTCCTGTCAGGTACCGCGTAAACGGAAGTGCGCAGTTGTGGGAGGAAGTCGGCATTTCCTCATTGCCGTACACGCCCTCCACCGTCAGGCAGCCGGGCCAGGTGCGCTGGTTGCCGGTCAACCGGTATTCATCGTGAATATCGATCATGATCTGCGCTTCATTCGCCTTGCGAATCGCTTCACTGGTCCACGCGGTTGCTTTCTGTGATCCGACGTTGATAAAGCCATACTTGACGCCGGCAACGCCCCACTGTTTGTACAGCGGCAGGAGTTCATCCAAGCGACGTTCCAGTTCCAGCCGGTTGACGTAGATGATCACGCCGATTCCCCGCGCTTTGCCGTAGGCGATAATGTCGTGTAAGTCGAAGGGGCCCTTGACGCGATTCGGCTCGACGCTGATGACGCGTGCATCCGACTTCGGATCGCGCTCGTTGCCATACCATCCGGTGTCGAACTCAATGTACTGCAATCCCATCTTCACGGCAAAGTCAATGCAGGTTTTACCTGCAGCGGTCGTCAACGTGCCGCTGCGGATGACCTTTCCCGGCTTAATCCAGGAGGTATCCGCCAGTTTACACGGTTCGTTGAGGTTCAGCACAAAATCATTGCCCTCGTAGAGGCGGCAGATATTTTCCGCGACGCGCACATAGCGCCACGGCAGAACAGCGGGAAGCGCAATGTCCGCCGGACTATCCAGACGCGTTGCAAACACAAAATCGCGTGCGACTTCAAACTTCATGCGCGCAAAATCAATCAGCGCAGCTTCGCCCAAGGCCACCACACATGCATCGAGTTCGACCACCAGCGGACGTTCCACCCCCGATACGATTTGCGCGCGTCCCAGCTTCTTTTGATTGGCGCCTTCCGCGTTTGGTACTGACGCCGGTGCTTCACGATCGCGTCGCGTATGCACACCTGAAATCAGAGTTGGCGCATAATAGCCCTGAGCCGAATAGACAGGCCAGCAGGTGTAATCGCGATCAAAGGTAAACTCCGTACGCTCCTGGGCGATCGTCAGGCGTTCCTTCCCATGCTGTTTCGGCAAAACAAAACGAAACGCGAAACCTTCGTTGTAGAGTCGGCACTGGAGCGTCATCTTCAGCTCACGAGCGCTGATGTCCAGATCCAACGACGTATAGTGATCCTGCACAACGGCGCGCTCACCAAACGCATTCCGCCACGACTGGCGAACCTTTCCCTGCTTTATTCCCAGCTCGCGAACTTCAGTGAGATAGGGTTCAAACCCGATCAACGAAGGCTGTACAACCTTCTGGCCATTGAATTGTACATCGTAAATCAGCCGTCCCTCAGCAACCCCCACATGGGCGATGATCCGACCATCCGGAGATGCGATCTCATGTCCGTTCACAGGACGAAGCGCGGCCAGCGCCAAAAGCACCATCAGACGGAAAATGTGCGACGGATGCATGTGTACTGTAATCACCTTCATGCTCGAACTCCCTTTCGTTAATTCTGTTTTCAGAATACCATAAATGGATCGTCAAGACAGCATCTGTTTTCAGACACGGAAGCAGCAAGGGGGTGATTTTGTTTTGTAACATCATGCCTCGATAAAGTTGTTTGAACGGATGGCCGCCCGGATGGCGGATACGTAAGCAGCGTTGCGGTGCCTCCAGTGCATCCCCGCTTGTTTGCATCTTGCGCCGACGATGGACTTGCATCCGGACTCGATATGCCCTGATCCGATAAGGTATCCCAGCTTCCGCAGGCGGCCGTATTCCATGTTTTTCCGGCGCTCCTCAAGATAGGAGCAGGCCTGGCTGGCCTTCGCGCTCATGTCCCCGAAAAGCACGGGGCCGAGGGCGGCCATTTCCCTGCGTATCTCGCCTAATCTCTTCTCGTTTCCAGCGGTATTCTTCTTCATAATGACAAGTCTCCTAATAAAGAGACCTGTATTATAACGGAAAAACCCAGCTAAGACAACAGCAAACTTAAGTTTTCTTAAAATAAATGTTACAAAACAAAATCACACCCCCCAAGCAAAATAAGCGAGGCCGACGCGTTATTGCACAGGCTTCAACTCACGTTCAAAGCAATGCCACTGGATCCCATACGACTGCGCATCCCCGCGATAGCGCGCGTTGGTTTTGCGATACAAGGTCACAGCGGGAAGATTGGTCGCACTGACGAGGATACGCAGCGTGTCGTACTGCTTGGCCGCTGCGGCGCAACATAAGCGGTCGAGGAAATCGCGACCGAGCCCCTGCCCCTGATACCTGCGCGCCACGCCGAAGCGCAGCAGGTCGCAGGGATGCTTTCCCGACCATGCCTGCAACGGGTCGTGTTCGTCAAGATGGGCGATCGCTCCTGCGGCGACAAGCCCTGCCGGCCCCTGCATCACGTAAAGTGCACCGCAGGCAACGTCCGCACAAACCTGCTGAAGGCCGGGATATTCCGCAGTCCACGCGCAGTATGGCGATCCGACTAATGAACGGTAAAGCGCAAACACCTCCGGAATATCCGCTTCGACTGCACAGCGGAAGGTCAATTCAGCACGTACAATGTGACTGGTCATATTCATTGTTATCAGCATACTGTTTTCCTTCCGGACTGTCATGCCGTTTTATCACGCGCGCCATGACGGAACACACGTTTCAGGCACAGGTTTACGCGCGCAAAACCACGGCCAATCCTGCACATCCGCGCAAGTTAGCAAGAAATTGGACGGAAAATCCATTTTAGAGTTGTCTCCTGCTGACAAATCAAGTAAGCTATTCTCTCATTTTTATACGGAAAGGTGGCCGAGTGGTCGAAGGCGCAACATTGGAAATGTTGTGTACTGCAAGGTACCGGGGGTTCGAATCCCTCCCTTTCCGCCAGTGCTTTCAGAGACGAAATTTTCGTCTCTTTTTTTGTATCCGGAAAGCAAATGATATTTTCTATCAAAATTGCGATATTTTGCATGGCATTTGAACCTTAAATTTAGTACACTGCGCGCATACGTTAAGCCAATACTTTTAAAACGGGGGCACGTGATGGCAGTAAAATTCCGTATCGTTTTCTGCGCGGTCATGCTGAGCATGGTTCATATCCATGCGCAGAATATCAGTCTTGAGTGGTCGACAAGCAAGCAGCCGCTGGAGTATCAGGTCGGGGAAGATATCTGTTTTATGATCCAGCTGTTCACTAACACGGTTCCCCTGCTCAACACGCGACTGGACTGGAAGCGTAGCGGCGATGACGGTATCTCCGAAAAGGGAACGCTAACGACAGGTCCGACATCCGTCGTTATCCGTACGCGCGCCCATGCTCCTGGATTTATCCGTATTGAGGTTGTTCCTTACGGTTGCGATGCAAAGCCCATGAAGTATGTGAATAAAGACCGCATCATCACCTTTGAGGGCGGTGCAGCCGCGCACCCGACTTCACTGCACGCGTGTCCAGCGCCGGCTGATTTCGAGGCGTTTTGGGCCAAGCAGAAGGCGGTGCTGAAACAGGTTCCGCTGCAGGTTGAGCGCGTTCCTGTGCCGAATGCCCCCGCCGGCTTCACGGTCTATGACGTAAAAGTCAGCTGCGCAGGCAAAAAGCCCGTTTCCGGCTATTTGTCAATTCCGCGCACAGCGCAATCGCGTTCTCTTCCGGCTCAGGTGGGATTTAAAGGCTACAGCGTTTCAGGTGCGGACATCGCCTGCGTCAACAATCAAATCACCTTTAACATCAATGCCCACGGCATTGAAAACGGGAAACCGCCGGCCTACTATCAGGCGTTGGCAGAGGGAGAACTGAAGGGCTATGGCTTTCAGGCAGCAGAAAACAGCGCGCCGGAAACGGCCTATTTTCTCGGCATGTTTCTACGCGTCATGCGGGCGATTGATTACGTCCAGACCTTGCCCGAATGGGATGCCAAGAATCTCGTTGTTTCAGGCGGCAGCCAAGGTGGTTTCCAGGCGCTTGCCGCAGCAGCCTTGCGCGCGGATGTCGTGACGCGCTGTTCCGCCTATAAACCATGGTGTTGCGATCTTGCGGGCATCACGCAAAAACGGATCAGCGGCTGGCGTCCCGCCTATACGCCGGCATTGGACTATTTTGACGGCGTTTCCATGGCGCGGCTGATCCGCTGCCCGACAACAATTGTCTGCGGACTGGGCGACTATGTATGCCCGCCTTCCGGTCTGGTCATTCTTTACACCACACTGACGTGCAGCAAGAAAATCGAGTTTTTACAAGGTGTCACGCATGAAAGCGCAACACCACCCTGTTCACGCAATCCTCTAAAATATAGCTGGGAGAGTCAACCATGAAGAGCCTGTTGTTTTCATGCCTTATGATCAGCGCATCGCTGTCGGCCGCTGAATGGTCCATCCATGTGGATGGTTCGAAAAGTCAGCTTAAACTTACCTCCGACTCTGCATGCATCGAAGGTGTCGTGCGCCTTGTGAGCAATCAGGAACAGTATACCCTCGTCCCCTCGCGCGACGGCATCCTGACACGCGCCGCGTTGGTTAACGCCGGGGGCAATGTGCAGGCCTATCTGACTTTTCCGCAGCAGGGCGGCGCGCTTGAACTCTTTTTCTATCATCGCACCGCGCAAGCCTTCCAGGGAACCCTTGAGTTTACCGGAACGGTGCGCTATTTTGCCGATGCGTTCGCCTGCAAAACGCGGCCGGACGCGCAGGAACGCGTGCTCGCGTTTCAGATGCGCGGAAGCAATAATCGCGGCAATGACAGTCTCTTCTCGCCACAACATGACGATCTGCTGCAATTCAATGCCGCAGCGTGCACCCTTACGCAGGCTGCACCTGACGGATTTTCATTTACGCTACGAGGACAGATACATGAGGCCTCCCAAGCCCGGTTTTCAATTGTGCATCAGAAGGATTATTTCAAGCACCGCTACATGCCCTACTATCATGCGATCGATCGCACGCGTTGCCCCAAGGCGCCCACAGGATGGATGAGCTGGAATACCTATTTTGATCGTGCGACCGCCGAGGATAATCTTGCCGAAGCGCGCATCGGAAAACGGTATCTGCAACCGTTCGGCTGTGAATTCTGGTCCATTGAATCCTGGCAGGGAAACTCCGATCAACTACCCGTCAGTAAATTTTTTAATATGAACCTCGAGGTCAACGAGCGGCAGTTTCCCAAGGGGATGAAGAATCTGGCGGATGAAATCCGCGCGTTGGGTTTTCGTCCCGGCTTGTGGACAGCACCGTTTGGTACGGGAAACACGAATTTTTACACCGCGCATAAAACATGGTTTCTGCACGATGCCGCAGGGAAGCCGATCAAAAGCTGGAATGGCGTCTTTACGCTCGATCCCACTGTTCCTGCAGCGCGCGAGCACCTGCGCAGGATTCATGCGATTGCCGCGCAGGAATGGGGCTATGAATTCTTTAAAATCGATGGCATGTCTGGGCGCAATCATGGGTATTGCGCACATCTCTATGAACGCCCCGAGATCCGTGCACGCTTTGCCGATCCGACATGTCCGAATCCGTTTGAACTCTGTGTGCAGGCCTTTCGCGAGGGCATCGGTTCCAATCGCGTCTTTTTAGCCTGTCAAGGACATGCAACAGGTCCTGAGCCACGCTACGCCGATGCGGCGCGGTCCGGCGCCGACATCGTACATCCCAACCAGCCGGTCAAATGGGCAAACGTCAAAAATCAGGCGATATGCACACTCGCGCAGGCGTTTGCGCATAATATCGCCATGGTCTTAGACCCGGATACCCTGCTCGTACGCGATTTGCCGATTGAGGAGGCACGCACCAGTGCAACGCTGATTGCCCTGCCTGGACAGCTGACCTTTTTTGGAGATAAGCTCACGAATCTGCCCGGCGAAAAAATGAAAATCCTCCAGCAGACGCTGCCGGTCGTGCATGCCGTTCCGCAACGTCTCTACCCCTACTTCTCCCTGTTACCGATTTGGCGTCTCGACGTCACCCATCCTGAGCTGCCAGCCTACACGGTTGTTGCACTGTTCAACTGGAGCGATCGCGAAGGCGAGGTCGCCACGACGCTCAACGAACTTGGCTTGGATGAAGGCGCGTATCTCGGCTATGAATTCTGGACGCAAACAATGGTCCCCGTAACCACCCAGTTCAGCGCCGTGGTTCCCGCACACGGCGTGCGCGTGATCGCTGTGCAGCGCGCGCAAAAAACACCGCAATGGATAGGCAGTGACCGTCACATCACAACCTCAGGCATGGAAGTCCACACGTGTACCTGGGATCCAGCGCGTTCGGTCCTTTCCGGAAAAATAACGGTGATCGGCGGTTTTCCGCTCACGACTGCGCTGCACATTCCAGAGGGCTATCGTATCGCGACGACGTCGACGACGGCGCAGGAAAAAACCATTCGCCAATCAGGCGATCTGTGTTTGCTGACACTGGCCTGCGAAAAGACGCAAGAGGTTACTTTTGATCTCCAATTCGAAGGAAAAACAAAATGAAAAATGTGAATATGACGTTGCTCTATGTGGTGGTGGTTTCCGCGCTGGGCGGATTTTTGTTCGGCTTTGACTCCGGGGTCATTTCCGGATGCGAGAAGGCGATTCAAAATGAGTTCAAGCTAACGGGATTCTGGCATGGATTCACGGTTTCAGGTGCGCTGATCGGCACAATTATCGGTGCTTTCGGCGTGGGTTGGCCCTCCGACCGATGGGGACGCAGACCGACGTTGATGCTGATGGCCATCCTCTTTTTCATTTCCGCAGTCGGATGCGCCTTTGCCGGAACGCAGCCGGTGCTGGCTTGGATGCGCTTTATTGGCGGCCTCGCCATTGGCGGTTCCTCCGTGGTTGTGCCTCTGTACATCGTTGAGGTCTCGCCTGGACCTGTGCGCGGGCGTCTTGTTGCGATGAATCAGCTCAACATCGTCTTCGGTATTCTCGTCTCCTATATCTCGAACTATTTTGTTGCCAAGTTCATGCTGGAACAGAGCAGTCTCGGCGCATGGTGCGAAGCGCTCGCCAAGTTATTCACCTCCGCGCCGATGACCACTGAAATGGTTATGTGGCGTGTCATGCTCGGCGTCGAAGGTATCCCGGCGCTGTTCTTCATGCTTTTGCTGTTTACCATTCCCGAAAGTCCGCGTTGGCTCGTGCGCGCGAAGCAAAATGTCCGCGCCCGTCAGGTTCTGCAGAAAGTCGGGGACCACGCGGTGGACCAGACCTTGAGCGAAATCGAAGCCTCGCTGGTCATGGCCGCGCATGGCGAGCATATCAAGCTCTTCCAAAAGCGGTATGCGAAACCGATCCTGCTGGCATTCTTTATCGCATTCTTCAATCAGGTCTCTGGCATCAATGCGATCAATTACTATGCGCCGCGCATCTTTGAAAACTTTGTGGGCGCGCAATCGGCCTTGGCTGCCACGATCGGCGTTGGAACAGTCAATTTGATTTTCACGATTCTCGCCTTTTTCATTATCGATAAATTTGGACGTCGCGTCATGATTATCGGTGGCTCCGTTCTGATGACCATCATGCATTTTCTCGTGGCGTGGCAGCTCTCGCTGGGTTCCGCGGCCAACCCCATCCTGGCGATTGGCGGCATTTTAGGATTCATCGGCTTTTTTGCCATCTCGTCCGGTGCGGTGATCTGGGTCTTTATTTCGGAGATCTTCCCCAATGCAGTCCGCGCGAAAGGCCAAGCATTCGGCTGTTTCACCCACTGGTTTATGTGCACCGCGATTTCATGGGCTTTCCCCGCTGTGGCGGAAAAAGCCGGCACGTATGCGTTCGCGTTTTTCGGACTTATGATGATCGGACAGATTATCTTCGCGCTCATCTGGATGCCGGAAACAAAAGGTGGCACGATTGAAGACATTGAACGACGTTTAGGAATCGCACAATGAACACACGCATTCAAAACCTGCTGGACACGGTGCTTGAAGGAAAGCATAAGCAGATCCGTCGAACAATCTCCTGGCAACTGCCGTTAGCCGGACAAAGTCCCTCGGATCGGGCAACCCTCGGATTCTGCGCCATGCTCGCCGCAGAGCAACCGGCTTTTCTGCCCGAAGAGAAAATCGCGTTTATCCGTACGGTCGCAAACATTCCAGAACTCTATACAAAAGAGGAAATGGAGCAGCTACGGAAAACTGCATTTTATGCGGAAAAGGGTTGCGTCTTCAACATCACGCCCGATTACGGGCACACGCTTGCAGTCGGCTTGGATGCGCGCAAAACGGAAATTTA
Source organism: uncultured Akkermansia sp. (assembly GCA_964567125.1). Classification (GTDB taxonomy): domain Bacteria; phylum Verrucomicrobiota; class Kiritimatiellia; order RFP12; family UBA1067; genus CAZMLC01. The sequence continues at coordinate 8,259 of CAZMLC010000011.1, forward strand.
CACGCGCCTGCGTCAGGTGCAAACCGCAGAGGAGCGTCAGTTCTTAAACAATGCCCTGCTGTGCATCGATGCCGTGCTCAATCTCGCGGACCGGTATTGTTCGGCCGCTCAGGAAAAGGGGCTGCAGCATATTGCGGAAACGTTTGAACAGGTTCCCCGCAAGGGCGCTCAAACGTTTCTGCAGGCTTTGCAGTTTCTCCGTATTCTGCACTACTCCCTGTGGTGCGAAGGGGAATACCATAACGGACTGGGGCGTATTGATTGCTATTTATACCCCTACTTGAAAAGCGATCTGGAAGCGGGGCGGTTAGACCGCGAAAGCGCCTTGGAGTTGCTGGAGGAGTTTTTCATCAGCTGCAATCGCGATTCCGATCTCTATATTGGCGTGCAACAAGGGGACAACGGTCAGAGCGTGATGCTGGGCGGTGTTGATGCCGCAGGCCACGACGCGTTTAATACGCTTTCGGAATTGTGCCTGAAAGCCTCGTGTGAGCTGAAGGTGATTGACCCGAAGATCAATCTGCGTGTTTCCAAGACAACGCCGCTGCCAATCCTTGAAGCCGCAACGGAGTTGACAAAAGCCGGGATCGGATTTCCGCAATATGCCAACGATGATGTGGTGATTCCAGGCTTGACTCAGTTGGGTTATCGCCTCGAGGACGCACGCAATTATACCGTCGCCGCATGTTGGGAATTCATCATCCCCGGTTTGGGCATGGATATCCCGAATATCGATGCTGTCTCGTTCCCCGCCGTGGTGGATACCGTCATGCGGACAAGTACCGCCTCGACGTTCAATGCCTTTATGGACGACGTGAAGAAGCAGTTGAACAGCGTCGCTGAGCAGATCGAAAAACGGCTTCAGCATGTTAAAATCCTGCCTGGACCTTTTATTTCGGTCTTGTGTGACGGGTGTATCGAACGCGCAAAGGATGTCAGTCAGGGCAATCGCTATAACAATTTCGGCATTCATGGAACCGGTATTTCCGTTGCAGCGGATTCGCTGAGTACCATCCAGAAATGGGTCTATGCCGAGAAAAAGCTCTCCTTGCGGCAGCTTGTTGCGGCTGTGGATGCTGATTTTACAAATTTCGCCGACATGTTGGCGCTTTTCCGGACCTCGACGCCGAAAATGGGCAACGACTGCGATGACGTTGACGAGATCGCCGTGCAGGTGCTGGACGCCTTTGCCGACTCATGGAAGGGACGGCGCAACTGCCGAGGAGGCATTTTCCGTCCAGGCACCGGCTCGGCGATGTACTATATCTGGCATGCGAATGCATTGCCGGCGACCCCGGATGGACGCCTCAAAGGTGAACCATTCTCGGCCAATTACGCACCGTCACTGAATGTTCCTATTCGCGGTCCGATCTCGCTCATCACCTCCTTTACCAAGCCCCATCTGATGCGCGTTGTCAATGGAGGCCCCTTAACGATTGAACTTCATGATAGTGCCTTCCGTTTCGAGGATGGCGTTGCCAAAGTCGCGCGTCTGGTGAAGTATTTTATTGATCGCGGCGGACACCAGTTGCAGATCAATGCGGTGAATCGTGAGCAGCTGCTCGACGCGCAGCGGCATCCAGAGAAATACCGGCACCTGATTGTCCGCGTCTGGGGATGGAGCGGCTATTTTGTTGAATTGGATAAACCCTATCAGGATCAGATCATTCAACGCATCGAGCTATCCGCATGAGCAGCGTACAGGGGACGATTTTTGATATCCGCGAGTTCTGTCTGCACGATGGACCAGGCATTCGGACCACGGTCTTTTTCAAGGGTTGCCCCTTGCACTGCGCATGGTGTCATAACCCGGAAGGGATCAATCCCGTACCGGAGACGCTGACAACCGGTCGGGTTTGCGGACGTTCGATCGACGCACACACGCTTGCAAACGAACTGCGTCAACGCGAAGCCTTTTTCACGACCTATGGCGGCGGCATCACGTTTTCCGGCGGAGAACCCCTCTATCAGAGCGAATTCCTGCTGGCGTGTGCCGAAGCGCTCCATCCGATTCACCTTGCACTTGAGACATCGGGATTCGCACCGTTACCGGACTATCAGCGCGCAGTTGCAGCCATGGATTTCATTCTGCAGGATCTGAAGCATCCTGATGCCGAAGCGCACCGTTACTGGACCGGGGGTGATGGGGCGATCGTCTTTGATAACCTCGCATGGCTCAAGCAGAGCGGGAAACCCTTCTGTGCACGGATCCCTGTGATTCCAACGGTCAACGACTCACCTGAGGCGATCGAAGGGTTCGCCAGACTCCTTGACCACGCCCCAAACTTACAGCATGTCGAACTTTTACCCTATCAAGCGCTGGCCGGAGCCAAATATCCGCTCGTCGGGAAAGTCTACGCGCCGAGCTTTGACCAAAAAGTTCAAAATCCACTGAACCTCGACCCTTTTTATGCAAAACATATTGTCGTAAAAAACTATACCGCCATGTGAAATTCGCCTTTGCCGCATTTCTATACAGCTTGCTTTTCATGCGCTAATCACCGTATAATAAAGACTTTAACCGACGGATTAGAAATCGAGCATGAAACGTAAGACTTATGTCATTGGCCACCGGAATCCCGACACGGACTCCATTGTATCTGCTATTGCTTACGCGGCACTGAAACGTCAGCAAGGCTGGAGTTCCTGTTTTCCTGCGCGCGCGGGCAAATTGACGCCGCAAACAGAGTATATTCTAGAGCGTTTTGGCATTCCAGCGCCTGAATTTATTCCCGATCTTGTCCCCAAAGTCTCCTATTTCCTTGCCGACAAACCGGTCATGGTCTCGGAATCAACCAGCTTGTGGGATGCCCTTGAAACCATGGACCGGGAGAAAATCCCGATGCTGCCCGTGGTGGACGATCAGGGATATTACAAGGCTGTTTTACACTACAATGCCTTTGCGCAGAATATCACAAAAAAGATCAACCCGAACCACAAGGCCATTATTCCGACGAGCATGCCGCTTCTGGTGCAGATGCTGAAAGCCCAGCCGATCGTCGTTTTCGGCGGAGATGAGGTGGTCAAGTCGCGCATCCTTGTCGCAGGTTCGTCGAACGAATCGTTCCATCGTCACCTCCAAACGGAAATTGCCGCCAATGCGCTGGTGCTCGTGGGCGATCGCGAGGATATCCAGCGCTACAGCATTGAACATGGTGCGCGCGCCGTGATCATCACCAACGGTATGCCGTTGGCAAAAGGACTCCGCGAACTGGCGGAAGAGAAGAAGGTGACGGTCCTGATTTCGCCCTATGACACATCGTCAACCGCCTTTTTGATACTCTATTCAACGCCTGTAAGGACCATGGCGGATGAGACCACCAAGCCGATTCAGATCGACAGCTATGTCCGCACCATCCGCGAATCGCTCGCTGCATCGCATTCGCGCTGCCTGCCTGTTGTTGATGCGACAAACCGCGTGGTGGGCATTTTTGAGGAGGGCGATCTCATCCGTGAGCCGAACCTTGACATTATTCTTGTCGACCACAATGAGCTCACGCAATCCGTTGAGGGCATGAACAACTACCGGATTCTGGAAATCATTGACCACCACCGGCTGGGAAATTTCTCCACGAACTATCCCATTACCTTCATTAATCGGGTCGTCGGTGCAACCGCAACGATTGTGTCCACCATGTACATTGAACAGAAGGCGACACTGACCCCGGAAATCGCCGCGCTTCTGCTCGCTGGCATTCTCACGGACACCCTTTTACTCCGTTCGACAACAACGACGGCAACGGACCGGGAAATGGCCGAGTATCTGGCGGGGTTAATCAATCTGGATGTGGAGCAGTTCGGCCGCGATATCTTTAACAGCGCACAGCGTCTGGGCGATGTGCCCGCCGTTGATATTTTAGGCATGGATGCGAAGACCTATACGGTGTGCGAAAAGAAGATCGCCATCAGTCAGATCGAGGTCAGCACAACCGATGACTTGATGAATCGCAAAGACGAGTTACTGGGCGAGCTGCGCAACTCTTGCACCGCCAAGGATCTCTATTTCGCGGCCTTGATGATCACGGATTTGACAGCGCTGAACTCCTTGCTTTTGATTGTTGGCGCCCCGGAATTTATTCAGAAAGTAGCCTTTCCGCGCATCGAAGAGGGCATCTACATGTGCAAGGATATTTTGTCGCGCAAAAAGCAGCTTCTGCCGCTCTTGAGCGAACAGCTGGAGGCCTTGTTCAACATGTCGCGTAAACCCTTTCATTCGTAATTGAAACCTGTACGAGGAGCACGTGTGAAAACCGACAACACCACTCGCGTTCAAGTCCCGCCGACTGACCGCATTCCACCTGCTGGAAGTGCGGAGAGCAGTACGACGGTCATGACCCGTGCAGGGGAGCAGCTGCTCGATACGCTCCAGAATGAACGGCTCTTTGACCAATACACCATCTACAGCAAAATCGGTGGCGGCGGCATGGGCGTTGTCTACCTCGCGCGTGACCGCCGTCTGGGACGCTTTGTCGCCATCAAGCGGCTTAACCATCAAGCGCAGGCGAATCCCTCCCTGCGGCAACGCTTTTTGCAGGAGGCTCGCGCAGTTGCCGCGTTGAGCCATGTGCATATCATTCACATTTACGCGCTGGGTGAAGACGATGACGGCCCCTACATTGTCATGGAGTACATCGCGGGGCCTGACAGCGCAAAGATCCATGAGAACCAGCAGGAAGGCGGTCTGGTCAAGCCCAACAACCCGTTGACGCTCGATCAGTACATCAATGAGCGCGGACAGCTGACCATGGATGATGCCGTCGCCTTGATGATCAAGATTTCACGTGCCGTGGCGTATGCCCACAGCTGCGGGGTGATCCATCGCGACCTGAAGCCGAGCAATATCCTGCTCGACAAGACAAATGAACCCAAGATTGTCGATTTCGGCCTTGCGCGCTTGCGTCAGCCCTCTGAAGATCAGTTGACAGTGCCCGGGGAAAAACTGCTCTCGCTGGGATATGGAGCACCGGAGCAGGAATCCGATGCCAGCATGACCGACGAACGTTCCGACGTCTATGGGCTGGGCGCTGTGCTCTATTTCGTGCTAACCGGACAGAATCCGCGTTATTTCCGCGAACAGGATATCCCGATTCAGTTGCGCGAGGTCTTAGTCAAAGCGCTGGCCACGGATAAAGAGCTGCGCTGGCCCTCGGCACAAGCATTTTCCGAAGCGCTTGCGCAGGTGCAAACCAAGACGCGGATCGAAGTGCCGACCGTCAAAACCACCTGGCGATGCAAGTGGTGCGACGCCGTCAATCCGCTCGCCACGAAATTCTGTGCGGAGTGCGGCTGGGATGGTTCAGAAAACTGTCCCGAATGCGGGGGTGAAACCTTTGTGGGCGTCCAGTACTGCAGCAACTGCGGCGCTGATGCGCGTTCGTACGAGACGATTCTGATTTTGCTCAAGAAAATGCGCGAGGCCATGGTCCAATGTCGCTTTGAGCGGGTCATCCTCTACGCGGGACGCCTGCATGGATTTGAGCCGGCTGGACCATCGGGCCGCGCCTATCTCAACGAAATGACGGCGCTGCGCGAAGAGGCCGAAAAGAAAATTTCCAAGCGCGATCAGCTGAAAGAACAGATTCCCTTGGATATCCGCGTGGAGAATTTTGAACGCGCGATGCACTTCATCAAGCAATTGCGCGAGCTTTCCGAAGACAAGCACGTATTCGAACTGGAAGAAAAGCAATTCCCCGAGAAAATACTGGCGCGCGATCTCCAGCGGGCGCGCAATGCGCTACGCCAGCGGGAGTGGGACAATGCCGATCGTATCTGCGAAGAACTGCAAAAGAGCGTCGCGCCGAACGATCCGGACTGCCAGCACATCCGTATGGTTGTGAATCATGTCCGGAAAATCAAACGCGTCTGGTTTATCGTGTCCTGCGCCTGTGCGTGTCTTCTCATTTATCTCTTATCATTGCCGCTTGTCGCGGGAAAAACGGCCGTACAGGGTATGAATCAGGTGTCGCGCTTTATCTATGCGCCGGCGATCGCCTGTTACGACAGTGCATTCGGCCATACCGCGCTGCAACCGTATGCGCGCCTGTTCAGTGTCAGCGGCATTGTACGCAGCGACGTGCGCACGGCGACCGTCGGAGCGCAAACGCTGATTCCGGCTACGCCGGCAGCGGAACCGATCTATTCCGATGAATTGACACGGCTGCGCGTGGAGTTTGAACGTTCGACCGCGGAGAATACGCGCGCCGCTGAACTGCGCGTCAGCCAATGGGCGGATAAGTATGTCGCGGGTTTGACCGAGTTGATGGATTATTTTCAGCGCGCCGGCGACTACGAAGGATGGGAAAGCGTACGCAAAGAAGCCATTCGTTTTGGTACGGAACGCACCATTGCGCTGCGCAACATTGTCAAGATCCCACAAGAGATCAACACGATGCAGCAAACGTTTTTGCAGCAGCGTGAAGACTTGCGCGCGAACAACCTGGAAATCCAGCGCACCGCCATTGAACGCTATACGACGCAGCTGCGCGCCTTGCAAAAGGCCCTGACCGTCGCCGGCAAGATGGCCACGGCTGCAAGCGTCCAGGATGAAATTAACCGCGTCTCTCCGCAACCGCCGACTCCGCGTGAAGAGGTCCCCGTTGATCCGAAGGAGGCGCAATCGGTCATTGATGACCTTGCGAATCCGCCTCCTTCAACACAAATTACGAATTGAGTGAGTATGTACGACTTATCCTGTCCGATTCTTGAACATACGCCGTTGCAAGCGGGATACTGGGTGCTGACGGTCCAGGCGGGCGATATTGCCCGCACTGCAAAACCAGGCCAGTTTGTTCACGTGCGCCTGCCGGATCTGGAGCATTCCGCATTGCGGCGTCCGTTCAGTATTTTTTCTGCGGATGCATCGGGCATCCTGAAGATTCTCTATAAAACCGTAGGCCGCGGCACCGCATCAATGAATCAGCTGACAGCCGCGCGTGAGGTCCGGATCATGGGTCCGCTGGGCAATGGCTTCCCGCTCACCCCCGAAGGCACACCGCTCCTTATTGCCGGCGGGTATGGCGTTGCGCCGCTCTGTTTTCTCGCCAGCCGGCTGCCGCAAAAAGGCTATGTTCTGGTTGGTGGCCGCAGCGCGGACGATATTCTGGCCTGCGATGTGATCCGCGAACTGGGCTGGGAGCTCCTCGTGGCCACGCAAGATGGCTCATACGGGGAACACGGTCTTGTCACGGGGCCTCTTGATCGACTGCTCGCTCAATTTGCCGCGCAGCGCAAACGTGCTGAACTCTTTGCCTGCGGTCCGGACGGCATGTTGAAAGCGGTTGGACAGCGCGCGATCGAGCATGACTGCAAGGGATGGCTCTCGCTGGATAAGCACATGGTCTGCGGCGTCGGGGCATGCCTGGCCTGTGTACAGGCTCTGCGGCGTCCCGACGGTTCGGAATGGATCGGACGCGTCTGTCACGACGGCCCTATTTTTGAAGCCCGCGAAATCATCTGGTAGCGATTATGCACAGACAGGCAAATAGTCAGGAACGAATTCCCTTGATGGCGTCCGCGCGACGTACTGAGCTTGAGGCGCATATCCGTCAGTATGCGCAACATGAAGCGCTGGTTCCCCCCTTGATGCGCGAAGAACTCATACAGCATGCACAGTGCATTGTCCGCAAACTGACTGCCCCCGCGACGGAGATCCCGTACATTGCCCTCTTTCTGAACAATGCGATCTGGGCGGATGTGATTGCCGGCATTCCCTTTGAGCGCCGTTTGCTCCTCTTGCCCCAATGTCTTTCCAAGCGCGTCGCCTGCACCGCGACGCGCGATAACCTTGGCCTGCTCTGTGCGCAATGCGGTGCATGTGCGATCGGCCATCTGCAAGCGGAGGCGGATCGTCTCGGGTATGTCACGCTTGTTGCGGAGGGAACAACGGTCGTCAGCAAGTTGCTCACCAGCGGTAAAGTCGATGCCGTGATCGGGATCGGGTGTATGGAATCCTTGCAGCGCATTTTCCCGATCATGAACGAGCATGCCATTCCCGGCCAGGGCATTCCCCTTCTCACGGATGGTTGCGTCGAAACTGCAGTGGATCTGGATTATGCCTATGCGTATCTGCGCGCGTCTTCAGAGGCGCGCAAGCACGAGTTCACGGACCTTGAGCGCGTTGCGGGGCGCATCCAGCAGTGGTTCACGCTGGACAATCTTGATACGCTGATGGGACCGGCAACGACCGAGGCCCAGCGCATCGGCATTGCCTGGATGATGACCGGCGGAAAACGGTGGCGACCACTCTTGACGGCGGCGATTTTCGAAGCTGCTGGTGGCGACATGGCGCAGATCCGCGAAGCCGCGATCGGCGTTGAATGTTTTCACAAGGCGTCGCTGATTCATGATGACATTGAAGACAACGATGATGAGCGCTATGGCGAACCAACGATCCATCGCCGCTACGGCGTGCCGGCGGCAATCAATGCAGGCGACTGGCTCATCGGTGAAGGCTATCGACAGATCTCGCAAGCACGCTTTTCGGGCGAGATCCGCGCACAGCTGGTCGCGGTTGCGGCCAAAGGACATTGCGCGCTCAGTCTCGGGCAAGGCGAAGAGCTGGCGTTCAGCCGGTCGCCAACGCCGGTCAGCGAAGCGAGCGTCCTGCACATTTATGAGCGTAAAACAGCAGCGGCCTTTGAAGTCGCTGTGCTTGTCGGCGCGATTGCCGCCGGCGTTGATGAAGCCACCTGCAAACACCTTTCGGCCTTCAGCCGCGCCGTGGGAACCGCGTACCAGATCCAGGATGATATCGAGGATTTCCGCTCTGTCTCAGGACGCGCGGCGGATCTGCTTTCCATGCGCCCGACGCTCTATTTGGCAACAGCGTGCGCCAGCGACAATCCCGACATTCAAGCCGCGTTGGCCTCGGTCTGGAAGAATAATCCGTGCGGACGCGAAACCCTTATCGAGCAAATCGAAAAACAGGGTCTTCATGCGCGCGTGGATCTCCTGTATGCACACTATCGGCATGAAACGGAACGCATTCTGGCGGGGATTCAGCACACTGCACTGAAACGCCTGCTGCGTCGAATCATGACAAAAATGTTGAGGTAACCGCAGGATGCGATTCTTACCTATAGTGCTCGCTGTTTTTGCCGGCATCATCGGACTCACGGTCGTGCAGCTGTGGTTACGCACACCGGCATCGCAGGCGCTGCATGTGCGCACCGCCACACGCGAAGGATCGATGGCTGAAGCAACGGCGGCAGCCCAGGTCAAGCAGGTTGACCTTCACGGATGTTTCCAGCGTTATCCGGAAATCTCGGCCGGCTCGACTGCCGCGACGTGGCTGGGCTTTCGCGGCGATCAGCGCGACAATCTCGCTCGTGCGCAGAAGTGGCCCGCCTCGTGGCCAGAGAAAACCTTACCTCTACGCTGGCAGATCGCGTTGGGCGACGGACACGCCATGCCTACGCTTGCGCATGGCTGTCTCTATGTACTGGATTACGATGAAGGCCGGCATGGCGACAGCCTGACCTGTATCAATGCGGACACCGGTAAAACTCTCTGGCACCATCTTTATGCGGTTCAGACCAAGCGTAATCACGGAATCTCCAGAACGGTCACCGCAACCGACGGTACAACGGTTGTCTCGCTCGGTCCCCAATGCCACGTGCTGGCCCTGTGCGCAACGAATGGAACGTATCGCTGGGGCCTTGATCTCGTTGAGCGCTACGGCTCAAAAGTACCGCTCTGGTATGCCGGGCAATGCCCGCTGATCGATCCAGACGGCGTTGTTATTCTCGCACCAGCCGGAACCAACACCTTGCTGTGCGGCATTGATTCACTGACGGGGAAGACCGTGTTTGAAACACCGAATCCCGATCGCTGGCAGATGTCGCATGCCTCGGTGATGACGCTCGTTGTGGAAAATCAGCGCCACTACGTTTACGCGGCAATCGGAGGCATCGTGGGTGTTGCCGCGGAGGGCCCGGAACGTGGAAAAATACTTTGGAAGACAACGACATTCGCGCCCAGCGTTGTAGCCCCCTCGCCCACCCCCTTGACGGATGGACGCTTTTTTATGACGGCGGGCTACGGTTCCGGCGGCGCGATGTTTAAGGTCGTGCACTCCAATGCCACGTGGCACGTGCAAACGCTCTTTAAAACGGACAAAAAACAGTTTGCCTGCGAACAGCAAACCCCGATTTTTTATGATGGCCTCCTCTACACGGTCATGCCGAGCGATGGCGGTGGCGATCGACAGCAGTTGGTCTGCATGACACTTACAGGCGAACGCGTCTGGGCAAGCGGCAAAGAGGATCTCTTCGGTCTCGGGCCTTTTGTGGCGACCCGCGACGGCCATTTCTTTCTGTTGAATGATACGGGGTCGCTGACCATCGCCCGCTGTTCGCGCGCTGGCTACCAGCGCCTTGCACGCTATGATCTGATGAACAAGGCCGGGCGCGATGCATGGGGGCCGCTCATCGTTGCCGGCAACCGGATCTATCTGCGCGATTCAACGCGTCTCTTCTGTTTTAACCTGAGCGAAGCGGAGTAAGCCTGCTCTATGCTTGACCCTTCCGCTGTTTTATGCAATTGTTATCGCCTGTTTTTTAGGCTTACACGAGGATCGATACGTTTTTATGATTACACGACAGAATGTTGTTTCGACGATTCGCATGGTGCGTGAGGAAAACCTGGATGTGCGTGCGGTCACGCTCGGCATCAACTTGAATGTCTGCGCAACGCCTGATGCTGAGCAGCTTCCGCAACGCGTCTATGCACGCATTAAAGATAAGGCGGGACATTTAGTGCGTTTCTGCAATGAAGTCAGCGACAAGTATGGACTTCCGATCGTGAATAAGCGCATCGCCGTATCGCCCGTAAGCATGCTTTTAGAAGGGCATACAGTTGAAACTGCAGTCAAGGTCTGCCAGGCACTCGACGCTGCCGCGGAGGAGGTTAAGATCGATCTTCTTGGCGGATACTCCGCGCTGGTCCAAAAAGGGATGACGTCGGGCGAGCGCACGCTCATCGAGTCGTTACCGCAGGCGTTGACGCTGACCAAGCGCGTCTGTTCCTCCTTTAATGTCGGCACCACCAAAGCCGGCATCAATGTTGATGCGGTCAATCTGATTTCCGAAAAAATTATCCAAACCGCGAATGCCACGCGCAGCTCAAAAGGTTTTGGATGCGCCAAGATCGTTGTTTTCGCGAACATGCCGGAGGACAATCCGTTTATGGCGGGCGCGCTGCTCGGTCCCGGCGAGGCGGAGTGCGTGATCAATGTCGGCGTCAGCGGGCCGGGCGTTGTCAAACGCGCGATTGACCGCATGATCCAGCATAATCCTGAAGCCACCTTGAATGAAATCGCGGAAGAGATCAAGCATACCGCTTTCCGCGTAACGCGGACGGGCGAATTGATCGGCCGTGAAGTGGCGAATCGCTTGAAAATCCCCTTTGGTGTTGTCGACCTTTCGCTGGCACCGACACCGCGCATCGGCGATTCCGTCGGCGAGATCTACCAGAGCATGGGCATCCGCCTGATCGGTGCACCCGGCACAACCGCGGCAGTCATGCTGCTGAACGATGCGGTCAAGAAAGGCGGTTCATTTGCCTCCAGTTCCGTGGGAGGACTTTCCGGCGCATTCATCCCGGTTATGGAAGACCATGCGCTCTCGCAGGCCGTGACTGATGGCACGCTGACGTTGGAAAAGCTCGAAGCCATGACTGCGGTTTGCTCAGTCGGTCTGGACATGATCTTGCTGCCCGGCAACACCTCGGCACAGACGATTTCCGGCATCATCCTGGACGAATCCGCCATCGGTATTACGAGCCGCAAAACCACGGGCGTGCGCGTCATCCCCGTGCCTGATTCGAAACCTGGCGAATACATTGATTTCGGCGGCCTCTTTGGCGCCGGGGTTATTACCTCGCCCGCCAGCATGGAGGGAGCGGAACGCTTTGTCATGCGCGGCGGTCATATTCCAGCTCCGATTCACAGCTTAATGAATTAAGTCTATGCTGTACTGGAAGGTCCTCTTTGTCAAACCGCGCACTGAGAAGAAAATCACGGAGTATTGCGCGATCTATTCAATTCCGTATTATCTTCCCCTGCGTGAAAAATCATACCGTGTGCAGCGCCGTATGGTGACAGTCAATATGCCGGTCTTCCCCGGCTATGTATTTGTCAAACTGGATCCGCAACGTCGCCTGGATATTCTCAAGACGAATCTGGTATCGAAGATCCTTGAACCTGAGAACACGCGCAAGATGTTGAAGGATCTCGTCATGGTGCGCCGCGCGTTGCAGATTAATCCCTCGCTGCAGACAACGGCTCCCCTTGTTGAAGGACGAAAGGTACGGATTGTTTCCGGAGCATTTATGGGAGTTGAAGGCCGCGTTGCTCGCCTTGCGAAACAGACCAAGGTCATCCTGAATATTGAGCTGATCGGACAAGCCATCGCAGTCGAAGTGGATCGGATCGAGCTTGAACTCATGGACTAAATGTCCTCTTAGCCCATGCGTACGCGTGGATCAAGATAAGCATAGCAGACATCGGTCACGAGATTGACCCCTTGATAGAGCAAGGCACCGACAATAACGACAGCGCGCACCACAGCCATATCGGAGGAATTGATGGCATTCAGACTGACATTACCCAATCCAGGAATGCCAAAGAAACTTTCCAGCAGCAGACTTCCTGTAAAGAGGAACGGGATCGAGAGACTGACATAGGTCACGACCGGAATCAGACTGTTGCGCATCACATGGCGCAGCATGATCGTTGTACCCGAAAGTCCTTTCGCCTGCGCGGTGCGCACATACGGTTTGTACACTTCATCGAGAATCACGGCGCGGAAAAAGCGAATGTCGCGTCCCAGTCCACTGACGATGCCAATGATGACGGGCAGCAGCAAATAGGTCCAATGCTCAAAGCCCCAGATCGGAAAAAGGCGGAGCTTGAAAGCAAGGATGAACTGTCCCGCTAAAACCCAGACCACATAGTTCACACTCATTAACACCGTCGAGAGCACCAAGATCAAGCGGTCGGTGAATCCGCCGCGCCACGCGGCGCAGATCAGCGACAGCATCAGGCCCAGGACTGTTCCTCCAACCAAGATTGGAACGGTCAGCGCGAGCGAAGGCATCACCCCGCCTCTAAGAATCTGTGTCACCGGGCGACTCGCTTCCACGGAAATGCCAAAATCGCCGTGAACCAACGCGACCAGGTAGTTGATAAACTGCGAATCAAGCCATCCCTGATTCTGCTTTTCAAGCCGATACGCGGTTATACCGCGCGCAGTAAGAGAAGTCACCTTTTCACCCGGCGCAACCGTGAACTGCAGACTTTTTTTGATGGCACGCAGCGCTCGTGTTGTCTGAACATTTTTCTCATCGCAGACCGCAATTTCCGCGTCCGCTGCGTGCACGCGGTAGGTGCCCGCATGAAGCGTATAAAGCAACGGCAGTTCAACCCGCGCTTCGTAAGGCTGCTTTTCAGCCTTTACGCCCAGCGCGCGAATGGGCGCCCAGCGGCCGAACAGAAGCGGTTTGTCATAGCCAAAACGCGCGTCAAATGCGGCCAGTGCATCCGCCGTTGCATTTTTGCCCAACACGACTTCAGCCGGAGAACCGCCCACCACATGAAACAGAATAAAGGTCAGCACCAGGACGCCGACTGTCGTCGGGATCATCTCCAGAAGCCGCTTCAGCACATATTTTTTCATGACCTCTAACTCTAGCTGAGCGCGCCGCAAACTGCAAGGTAAAGTACATCCGTCGCATGCGGTTTTTCCCGTGCATGCTGATGGACGCGCAAACCAGCGCTCCCTTTTTCCTTACCCGCCATACCGTGCTAAATCACCCAGCATCTCCGCAATGCGCAGCAAGCGGTTGTATTTACAGATACGATCGGTACGCGAGAGCGATCCCGTCTTGATCTGACCCGCATTGGTCGCCACCGCGATATCGGCAATCGTCGTGTCCTCCGTCTCGCCGGACCGATGGCTGATCACCGCCGCATAGCCGGCACGATGGGCCATCTCGATGGCATCCAGCGTCTCGGTCAAGGTGCCGATCTGATTTACTTTGACGAGAATCGCATTGGCAGCCCCGACGTTAATCCCCTTCTCGAGGTATTCGGTATTGGTCACAAAGAGATCATCGCCTACCAGCTGGCAACGATTACCAATACGTTCGGTTAACGCAGTCCATCCCTTCCAGTCCGCTTCAGCCATACCGTCCTCGATCGAGTCAATCGGATAGCGGCTGATCAGATCATCAAGATAATCGATCTGCTCTTCTGCCGTGCGCTTTTTGCCGCTTTCACCTTCGAATGTACTGTAATCGTAGATTCCCTCTCGATAAAACTCGCTGGAGGCGCAGTCCAAGGCAATCCGGATATCTTCGGCAGGACGATAACCGGCCAGCTCGACAGCGCTGAGAATGGACTCGAGCGCTTCGTCGGTCCCGCCCTTGAAACACGGCGCAAAACCGCCCTCATCGCCAACCGCTGTAGCTAATCCTTTTTTCGCCAGCAGCTTCTTCAGGCTATGAAAGACCTCAGCACCCATGCGCAAGCCCTCTTCGAAGGTTGGCGCGCCTACGGGACGAATCATAAACTCCTGAAACGCGATCGGTGCATCGGAGTGCGCGCCGCCGTTGATGATATTCATCATGGGGACCGGAAGCACCTTGCCGTTCACGCCGCCGATATAGCGGAACAGCGGCAGGCGGAGTTCCGCGGCTGCTGCATGCGCCGCAGCCAGCGAGACACCCAGAATCGCATTCGCGCCGAGCTTCTCCTTGGTCTTCGTGCCATCCAGCTGAATCATGGCCGCATCAATGCCGGTCTGATCGGTCACTTCCATGCCTTCAATGGCCTGCGCAAGCTGCGCATTGACATTCGCTACGGCTTTCAAAACACCCTTGCCGCCATAGCGGGAGACATCGCCATCGCGCAATTCCAGCGCTTCATTGGCTCCGGTTGAAGCACCGGAGGGAACCGCCGCTGTACCGACAAGGCCGGAATCCAGAGTGATTTCGACTTCGAGGGTGGGATTGCCGCGGGAGTCTAAAATTTCACGTGCACGTACAGTATCGATTCTGGACATAGGACCTCCTTGCATGTTACGTCGTTAATTTGCCTGTACTATACGCGGACCCGCACGATTTTGCAAGGGTCTTCCACACAACCCCGCATTCTCCAGCATTTTGCTTGACTTTTTACTCGAATTTCTTTACAGTGCGCCACTATTCACGACTTTTCATGATTCACGTAACCAAGGATACAGCATGATCGAACACCTTCTTGCACAAGCCATACGTGCGCCGAAAACGTTGACGCATGCGCAGATCGTGTCGCTTCTCGCCTGCGACCAGCCAGACGCGCTTTTCAACGCCGCGTATCGCGTCAAATGCGCGACGGTGGGTAAACGCGTCCATTTGCGTGGCCTTGTCGAACAGAGTAACGCGTGCAGCAAGGACTGCTACTATTGCGGAATCCGCAAAAGTAACCACGCAGTCGAACGGTATGCGCTGCAGCCCGATGACGTGATCCGCATGGCGCTCTGGTCATACGAACAAGGCTATGGTTCCGTTGTGTTGCAGTCCGGCGAACTGATCTCCGAGGAACACACCCAGCAGGTCGAGCAAATCCTGACAGCATTGACTCAGGCGACGCAGGGAAAGCTGGGCATCACGCTCTGTCTCGGAGAGCAAACCGCTGAAACCTACCAGCGCTGGAAAGCGGCGGGGGCGCATCGCTACCTCTTGCGCATGGAGACCTCGAATCCTGCGTTATACGCGCAGCTGCATCCCGCGGATCATTCCTTTGATGCGCGGATGCGCTGTCTGACCCTGCTGAAACAGATTGGCTATCAAGTGGGCAGCGGCGTGATGATCGGTCTGCCGGGACAGACGCTCGACGACCTGGCGCATGATCTGATCTTTTTCACGGAGTTCGATCTGGATATGATCGGCATGGGGCCTTACATTCCCCATGCCGATACGCCCTTGGGACATGGCCTGACCGTGGATGATGAGTTCCGGCGGCGTCAACTGCTTCT
The DNA here is from genome assembly GCA_964567125.1 of uncultured Akkermansia sp. Taxonomy (GTDB): domain Bacteria; phylum Verrucomicrobiota; class Kiritimatiellia; order RFP12; family UBA1067; genus CAZMLC01. The sequence goes on from CAZMLC010000011.1 coordinate 24,272, forward strand.
CGGATTAAAAATGATCGCCGTGACCCGGTTGCAGCTGCACGATATCAATATCGCCGCGACGACAGCTCTGCAGGCCCTCGATGACGAGGGACGTGAAAAAGGCCTGCTGGCGGGAGCAAACGTGATCATGCCCAATGTCACAGATGTTCACTATCGTGCGAACTATCAGCTCTACGCGAACAAACCCTGTTTGGATGAAAATGCGGCGCAGTGCCGCAACTGCCTGCAAGGGCGCGTTCAATCCATCGGTGAGGAGATCACCTGGGGAGAGCGCGGCGATCCCCTCCATTTCACAAAAAAAGGACTTCCGACATGTTCTTGAATCCAGCAATCACCACAGCCTATAAAGTGTTAGACGGAAACTCCCTTTCGGAGGCCGAGGCACTGGCCCTTACGCAGCTTGAGGGCTGCGACATTCTCGATCTCATCTCCCTAGCCAATAAAGTGCGGGATCGCTTTGCCCCGAAACTTATTTCCTGCTCAATTGTGAATGCGAAATCCGGCGTCTGCTCGCAGAATTGCAAGTTCTGCTCACAATCAGGATTTCATCAAACCGGTATTGAGACCTATTCGCTTTTAGAACCATCCGAGCTTGTACAATCCGCCAAGACAATCTATGACCAAGGCGTGCGGACGTTCGGCATTGTCACCAGCGGGTTTGGCTATCGGGAAGTCACGCCGGAGTTTGAAAAAATCCTCGTCTGCATGGATGCGCTGCGCGCAACGTTTCCAGACCTGAAACTCTGTGTTTCGATCGGGATCCTCTCCGAAACCACGGCGCGCCTGCTGGCGGAGCACGGCGCATGGCGGTACAACATGAATCTCCAGACCAATCCCGAACGTTACCGCGAGTTGATTGCGGATACCCATTCGATTGAGGAGAAGATCCAGACCATCCGGTACTTGCAGGCATTCGGCGTGAGCATCTGCTGCGGCGGTATCTTCGGCCTTGGCGAAACGTGGCACGATCGCGTCAAAATGGCAATCGCCTGCCGCGAACTCAATGTGGAGGGTTGCCCGCTCAATGTCTTGCTGCCCATCGCGGGAACACCGCTGGAACATCTGCCCATCATGGAACCCGCGGATGTCGCCAAGGCCTTTGCCATTTTCCGTTTAATCAATCCGCACAAGATGATCAAGTTTGCCGCTGGACGGGAGACCACCATGAAGGATTTTCAAGGACTCCTGATGCTCAGCGGAATCAACAGCATCATCACCGGCGGCTATCTCACAACGCGGGGTCGAAGCATCGAAGAGGATCAGAAACTGCTGAACAACCTGTGCGCATTTACCCAGCATGCGCGCACATAACGGTGTGCGTATCGCTGAATGTCTACAAAAGTGATTGACATTTGTTTCGTTTTACTTTAAGGTGATCAGCACAAGGACATCAAGCAGTCATTCGCATAACACGAGGAGTACATCATGAGTAAGATTGCGAACCATATCACGGATTTGATCGGCAATACGCCGCTTGTTCGTATCAACCGGCTGAACACGGGAAAAGCGGAAGTTTTGGCAAAAGTCGAGTCGTTCAATCCTGCATCCAGCATCAAGGATCGGATTGCCTTAGCGATGATCGAAGCTGCGGAACGCGAAAAACGTATTGCGCCGGGTGCGTTATTGATTGAACCGACCAGCGGCAATACCGGAGTCGGCCTTGCGCTTGTTGCAGCGGTAAAGGGCTACCGCCTGATCCTCACCATGCCGGAAACCATGAGCATCGAACGCCGTAAACTGCTGAAGGCCTATGGTGCGGAGCTCGTTCTGACCGACGGCACATTGGGCATGCGCGGAGCGATTCAAAAGGCCGAGGAGCTGCAGAAGCAGTACCCCGGCTCCATGATTCTCCAGCAATTTGAGAACCCGGCCAATCCGGATATCCATCGGCGTACGACCGCGCTTGAAATCTTGCGCGACACCGATGAAAAGGTCGATATCTTTATTGCCGGCGTCGGCACGGGGGGAACCATTTCAGGTGTCGGTGCAGCCTTGAAGCAACGCCTTCCATCCGTAAAGATCGTGGCCGTCGAACCCGATGCCTCGCCGGTCCTCTCCGGTGGTAAACCTGGTCCGCACAAGATCCAAGGCATCGGTGCCGGTTTTATTCCCAGCACCTATGATGCAAAGGTGGTCGATCAGGTCGTCACCGTCTCCGCGGAAGAAGCGGGTATTACGGCCCGGGCTGCGGCAAAACAGGAAGGCTTGCTGATTGGTATCTCATCGGGCGCAGCGCTCGCCGTTGCGTTGAAATACGCGAACGAGGAGGCAAACGCGGGGAAGCGGATTGTCGTGCTCCTTCCTGATACGGGTGAACGCTATCTTTCCACCTGGCTGTTTGAAACGGAACAATAAGGGGCCTCTCATGCGTGAAAAAAAGTATCACCTCGAGACATTGGCCTTGCATGCAGGTCAAGTACCGGATCCAACAACGCTTGCACGCGCGGTACCGGTTTATCGGACAACGGCGTACAATTTTCGCGACTCGAAACATGGTGCCGACCTCTTTGCCTTGCGTGAACTGGGGAACATCTATTCGCGTCTGATGAATCCCACGAACGATGTGTTGGAAAAACGTCTCGCGGCGCTGGAAGGCGGAGCTGCCGCTTTAACGCTCGCCAGTGGCACAGCAGCGATCTATTTCACGATCACCAATATTCTGCGCCAAGGCGATGAATTTGTCGCGGCGAACAACCTCTACGGCGGGACGTTTACCCAGTTCGACGCGATCCTGCCCCAACAAGGCATCTCGGTGCGTTGGACCGCAGTTAACGATTTCGCAGCGGTCGAAGCAGCGATCAACGCAAAAACACGCGCCATCTATATCGAGACTGTCGGTAATCCCGGACTCGATGTCGCGGATATCGCCGGCTATGCCGCGCTCGCAAAAAAATATCACTTGCCTTTGATCGTGGATGCTACGTTTACGCCGCCGACACTTCTGCGCCCGATCGAACACGGTGCGGATATTGTGATTCACTCGCTCTCCAAATGGATTGGCGGCCATGGCACCGCGATTGGCGGTGTCGTCATCGACGCCGGTACGTTTGATTGGACCGATCCGAAGTTTGCGCTCTACAACGAGCCGGATCGCGGGTATCACGGCTTGCGGTTTGCACATGATCTTGGTCCGCTCAATCCGCTGGCGTTTATTTTGCGCCTGCGCACCGTAGGCTTGCGCAATCAGGGGGCTACGCTGGCGCCGGATGCGGCATGGATCTTTATTCAAGGCGTTGAAACCCTTGCGCTCCGCATGGCCAAGCACAGCGAGAACGCCTATCGTGTCGCGACCTTTCTGAGAAACCATCCGAAGGTCGCCTGGGTCAAACACCCTGGACTCGAGGGCACGCCCTACGCGCAGACTTATCTGCCGAACGGCGCGGGCGGCATGGTCGTTTTCGGAGTCAAGGGTTCGGCTGCAGAAGCAATGAAGATCGTCGACACCATCACGCTCTTCAGCCTGCTGGCGAATGTCGGCGATGCGAAGAGCTTAATCATTCACCCGGCGAGCACCACGCACTCGCAACTCTCGCCCGAGGACTTGAAGAAATCGGGCGTTGCGCCGGAAATGATCCGACTCTCCATCGGGCTTGAACATATCGATGATATTCTGGATGCGTTGAACGAGGCGCTCGCCTCATGTGAATAGGAGACCCGCGCCATGCGCATTTCAACCAAAGGACGCTACGCGTTACGGACACTCGCCGATATTGCCTGTCAGGGAACTGCGCACCCAGTTTCTTTTCAATCGATTGCGCAGCGTCAGGGAATCTCGCAGAAATATCTCTGGCAGATTATCACGCCGCTCAAAGAGGCGGGCCTGCTCGAAGTTGTGCGCGGTGTCAACGGCGGCTGCATACTGACGCGCGATCCGCATACGCTCACGGTGCGCGATATTCTTGTGGCCGCAGAGGGGCCTATTCAGCTGGTCCCCTGCTTGAATGATCATCCTGATTGCACGCGCGCCGCGACCTGTTGCGCGCGCACAGTCTGGAATCAAGTCAATGAGAAACTGCTGGCCGCACTCGATGAAATCACATTGAGCACGGTGATGGACGAACAGTCCATTCCTTAAATTGCACGCCTGAATGTTATTGAACACGTGCGCATATATTCACAACCATTGCGGTAGACTTTTAACATCCTCTGTCGCACGACGCAAGGAGCTCCTTTGAACATTGCTGTTGGTTTATCCGGCGGTGTGGATTCGGCCGTAACGTTTGCCCTGCTGAAAGAACAAGGCCATATCGTGCAGGGCATCACGATGAAAATATGGTCTGACGGACGCTATCAAGGGGGCGCGGCAGATGCGTGTTTCGGGCCTCATGAAGCACATGATATCCGCGCGGCAGCAGCACTGTGCAAGCAGCTGTCCGTGCCCTACCATGTCTTTGATTGCGCTCAGGCGTATGAAGCGATCGTGCTCGAATATTTCCGCAGGGAGTATCTTGAAGGTCGGACACCCAATCCCTGCATACGCTGTAACAGTCTCATGAAATTTGGCGTCCTGCTCGACATGGCGCGCACCTCCGGCGTGAAGTTTGATGCATTCGCAACTGGACATTATGCGCGCGTCGCACGCGAAAACAACCGATGGGGCGTGCGCAAAGGCGTGGATCTGCTCAAAGATCAATCCTATTTTCTCTATCGCTTGCAGCAGCACCAACTTGAAAACGTGCTCTTCCCTCTTGGGGCGCTCACCAAACAGGCGGTGCGTGCCCATGCCCGACGCCTGAACCTTGACGTGGCACAGAAAAAAGACAGTCAGGATTTTTACAGCGGTGATTACCGCGAATTGCTGCACGTTGACGCACAGCCAGGTCCGATTGTGGACCGTAACCGGCGGATACTCGGAACGCATACAGGCCATTGGAATTTCACCATCGGACAACGCAAAGGCCTGCATCTTAGCGGTCAAGGAAAACCGCTCTATGTGGTTGAAATCAACGCCTGCCGCAATGAAGTTGTCGTTGACGAAAACGCCGCAACCATCCATCATCACGTGCGATTAACGGACTGTAACTGGGTATCGAAGACACCTGAAACACTCGATCCGCGGGTTGATGTTAAGCTCCGCTCCGCCGCGATTCCGGCGCCGGCTGAACTGCTGCTGTCACAAAACGCGCACACCGCGGAGCTGTATTTCCCGAGGGGGACACGCGCAGCGACACGCGGTCAATCCGCTGTTCTGTACGCGGGCGATCTTTTACTGGGCGGCGGTATCATCGAGAAGATTGACTAAACACGACAAACTAAAAAGGACACGACCATGACACTGACAGTCAACGGAAACGCGCTGACAACCGAAGCGCAAACGCTGGCGGATTTCTTTGCACAAAAACAGCTTGAAACGCAGCATAGTATTGTTGAACTCAACCACGAGATCGTACTTAAAACCGCGGACTTCGCACACATCATTTTGCACGAAGGCGATGAGCTAAATATCCTGCACATTGTCGGAGGAGGATAAGCGATGAATCCGAACGCCTATTTAACCAACAGTCAGCGAACCCATTTGCAGACGGCCCGTATCGGCATTGCCGGTGCCGGCGGCTTAGGCTCAAACTGCGCCATGCATCTGGTTCGTGCGGGATTGAGCCGGTTTGTTATCGTTGATTTTGATCGCGTGAGCGCAAGCAACCTGAACCGCCAGTTTTATTTTGCGGACCAGCTGGATCAGTTCAAGACCCTGGCGTTGCGCACTAATCTGCTGCGCATTAATCCGGACCTTGACCTTACCCTCCACACGCAGCGCGTTACCGCGGAAAATGCATGGGCGCTTTTTGACACCTGCAATATCATCGTGGAGGCGTTCGACGCAGAAGCCAGCAAACACATGCTGATCTCCACATTACTCCCTTACGGGAAACCGCTTGTTGCTGCAACGGGGCTTGCCGGATTTGGGCAATCCAATGAAATGCGCGTCCGGAAATTCGGCAGTACGCTCTACGTTGTTGGCGATGGCGTATCCGCCGTTTCTGCTGAAAAACAGTCTTTTCCATCTTCCCCGCGCGTGGGCATTGCCGCTGCGATGCAGGCTAATACCGTCATGGCCATTTTACTCGGAGCACCCCTATGATACTACTTTAAGACCGGGGGAAACTTCACGACCGGTGGCTTTTCAGACAGCATACGCTCCTGTTGACGCCGCTCATACTCTTCCACCAGTTTGTTCATCGCATGCTTGCGCTGCTCGGATGTTAAATTGTTGCGGATGACCACCAACCGTTTCATGGCGATTTTCGCCTGCGCCATGCGGTCTTTACCGATCTTTTCAATGAGGATGAAGAGCCCTTCCTCGGATACTGCGGAATCGTCCATCAACCGGCGGACCATATCCGCCTGTTGCCGCGCTAAACCAGCAACCTCAGCTTCAAGCCGGAACACCTCTTTTTCCAGCGCATCCAGCTCCGCTTTGATTTTCGCCGCTTGCGCGTCCGTGACATGATGCTCCGCGCGAAACTCCGGTGATAAAACGTAGCGCTCGATAAAATTGCTGCCTAATCCGCCCGGCAAGCGGGGACGATTGAGGGCATTGGTTGGAGTTTGCTGGCACCAAGACGTACTGACCAGCAAGAGACTTCCACAAATTAGCAAACTGCGCAGGCTCTGATGCATCGTGACTCCTTCAACCCAAATTATTAAATACTATGTATAGAAACGTATACAGCGTTCAATTATTGCCTAAAATTTTAGTATAATTGAAGGTCGCAATGAACAGCCGCAGACGCCCCTCACGTGCGGATAGCATATCACGAATTGCATTCTGTTATCAAGTTTGCTATTGTAAAAAACAAGGGAAGGACGGTAGCTACCGAAAAAAAACATGATTGGAATTTCTAAACTCTATTTGAACAAGGTTGAGGTTTCGGATCCCCTGCGTTATGGGCGTCACTCGGCAAAATTGCCGAGCCATCTGCTCCAGTTCTCACAGGATAAAAAACCCGTTGTGGTCTGGAACGTGACCTCGCGCTGCAACCTCGCCTGTACGCATTGTTATGCCTCTGTTGACCAGAATTGCGGAAACGAGCTTTCCACGGAACAGGCACTTACCGTCATCGACGATCTGGCGGCTTTTGGTGCACCGGTGCTTCTCTTTTCCGGCGGTGAACCCTTCACACGCCCCGACATTCTTACGCTTGCAAAACATGCCGCACAAAAAGGGCTGCGCGTTGTTTTTTCAACCAATGGCACGCTCATTACGCCTGCATTAGCCGCGCAAATTAAGGCGATTGGGGCCTCCTATGCTGGAATCAGCATTGATGGCAGCGAAGCGGTGCACGATCGTTTCCGGCGTAAAGCCGGCGCCTTCAAGGAGGCCCTGAACGGCATCAGGAATTGCCGCGAAGCGGGCGTCAAAGTGGGCTTACGCGTCACCATGACGCAGGATAATGTTGCGGATATCCCTGCGATTTTCGATCTGATGGAGGCTGAGCAGATTCCGCGCATCTGCCTCTATCATCTCGTTTACTGCGGACGAGGCGCCGATATCGCCAGCCACGATCTGCCTGCGGAGCTTCGCCGGGCGACGCTCGACGTCATTATTGATAAAACAAAGGCCATGCACGACAAAGGCTTCCCCATTGAAGTCCTCACCGTGGACAATCACTGCGACGGCCCGTATCTCTACCTGCGCATGCTGCGCGAGAAGAATCCACATGCCGATGAAGTCATGCAACTCATGCGCATGAATGGCGGCAATAGCACAGGGCATGGGCTGGCCTGCATCAGCTGGGATGGCACGGTGTACCCGGATCAATTCTGGCGTACAAAACCAGTGGGCAATGTCCTTGAAAAACCGTTCAGTCAAATCTGGGGCAATCCGCCTGCTGATTCATTGCTGGCTCAGCTGCGTCAGAAAAAAGAGCGCGTCACGGGCCGCTGCAAGACCTGTCGTTTCCTTGATGTCTGCGGCGGCAACTTCCGCGCGCGCGCAGAGGCAGCAACTGGTGAACTCTGGGGTGTCGACCCCGCCTGCTATCTTACCGATACGGAAATCGCCCGCTGACGGTTGCTGTACAGCGCACAACAAAGGGCAGGCATCGCACGATGCCTGCCCTCTTTTTTTACAGTGCTGCGCTGACTTTACTTCAGAATCAGCAGGCTGCCCCGTGTCTTGGTGATGCACAACTGATCATTGACATAGAACAGCGAAGCGTTGGTCTGTTCAATGTCGTCGAAAATGAACGCCGTTGCGCTGAGGAGCGACGCTCCGGTAAAATCAGCCAGAACAACGCTGCCGATTTCAGGGATTTGCCCGGAAATACGTACGTAGACCTGCTCAGGCAAAGACCATTTTCCTGAGAATTGAACCGCACCGCTCGTGGCGAGCAGCCAGTTTGTCCCCGTGCCCGTAACGGTATTCGCACGGTTCAGCACGAGTTCGCTTGCCCCCGCATTGATGACATTGCGGAAACTGCAATCCGCAGCGCAATCAATCGTCAGACGCGTTGCATCATGCAAAATGATGTCCCCGAGTGTCACGGACATGTTCGTGGAAATGCCTTCAAGAACCGCCTGTTTTCCCGCTTCGACCTCAATAGACATGGCAGCGGAGGAGGGCGTCGTTTGCGGCACATACGAGAATGTCTCAACAACCTGCCGCGCAGTCAAACCACCGGTTCCGCCAAACAAGCCAAGGTATGCGTTCTCACCTAATGCGCGCAGCTTAACACCTGCTTGCTCATTGGTCAGGGCCGCATAGTTGCCGTTTTGCCAGAATTCGCTGATCATGGTTGCGCCGTCATAGCTCAACCGAGCCGTAAAGAGCGCGCCGCCCTTCTGCCCAAAGAGATCGGTCGGACTATCAAACGAAGGCCAGGCGGTAACGTTACCGTTGTCAACCCAACCAAAATAGGCATTGCCGGACATCAAATAGTATTGGAATCCAAAATCGGGACTCAACCCGCTGATACCTTTATGCCATCCCGACGAAAGCGCGACAGGTCCACGGCTATCGGTATGGAACAAGACCGCAAAACCATCGCCTCCACCATATCCGCGGAAGGTTAAGTCGATCACAAAGGATTGCGATGTCGAAACCTGGCGACGGTAACAGGCTACAGAACGCAAATTGCTCAGCGGTGTGGTCAATTGCATCTGTCCATTCAGCACCCCGACAACGTTCGTAACCGGAAGCGAATTTGACAGACAGTTATAGGCCCATTGATCCACAACAAAGGGCATCGTGATTGCACCGCCATCCAAGCTCAGGGTTGCCGAACCGAGCGTGACCGTAGCATCGTGCGATATTCCCTCGGCCATGCGTACGATTGCACCGTCACGTGCGATAAGCTGTCCCGTGCTGACCACGTCGTTCCCCAGCAGATAGGAACCGGCGCCTGCAAAGACAACGGTACCTCTGTTGGTCAACGCGCCGTTGACTGCAATCGCTTCGCCGAAGCTGCTCGCATTCAGTTCAACCGTTGAGCCTGCTTCAACAACAAGTCCATTCGGCAACGCTGCGAAGGTGACCTTGCCGGTTCCGCCGACGCGCACACTGCCATTCCCCGCAATCCGGGCAGAAAAGACCATGGGCTGGGTATTGGTAAAGAGTAGCTCAGTTCCAGCGGCCACATCAAACACATTGGTTCCGAATGCGGCTCCGTCAGCAATCAGCAGCCGGCCCTTGACCACACTGACGCGTCCCGAATACTGCGTCCAGTCACCCGCGACAGTCCAATCCGCAGCGCCGGTTTTTGAAAACACGGCGTTGAGCGCATCACCTGCCACCGCTGACTGGAAGACCGCCGCCGTATTTTGCTGATTCGTCACCGTTGCGGCACCAGTCACGCGCAAAAATCCAGCGGATGTACCAGATAAACCATTCACCTGTGACAGGGTATTCAAAACTAACGTTCCGCCGTCCAACACGAGTGAAGCCGGTAACAGATTGGAGGCTGGCAACGTCACGCTTCCGTCGTGAACGCGCAAGCAACCATCATAGGTATTCGCAGATTGCAATGTCCAGGCGCCAGCACCTTGCTTAATCACGGTTGCACATCCGTTCACCGCGCCGACCAGAACAGGCGCGGTGGCGGAATCAGCTTGATTCACAATGGCCAGCGCATTGGATGCAATAATCCACTGTCCACCCACTGCGGATGAAAGACCGCCAATGTATGTCCCGTCGTCGCCAAGGCTCAACAGGGACAACGGCAAGTACGCGCGACTTCCTCCCGGAGGCGTCATTTCAACACGCACCACCTGAGCGCCGTTGCGCTCATAGAAAAAGATCGTAATATCATGCCACCCGGCAGTCAACGATGCCGACCCCGCTGCACTGCCGTTTCCTGTCTGGTTGTTAACCACCTGCGTACCATCTAAATAGAGAAAACATCCATCATCTGCAAATATGTCAAACGTATATGTACCCTCCGTTGCGGCGTAAAACCGGCCTGTCCAGCGCGTCGTAAAATAAGAGCACGCACTATTCGAATAGACCCCGGGAAAATTGGTGCCGGAAGCCGTGGAGTCAAAGATACTGCCGAACGAGGCGCAATCCGTAACCAGCGCGGGAATAAAACGTGCGAGATACGTATTGAGCTCAGTCAAAGTGCGTCCCGATTCACTCCATGTTCCGCCCGTCCCCGTTGTCGAATTATCGAAATACTCTGCGCGCAATCCCACACTGCCATTGACGCGCAATGTTGTGCCTGCGGTCTGGTTGACACCGCCGAGAACGCGGCACACGGGATCCAAGGCTAAGACACCGCCTTTCAATTGGATCGTATCGTAGGCGGCGCTCACGCCACCCAGTGTCAGCGCATTGGTATTGACTTTTTCGAGCGTGATGCCGCGGGCAATGGTACCATCAAAGCGGGGGTTGACATTCGTATACCCCACGGTCAGCGTAACGGGCTGCGCTGCGGAGTTCGTCACGAGACCGGAACCAATCACGCCGTTCCACGTGGTGTTATACCCATTTAAATCAATAAAGCCGGCATTCTTAATGGCGATATTACCAGCGCCGGCACCGTTGGCCAGCGCATTCGAAACCCCGTAACGAAGGCCGCCATTATCGACTTGGACGAAACCGTCAGACAGCATATCTTTATTTGAAAACGCGGTGTTCAGCGTGACGCATCCAGCACCGCGTTTGATCAGGGCGCCTTTACCGCTGAACGTATCCGTAAAGACAACATCCGTTCCGGTATTTAAATACAGCATGCCCCGCGTGCTGCTTCCGACGATTCCACCGGTAGAGTTCCAGGAAAAGTTCGTGCCATTGCCAATCACAAGCGTAGCGGCCGTATAATTGTCGAGAATGACCGTACCGTTCCACGTATTGTTTGTCCCCGCGAAGACCACATATCCCATATCGGTCAAGCGCAGCGGTGCCGTGCCGCTGATGCTGCCGTTGAAAACCATTTGACCGGGAAGTGGCCCCGAGGCGTGAATGCGGTTGGTAAACGAACCATCAAAACGGAAGCCGCGATGCGCATGCAAGGAAACATTTTGCGTCAAGGTGCGCAAGGTGCCATTGCTGATCACAACATGATCCGGTTCAAACAAGGAGGGAATCTTGCCGAAGGCCGTGTCCGTCGCGAACATCAATTTGCCGCCGTTATCGATGCGCGTTCCACCGCTAAACGATGAATTTTCAACATTGGCAATCCCCTTGCCGCTGATCCAGACGCGCCGCGGAGTTCCATCCCCGGCATCGGTCAACCCCGTGAGCAGCAACCCGTGATGGGTATCGTCACGATCAATGCCCGTATTGCCGAGCTGATAGGTGTTGTTATAGGGAATCAGCGAGCCCGCAAACGTTTGCCGCGTGCGATAAGTCGGACCACCGACCCACACATTCGGTTGCGTCGTTAAATCAATCGTGTTGGTTAAGCCCGCATCGAGAATTTGCACCGAGACTGGCCCCTGCGTAGCTTTAAACCGGGAAGTGAAAAAGTCGTTGCTCACGCCACTTTGTAAACGGAACACCGTCCCACTTTTAAATACGACATCCCCCGCACTACCAAACCCATTGGTGCTCAACAAACCGAAAATACCGGAATTAACCGTCACGCCGCCGGTAAAACGGCTGTCGCCGGATAAGAGCACACTGCCATTGGCATAGGGATCGTTCTGCAACCCTTCGACCTCGACGCTTCCTGTATCGATCGTCTGCGTAATGATATTCGTTCCAGTGTCCGTGTAGAACCGATAAACGCCGTCACTCGGCAGGTAAGTGCCGGTATACGTGACGCTATTCATCGGACGCAGTCCAATCTGTGAACCGGAGGCGATTGTCAAATTCGCGGACGCATCGCTGGGAAAGAGATAGAGATATCCTTTTGCATTGGCTTGAAGCGCTTGAGCCAACGTTGCAAGATGACCATCCCAGCCGATCGTCCCATTGCCGGTCAACGACACCGAATTATTCCAGGTGTTGCTCAGTGCGGCAGCTTGAAAAAGAAGGCTTCCCTGCTCGACGGAAATAGGTCCAGTCAGGGCATTGTTCCCTGTGAATACAACGCTTCC
>CAZMLC010000011.1:36848-46433 GCA_964567125.1 uncultured Akkermansia sp.
TTCCCCAGCGCACTTCCATCATGGCGTAATTGGCGGCGGCACGCCGCGAGGTCCAGGCAACCAAGGTTTCAATCGCAGAGGCACCCGCATTGTGAGCCCAGACTTCGACAGACCACGTTGTGTTCGTGCCGAGCAGTGCCGCAGGAACACCCAAAGCGTCCGTTGCTGCATTGGAACCCGCTAAATAACCCTGTTGCACCATGACGCTGTTCAGACTTCCATCGAAAACGAGTGCAGGAACCCCGTTGTAATTGGAGCGGTAACGTGCACCTTTGCCCGCAACAGCAGGGACGAAATCCGCAACCCCTCCTGTTCCTTTATTGGGCCACACAGCGACGGCATCGCCCTCTGCGACCGTGGTGATGTTCGTGACATCCAATGCCAAATAGAGTGTACCTGCAACCCGATTTTGCGCCTGTACCATATCGGCACACACAAGCATGCAGCAAGCCAGCATAAATACTCTTTTCATACAATACTCCAACTTTTATAAGATTACATATACATAAAATACCGAATTTAGCAAAACAATGTCGATGAAAATCTGCACTTTTTTATCGCTGAGGTGGCGACGCTATGTTATGCTTGCATCAGACTTAAACAAGGAGGTTCTACACATGTTATCACGACGTTCATTTTTACAGACGGCAACCGTTGCATCGGCTGCTTCAGCTTTCCCTTTTATCCATGTTGCAGCGCAAGGAACGGCAACGCCCAATGAAAAAATCAACCTCGCTTGCTGCGGGATCGGCAACCGCGGCGCAGATGTTGTGTTTTCCCTGCATGCGACCGGTCTCTGCAACATCGTCGCGCTCTGCGACACCGATATGGGCGCAAAACATACGCAGAAAGTTCTGGCCAAATTTCCCAATGTTCCGCGGTTTAAAGATTTCCGGCAGATGTTTGACAAAATGGCCAACACGATCGATGCGGTCAGCGTCGGCACCCCCGATTTCTCACATTTCCCGATCAGCATGATGGCGATCCGTCTGGGCAAACACGTCTATGTTGAAAAGCCGATGGCCCATACGCACCAGCAAATCGATCTCCTGATGGCGGCGGCGAAAAAATATAAGGTTGCGACCCAGATGGGCAATCAGGGCCACTCGGATGCCAACTACTTCCAGTTCAAGACCTGGTCAGAAGCGGGTATCATTAAAAACGTCCGCAAAATCGTGGCCCATATGAACGGCACACGCCGCTGGCATAAGTGGAATGGAAACGTTACCGGGCTTCCCCCTGCTGAGCCGATCCCCGAGACATTGGACTGGGATACCTGGCTGTCACAAGCCGCCTATCACGACTACAACAAGAAATATATCAATGGCGATTGGCGCTGCTGGTATGATTTCGGCAACGGCGCGTTGGGCGATTGGGGCGCGCACATCATGGATACCGCGCATGAATTCCTGAATCTTGGCTTGCCGACCGAGGTGACGCCGATCAAGCTGGATGGGTGGAATCCCTTCGTCTTCCCGATGGCCTCTACCCTTTCGTTCAAATTCCCTGAACGCAGTGCCAACCTGCCGGCCTGCGAAATCCTCTGGTACGACGGCACCAAGAACTTCCCGGCATTACCGGATGGCTATGGTACATCAGTCAGCAGCGATGCGCCTCCCTCCGGCGGCGGATCGTCGGCAGTCTCCTCGCTGGGGCCTGGCAAGGAAATCTACACGGATGACCTGATCTTTAAAGGTGGCTCGCATGGCTCGACGCTCTCGATCATCCCCGCAGCCAAAGCGAAGGATATGGCCAGTACATTGCCGGTCGTTCCCAAGAGCCCGTCGAACCACTTCAAGAACTTCCTGCTGAGCTGCAAGGGACAAGAAGTCTGCCGTTCACGGTTTGAAGTCGCGGGTCCGCTCTGCCAAATGATGGGACTGGGCATCATGGCGCAACGCCTGAACATGAAGCTGGTCTTCGACCGGACCACACGCCAGATCACGAACAACGCGCAAGCCAATGGACTCTTAGTCGGCCCCGCGCCGCGTAAGGGCTGGGAACAGTTCTACACGATCTAACTGGATCCGCGCAACGGGGGCAACATGCATGCAGGCCCCCGTTGTTTTTCCTACGCTGTTTAGACCCGACATGACACCGCTTCACATTGTGCTCGTGCGTCCTGAAATCCCACACAACACAGGCGCGATTGGCCGCCTCTGTGTCGGACTTGATTGCTATTTACATCTGGTTCGTCCGCTGGGGTTTCACCTTGATGAGCAGAGTGTGCGCCGTGCGGGCATGGATTACTGGCCGCATGTACGCCTCCAGATTCACGATACATGGGAAGACGTGGTGCAGACCCTGCCGGAAACGCAGATGCACTTTCTCAGCACCCGCGGCACGCGCTCGCTCTATGCGTGCACCTTTAAACCAAATGATGTCCTGGTGTTCGGCAACGAGGGACACGGACTCCCCACGGAATTTTATGAGCGGTATCGCGCGCGCCTGTTTAAAATCCCGATGCCGGGTGACCATGCACGCAGCATCAACCTTGCGAATGCGGCCTCAATTGCCGTTTATGAAGCCTATCGCCAACTGACCGTGCAGCAAACGGGACCCTCTTTTGATTTGCGCTAGTTCACTGAATTCAGTACGATAGTGTCATCATTAATTCATTAAGTAGCGATTATGATGCGTACAACGACTGATACTCGCAAACAAGGCATTTCGCTTGCCTCTTTCTTTCAAACAACGGATATCCTGGTTCAACAGGAGTCGCTTCCCCGGAATGCACTGATTCAGAAACTCCTGGCGCATATTGCGCAACGCCACGAACTTCCGGATGCCGTGGCGTATTTCAACGCCATCATTGAGCGTGAAAATGCAAACTCAACGATCGTAGCCGACGGGATCGCATTACCCCATGCGCGGTTAGACGGCATCACACACCCGTTGGTCGGTGTCGCAACCTCCGCCAAGGGCATTGTTTTCGCGGAGAACATGGCACCGGTTCATCTTGTCCTGCTCATTCTGATTCCGCGGAATCAACCGGGCTTCTATTTGCAAATTTTGCGCGCGATCGCAAGCATCATGCGCGATAAGAGCGCGGCCAAAACTGTTTCCGCGTTGAAGACCGCAGATGAGGTCATGAAGTTCTTTGACCGAGGCGGTATGATCCTCCCCGACTATGTGTGCGCCGCAGATATCATGCGGCGCGAATACACGGCACTCAAGAATAACGACAGCTTGAAAACCGCCATCGACTGCTTTATTGAAAAACAACTGGACGAAATCCCGATCGTCGATGGTGATGGCGACTTTGTCGGCATGATCAGTGCCGGAACACTTTTGAAGGTCTGTCTCCCTGAATACTTACTCTGGATGAATGATCTTTCTCCGATTGTCAACTTTGAACCCTTTTCCTGCATTCTGCGCAATGAGCAGAACACCTGGTTGCGAGATGTCCAAGACTCCGACTGCGCAACGGTCCAGATGGACGCCCCGGCTATCACGGTTGCGGGAGAGTTAACGCGCAAGCACGCCTCCAAATGTTACGTTTTAAATGGTAAGAAGTTGATAGGAGTGATCGATTTTCCGCTCTTCCTGAACAAAGTCTTCCGTGAGTGAAAATTATGCATAGTGAAGTTATCGAACGTGATTCTTTTTTCCACGTCGCCTGTAAGCTCCTGATTATGGCGGGGCTGATCGCGCTTGCAGGGTGGGGTTCGCGCATCTATGGAATTGCGCCAACGAACCTGGCGGTCATCGCGGTTTGCACGTTTGTAGCGGTTATCGGCACAACCCTTTTCTTCTGGACGCATCGCGTGGCGGTTGCTTTCCTTGGCGTGGCTGTGCTCATCGGCACGCACGCCATGACGCTGCACGGCATGTTGCGTGCAACCGAGCTGGATATCATCTTTTTTCTTATCGGCATCATGATTATCGTGGGCGCATTGAAAGATCTCGGCTTGATGACGTGGATTATTCAAAGCATCATCAACCGCAAACAGATGACCGGCCCGACATTTACCGTGATCCTCTGCCTACTCTCCGCGGTGCTCTCCAGCATGATGGATGAAATCTCCTCCATTGTTGTGATGATCGCGCTCGTCTTTCAAGTCTGTGATACCTTGAAAATTAAAGCCACGCCGTTTGTGCTGATTGCCGTGTTGTGCACGAATATCGGTTCTGCGGCAACGATGCTCGGCAATCCAGTCGGCATTTTTATTGGCAACAAAGCCGGATTTACCTTCAGTCAATTTATCCAAGGGGCCACACCGATTGCCGTTGTGGCGTTGCTGTCCGCGATCATCGTCATCATGATCTGGTTCAGAAAACCGATTTGTCAAATGACGGAACAAATGGAAATACATCGCATACAGCATCAGGGACTCGGTCCGTTGATTCGCGTCCCATTCCGGCGCGGTCTCTTTGTTCTGACAGCCACGGTGCTGATCATCGCCTTCCATCACCAGATTGAAAATGCGCTTGGCCTGATTAGCGCGGAAAACAGAAATGCCTTCCTGATTGTAACCCCGCTGATTATCGCAGGCCTGTTGATGATCTATCGTCCGTTACGTGCACGACACTATGTAGAACGCGAAATTGAGTGGTGGACCCTCCTCTTTTTCATGCTGCTTTTCGCCGTTGCAGGCGCCTTGGAGGAACAAGGTGTTACACGGAATGTCGCCAGCAAGCTGATCGAGGTCGCTCAAGGCGATCCCACGTCCATGATTCCCTTCGTCATCTTAGCGACCTCAGTGGGTTCCGCGTTTGTCGATAACATCGTCTTTGTCGCGGCCTTCACGCCTGTGATCCAAACCCTTGTTGCCCACGCTGCTGATTTCTCCGTACTGTGGTGGGCGTTGCTCTTCGGCGCCTGTTTTGGCGGCAACATTACCATCATCGGTTCTACGGCGAATATTGTCGCCATGGGATTGATCGAAAAACATTCGCACGCCCATATTTCGTTCTGGGAGTGGATCAAGATCGGCGCGGTCATCGGACTTGTCACAGGAACCGTTGCATGGGGAATGCTCCTGGCCATGCCAGTTCAAAAACCGGCTGCGTTGTCACTCCAATTCCAAGGGGAGAAACAGCCTGCTCTGGAACGTTCGCGTCCATTGCATACGCCAATCTTATCGCCGACCGTAGCGCCTTCGGACGCCATACCGCCAAGCGGGACGGGGTTAGCGCAATGAGTGGATATCCCAAAAAAACTGAGCGGCATGCATCCATCTGAGCTTACAAAACAAGGCCTGATCAAATGGGGGGGAGAGGCTGTCTACGCACAAGCGGAACGGCTCGTGAAAAGCGGGGCTGTTCTGCAGGCGGAAATGAAGGAGGACTGGATCACCGGCACGATCGCGCGCGATCCTACACCGGTCACGACGCGGTTGCGCGTGATTACGCCCAGCCGGATTGACAGCAAATGCCCCTGCTTCGCCAATCAGCGGAACGGTCAGGTCTGCCAGCACGTGGTCGCCCTCGGCATCGTTATCATGATGCGTCACTCCGACCCGCTGCGCGAACAGAAATATCAGGAGGATAAACGCCGCGCGCAGCGCATGATGAGCAGCCCGGTCGTCAACAATCTGATCCGCCGCGATCCGCACGGGAAAAAGGCCCATCTCGCTCTGCTTTTGCCCGCTAACTGGCAGGAGACCTTCTGGACCGGAGAGATTCCGGTCACGCTGTTTTTGATGGTCGACCAGAAACTGGTTGCACTCGAAGAGGTTCCGCGCACCGTAGCGTACGCACTCTCGGAGCAGGACGATGCCCTGCTCTCGGTCGTCGAAGACATCCTTGAAGGCGCTGTCAAAAGTCAGCTGACCTTGCCCCCGTTTGACTTCCTGAACGTCCTGGGGCTAACCCATCACATGACCATTCAGGTCGGACCGAACCACAACCTTAACGTCGCCCCGCATTCGATTGCCGGCGGACTTGACGTCCGTTTGGATCAAACAACCGGCACATTGACTGTCACGGCAACCGCACAGCTACCCGCCGAGATGAGCGCCACGCCGCTGCGCTTCTTCGCCCACAATAAGCAGGCGCTCGTCGTGGCCGGCGAACAGGCCTATTTCATCAAGGTGGAGCACGTCCTCCCCATCCCCCATCACCCGCTGTATCGGCACGCCATCGTCATTCCGCGCGATCACGTCATCGACTTCGTCCAGAAGGAGATCAACACGCTCGCGGCCAAGATCCCCATCGACATGGATGTCACGCCCGATCTCTTCAGCGTCACCGCAGGCAAACCGCAGTTCTGCATTGAACTGCGCGGTTCCGCCGCATCGCTGCGCGCCGTTGTCACAGCGCACTATGATCAGCAGGCTTTTAATGTCGGCATCCCGCCCAGCCAGGCCACCTGCATGCAGCCGGATCCGGACGACATCCTGCACTACATCACGCGCAATCCGGAGGCTGAACGCACCGCCATCAAGCAGATCAAAAACTATCGTTTCGAAGAGGATGCCGCGTCCGTGCCTTATTCGTTTACGCTGGTCGGCGCGCGCGAGGTCATGAACTTTCTCGGAACAGGCCTGCCGACCTTGCGCCGCTCCGGCTGGAAATTTACACTCACCGACAAACTGGAAGCGCTGCTAGACGAGACGCCGTTCATCACCCCGGTCGTCAAGATCACGGAGAAATCGGAACAGGCGTTTGAAGTCGGCTATACCTTTGAGTTGCCGAACAACGAAGGGTGCGTCGCACCGACCGAGATCAGCCGAACACTCAATCGCGGCGATGCCTACGTCCAAATCAATGCGAAGACCTACCTGATTGACCGCGATGCCATTGAGTCCATGCACGATGTCTTCCGCGATTGCGTTTCGCGCGCCAGTAACAAGCCCGGACACTTTCAGCTCTCCACCCTCTATGCGCCGTTTGTCCAGGCCTCGCTGCGCGGACTCGACGGCATGGACCTTGAAGAGCCGCCGCACTGGCGTGACAAGGCTGAGGTCTGCAACCGCGTGGGCTCCATCCAGATGCGCCCTGTGCCCCTCGGCGCGCTTGAAAATACCCTGCGTCCCTATCAGAAAGAGGGCGTCTACTGGCTGCGGTTTATCGAAGAGACCGGCATGAACGGCATCCTCGCCGACGAAATGGGTCTCGGCAAGACGCTGCAAACGCTCACCTGGCTCAGTTTGTCGCGCAGCGATAAGCAGGCGCAAAGCAAGCCAGCTCTGATCGTCTGCCCGACGAGCCTTGTGGAGAACTGGAACCGCGAAGCTGAAAAATTCGTGCCGCAACTGAAACGCGTCGTTATCTCCGGCGCAGACCGTCACGCGCGCTTTCCAGAAATCGCCGCTGCGGATCTTGTCATCACCTCGTATGCGCTCTTGCGCCGTGATCTGGAAATCTATCATCAGCATCAGTTTTCCGTCGCTGTGCTCGATGAAGCCCAGCACATTAAAAACCGTTCGACACAGAACGCGGTCGCGGCAAAACAGTTGAACGCCGTGAATAAACTCGTGCTCACCGGCACGCCGCTGGAAAACAGCGTGGCGGATCTCTGGTCCATCATGGACTTCCTGCTGCCACAGTATCTCGGCGATTACGACACCTTCAAGTTGACCTACGAGGAGCCGATTGAAAGCGGGGATTTAGGCGCCTATCGCGCACAGGAGAAACTGAGTCGCAAACTCCATCCCTTCCTGTTGCGCCGCCTCAAAAAGGATGTGGCCAAAGACCTGCCCGACAAAATTGTCAACGTACGCTATTGCACGCTTACGTCCGATCAGCAGCGCGTCTACAACACCCTGCTCGCCGAGTCGCGGCAGACTATCAAAGGACTCGTGGACGCCAAGGGCTTCGACCGTTCCCGCTTTGAGATCCTCACGATCCTGATGCGCCTGCGCCAGACCTGCTGCCATCTCGACCTTCTGACCGCCGCGCAGGGCAAAAAAATGAACTACGCGGAACCCTCCGCCAAGCTCGATGCCTTCATGGATATTCTCGACGAAGCGATCGACGGCGGTCACCGTATTCTCGTCTTCTCCCAATTCGTCGGCATGCTCAAGGTGCTGCGCGAAACTTTTGAAAAGGATTCCATTCCCTATTGCTACCTCGATGGCTCCACGCAGGACCGCATGGCGCAGTGCCAGCGCTTCAACACAACGCCCTCCATCCCGGTCTTTCTGATCAGCCTCAAGGCCGGCGGTACAGGCCTCAACCTCACCGGGGCGGACATGGTCGTCCACTTTGACCCCTGGTGGAATCCGGCGGTTGAGGATCAAGCCACAGACCGCGCCCACCGCATTGGTCAAAAGCGAACCGTGCACTGCATCAAGCTGATTACGGAACAGACTGTCGAAGAAAAAGTGCTCGCGATGCAAAAGAAGAAGCAAGCCATCATCGATGCCACGCTCGGTGCCAGCGACGAGGCGATCATGAAGAAAATGTCGTTCGACGATATCCGTGATTTAATCGGGCTTTAACCAAAAATACGCCTTGAATTCAGCCCCTGTTTTTGACATACTTCAAAGCCTGTAAGTCAACGCCATTTCACGGCGTTACACCTCTCCGGGCGCTTATCTCAGTTGGTTAGAGAGTCTGGTTTACACCCAGAATGTCGGGGGTTCGAGTCCCTCAGCGCCCACCAACTTTTCCAGCCTGTAAACATCGATTTTGACCAATGTTTACGGGCTTTTAATTTTTATATTCTGCACACCAACTTAATAGCCGTATCGGCTACATAGGGAATCAATAATATGTTTAGTATTCTACCTTTACCCTTTGTGTGAAAAATATTATAGTATGTTATCAATTTTACACGTTTGTTATGGAAATTCTCGATAATATAACGCACCTCCTTGGGGATGATTTGAAACAACGCCTCAAAAACGGCGGAAAGATGCGCATTGCAGCTTCCTGTTTCTCAATTTATGCCTACGAGACGCTGAAGCAGGAATTATCCGCTCTTGATGATTTTCAGTTTATTTTCACTTCACCTACGTTTGTCCCGGATCAAGTTACCGATCGACTCAAAAAAGAGCGGCGCGAGTTTCACCTCCCCAAATTGCACCGGGAGAACAGCCTTTACGGCACAGAGTTTGAAATCCGTCTGAAAAACGAATTGACGCAAAAAGCTATCGCCAAAGAATGTGCCGCATGGATCAAATCAAAAGCCCGTTTTCGATCGAACACCAGTGATGCCCCGATGCAGCAGTTTGCATGCGTATCCTCGCCATCGGAGACCTCCGTTTATCTTCCACTTCACGGCTTTACGGCGGTCGACCTTGGTTATCAAAAGGGAAATGCCGTTTCAAACATTGTGACGCGACTGGACGATGCCGCCGCGACTTCAACCTTTTTATCGCTCTTTGACCAAATTTGGGCGGATGGCTCGAAAACACAGGAAATCACGGATCTTCTCTGTGAACATATCGCCGCAGTCTATAAAGAGAATGCATCGGAGACGGTCTATTTCCTGATGCTCTATCACATTTTCAGCGAATTTCTGGAGGATATCACTGAGGATGTGTTACCCAACGATCTCACGGGCTATCAGCAGAGCCTCGTCTGGAAAAAGTTGTTCCAGTTTCAGCGTGACGCCGCAAATGGGATCATCAATAAGCTGGAATCCTATAACGGATGTATCCTGGCTGACAGCGTCGGCCTCGGTAAAACATTCAC
>CAZMLC010000011.1:46533-51714 GCA_964567125.1 uncultured Akkermansia sp.
GCAACGCCGGTCAACAATCGCTTTGCGGACCTGAAGAACCAGCTCGCGCTTGCCTATGAAGGAAACTCCGAGGCGCTTTCGGAAAAACTTAAATCGCGTAAGAACATCGAAGAAACCTTCCGCCTGGCGCAGGCAGCTTTTAATGCGTGGTCCGAACTTCCCGTCGCCAAGAGAACCCCTGATGCGATTCTTTCCGCCCTTGATTTTAACTTCTTTGAGCTTTTAGACAGCGTGACAATCGCACGGTCGCGTAAACACATTCAGAAGTATTATGACACGACGGATGTGGGATTGTTTCCCGAGCGCCTGAAACCGCGTTCACTCCAGTGCCCGCTGACTGACCGCGCAGATGTGATTGGCTACAATGCCATTTTCAACACACTCATGTCTATGGTCATGGCGGTCTATAAGCCGTTCTCCTATATTCTGGACAGTCGCGTTTCAAAATATGAAGCGCAGTATGACACGCTTGTCCGCGGAGGTATCTCCCGGCTTAAGCAGGCGGATCGTGAAAACAGCCTCCAGACGCTCATGACGATCAACCTGCTGAAACGGCTCGAAAGTTCCGTGGAGGCCTTCCGCCTGACTCTTGAAACGCTGCTGGTCAACTTAAACGAGACGCTCGGCCGTATCGCATCGTTCCAGAATACCGGGACCGCAAGCACCATTGACGATTCAGCCTCTGCGTATGCCGACGAGGAGGACGACGAGGAAGACTCCGGCGAGGCGGACGCCAGCTTCGGAACCAAAATCAAGATCGACCTCGCCGACATGGATCTGCCGCGCTGGCGGCATGACCTCGAAGCGGATCATGCCATTATCGTCTATCTCCTTGATGAGATGCGGAAAGTCACATCCCGCGACGACACAAAATTACTCCGGCTTCTTGAACTGATTCAGCACAAGGTGACCCACCCGTTAAACCCCGGCAACCGCAAAGTGCTTATCTTTACGGCCTTCGCGGATACGGCACGCTACCTATACCGGAACCTTTCCGAAAAGCTGCTGGCGGATAAAGGGCTCCATACAGGATTGATCACGGGATCCGGTGACAGCGTCTGCACGCTCAAGAAGCGCGCTGACTATCAGACACTCCTGACACTTTTCTCGCCGATCTCAAAAGAACGCAACATCATCTTCCCCAAGGAGACTGAAGAACTTGATATTCTGATCGGCACGGACTGCATCTCTGAAGGACAAAACCTCCAGGACTGCGATTACCTGATCAACTATGACATCCACTGGAACCCTGTACGCATCATCCAGCGTTTCGGACGCATTGACCGTATCGGTTCGCAGAACCGGCAGATCCAGCTCGTCAACTTCTGGCCCGATCTCACCCTGGACGAGTACATCAATCTCAAGGAGCGCGTCGAAAACCGCATGGTCATCGTGGACGTCACGGCCACCGGCGACGAAAATGTTTTGAGCGCCAAGGCGAATGATCTGGCATTCCGCAAGGAACAGCTCCAGCGCCTGCGCGACGAAGTGATTGATCTGGATGACGTGAAGACGGGCGTCTCCATCACCGACCTTGGCCTGAATGACTTCCGCATGGACCTTGTGAACTATGTCAAGGAGCGCGGGACCATGGACGGCGCGCCCCGCGGCATGCATGCCGTTGCCCCGGCAATGCCTGAAAGAGGCATCAAACCCGGTGTTATATTCGCCCTCCGTAACACCCACGCCGACATGAAGGAAAACACGCAGAATCGGCTGCACCCGTTTTATCTGATCTATGTCGGGATGGATGGAACCATCATTGAGAACCATACCGAAGTCAAACGGATACTGGACTTACTCCGAACCGCCTGCCGCGGTCAATCCGAACCGGATCCGAGGCTTTATCGTCCGTTCAACGTGGAGACACAAGATGGCCGTATGATGGCGCGTTACTCCGCGCTGCTCCGGGATGGCATCCGCTCCATGATCGCCGTCAAAGAGGATAAGGATATCGACAGCCTCTTCTCCGGCGGCGGTACCACCGCGCTCCAAAACCCCATCCGCGGGCTCGACGACTTCGAGCTGATCGCTTTTCTTGTCATCCGATGACCATGTTCACATTCCCCGAACAGACTGTCGTGAACCGCGTCTTGCCCAAGACCAAGATTTACGAAAAGAGCCGCCCGACCAAGGCGGTGCGGGATCTGTTTGTCGCGGAGGTCGAGCAGATCGTCTGGAAACACAAGCTCTCGCCTGAAACCCTGCGCCTTGCCCCCGCTGACGGCATTCAGGAGATCCAGGTCTTCGAAATCGTCCTCAAAGGCGCCGACCTTTCACAACGCGTCCTGGAGACGATTGACCGGGCGATTCCGTATCCCCTCTTTTACCGGCTTTGCCGGCAGGACCGCGTGCAGCATACGGCGGCCTACAAGCGCCCGGCTCAGGATGGTTCCGGCAAATGGGTCATTGGCGAGTATTACCGCACCCCGTGGCATCGGGACAACGCCCCCCGGCCGCTCCCGCTCGCCCTGGACCTCAAGAGCCTTTACGACCAGATGCTCCGCGCGTTCATCGCCCTGCCCGCCCGCGACGGCGAACCGCTGGCCGAACTCGTGGAACGCGCCTTTCGCCTCCGCCAGCTTCAGCGCCAGCTCAAACAACTCGAGAACAAGCTCGCCGCCGAAAAGCAGTTCAACCGCAAGGTCGCGATCAACACCGAAATCCGCCGCCTGATGGCCGAGCTGGCGGTCCATGAGACATCACCCGCCAAACAATAATAAACATTTTTTCTGTTTATTATTGTTTGACTGTTTTTTTAAGGAATGCGATAATCATGTTCATTTTTATTCAGAGAAGGATGCTATTCCATGATCGCTCAGCTTACGATTAAGAACTTTCGTTCGATTCTCGACATGACCCTTGACTTTCGCTTTACCGAGGGCAAGGCGCCGAACGGCTATAGAAATCTGTCGACACTTCCTTTTTTGGAAGATGCCGCGCAAAACAGGATCGTCCCCTGCCTGGCGATTTTTGGTGCGAACGCGTCCGGCAAGTCGAATATCATCAAAGCCATGTCGACTTTTCATACGATCGTGACCAACAAGGATGCCGCTCTATCGGACTACTTTGAACCGAATAAACTCCATGATGGCGCAGCAGCCACGCTGTTTGAGCTAACGGCTATCCATAAAGACATCACCTACACCTATCAGCTTGAATACAACGGCACTGAAATTTGCGCTGAATCGCTGGCGAAGAACGACGAACTGCTTTATCAGATCAATCGTCTGAGCGGGGAGTTCGCGATCGGCATGCCTGCCACAGGTTACACGGATGAACGCCTTCAGTCGATCTTAGAGGTGGAGTGTTCGGACGGGAACGGGCACCAGACAGTCTGTTTCCTGCGCAAAATCCAACAAAACTACCCTGGACTGAATGCGGATCTGAAAAAAGTCTTTGATTTCATCAGCAACGACATCCTTATCCTAGGGAGTAACGATATCACCTTGCCGGCGTCGGTGAATTTACTAAAACAGTTCCATTCGGGGGACAGCAAGGCGGCGTTGGATGAGATTGTCTCCATCATCCGCATGCTGGACTTTGACATCCGATCGATCGATATCAATCATCGCCTAACTGCAACAGAAGAGGCAAGCGCCTCCATGAGAAAAGGATGTTTCTTCCGAATGCTTCCAGACGGAAAACAAATGGAAGTTGTGGATGTCCGCACGTATCATCGCAACACGCGCGGGGAAACCGTCGGATTTAATTTCCTACGCGAGGAGTCGGATGGCACGCAACGCGTGTCGGGACTCGTGGGGTTAATCCTCGCCTGCGTAAAGGACGGGAAAACCCTAATCGTGGATGAACTGGAAAATTCGCTCCATCCGCTGCTGCTCAAGGAGTTGATCCGCATGTTCAAGGATAAGCGTTATAATCAGTCGAACGCGCAGATTGTCTTTTCCACACACAATACGGATATCCTGGATAATGCGATCCTTCGCCTGGGTGAAGTGGCGATTGTGCGAAAAACGGAGCGAACCGGTACTCTTGCCCGGCGTTTAGTCGACATCAAGGACGATGGCATTGATGTGCGCAACGTAACCAACTTCCGCAAGCAGTATCTGGACGGATTCTACTCGGGCATTCCGCACCCGGCCCTTTAAGGAATATGCCCATGCGATCATACATCATAGTTTGTGAGGGACGATCCGAGTATGCCTACCTGCGAAGGCTGCAAAGTTTTCTTGACGCACAAACAGAGGTCTGGCCTGTGCCCCTGCTATTCATTCCTCAAATACCCGAAAATTCAGATGGGGACGAAAACGGTGGCGGTTTCTACACGAATGTGTCCAGGTGTTACAGACAGCAGCGGAAAGACAACAAGAAAGCCAAGATTGAGGTCTGGGTGGACGACGATATCTATCTCCGGCAGGATTCCGACATTGAGAGAAAGAACCGCGCCAGTTACCTAAAAAAGCCCCACGGAATTCCAGATTTCCGGTTCTCCTTCCACAACTTCGAGGACTTTCTAGCACTGCATCTGGAGGATGCAGCCATCCAAGCATGGCATACCGCCTTTGATCCTGACCATGTCGCCAAACCGCTTCATTCGGAAGACTACATGCCGCGCTTTGGTTCCGTTCTGCCGGGATACGAAAAGGGCTCCCTCGATCCGGACTTCATCACGCGCGAATCCCTTTTGCGCCTGAAGGCCAATCTCGCCAGACCTCTCGTTCCGCAGTCGACCGATCCGCACTTCCCGAGTTTCGCGCATTTTCTGATTGAACAAATCGACACCGCATTCCCGACGCTGTTAATCTAGGAGCTACTTATGTCAAAACTCAAGATGCATTCGCCTGATCTCACCGCCGCCAACATCGACCGGCTGGCCGCGCTCTTTCCCAACTGCGTCACTGAAAGCCAGGACGACAAAGGCCAGCTGCGCAAGGCCATCGACTTCGACCTGCTGCGGCAGGAACTCAGCGGCGAGATCGTCGAGGGGCCCGTGGAACGCTACACCCTCAATTGGCCCGGCAAGCGCGAAGCCATCGTTGCCGCGAATGCGCCTGTCTACAAGACCCTGAGACCCTGCGAAGCCGAAAGCGTGAACTTCGACACCACCCAGAACCTCTACATCGAGGGCGACAATTTGGAGGTGCTCAAGCTCCTGCAGGAGACCTACCTCGGCAAAGTCAAGATGATCTACATCGACCCGCCCTACAACACCGGCAACGA
>CAZMLC010000012.1:0-47064 GCA_964567125.1 uncultured Akkermansia sp.
TATAGTAGAATAAAAGTTCTACTTATGGAGACCTACGACAAATTGCGGCTGCTGGCGCGGGATTCGCAGTACGATCTGGCCTGTTCGTGTGGTACGAGCGAGCAGGATCGGCGGACGCGCAGCGCCGAGGGGACGTGGCTCTATCCCGTGCCGTTGGCGGCAGGAGGGAGGGGGATCATGTTCAAGACCCTGCTTTCGAACGCGTGTAGCAGCGACTGCGCCTACTGTCCGCTGCGGCATACGGGCAATACGCAGCGTTGTTCACTGCTGCCCGAGGAGGTGGCGACGGCCTTTACTGAGCATCTGCGGAGGCAGAAACTGATCGGCATTTTCCTCTCTTCAGGGATTACGGGGAGCGCGGATCAGACCATGGAGCGGTTGGTTGCCGCGGGGGAGCTGCTGCGGCGCAAGCACAGCTACAGGGGATACATCCATCTCAAAGTGATTCCCGGGGCCTCCGATGCGGCGATCGATGCGGCGTTGCGGGTGGCGAGCGCGGTGTCGCTCAACATCGAGGTGCCGGGCCGCAAGCATTTTGAAAAGCTCTCACAGTACAAGCATTTCGACGAAGACATCGTGCGTCCGCTGAAATACATTGCGGCGCAGACGGCGAAGGGCATGCGGTATGCCACGCGGCGGACCACAACGCAGTTCATCGTAGGGGCGTCGGACGAAACCGACCGCGAGATTGTGACCTACTTGGACGGCATCTACACGCGGCTGGCCTTTGACCGCGCCTATTTTTCCGCGTATCAGGCGCAGGCGGGGGAGAGCCGTACGGCTGGCGGAGCACCTGCGGAGCGACTGATGCGCGAGCATCGGCTTTATCAGGCGGATTTTCTGCTGCGGCGTTACCGGTTTGCTGCCGCGGAGCTGGTGTACGATGAGCAGGGCAACTTCAGCATCGATTGCGATCCGAAGGAGATGTGGGCGCAGCGACATCCGGAGTTCTTTCCCGTGCGGATCCAGACTGCGGAACGGAAGGCGCTGTTGCGCGTGCCCGGGCTGGGACCGGTTTCCGTGGCGCGGATCCTGGCGGCGCGCAGGCTCGGGCGTCTCGCGACGCTGGCGCAGGCGGGGCTGCGGGGGCAGGCCTGCGCGAAAGCGATGGCATACTGTTCCTTCGCCTAAACGGTGCAGCGGGCAGGAGACGAAATAGCCATCAAAATAAGATTTTATAAGTCTTTGGATAAAAAAACATTGGATATGTTTTTTCGCTTGTTCCAATCCTGTTTTTTGTTATCCTTCTGAGAATTTTAAATTCGTATAAGTCGTGGGGGACATGGTGGACATCCATCCACCTATTACACAGTGAGCATGTATGAGATTGCGAACATTCGTTAAAGCTAAACTGGCTTGGTTCTTTGTTGAGTATTTCGGCATCCAGCTGTTTGAGGAGACTCGGGCTGGGCGTTCTACGGGGGACGGGAAGCCCGGGGTGAAGACATTCCGCGAATGAGGGGGGAGCTTTCCGCGCAGCGTGACGCGCGCGGCATGGGCCGTCAACTGCGGTAATAGGCCTTAAATTCTTTCATTTTGACGCTTTATGCGCTTGCGAAGTCCCTGTCGTTTTGATAAATTGTCTGTTCACTTTGGATTCGAAAGGATCCATTGGGGACTTACACACGGTTCGCAAAATCGTGAAAAGGGATAAGCTGGCAAGGTGTCAGAAAATCCGTTGATCTGTGATAAGTCGAAGTGAATGGTGAGCGTCTTGGAAGAGCAGAACACATTGCAAAATGTGAGAAATATCGGGATCGTGGCGCATATCGATGCAGGAAAAACCACGACGACCGAACGTATCCTCTTTTACGCTGGGCGCACGCACCGTCTCGGGAATGTAGACGAAGGCAACACTGTCACGGACTGGATGATTCAGGAGCGCGAGCGCGGGATTACAATCACGAGCGCGGCGATTTCCTGTTCCTGGAAGGACGTGTCGATTAACCTGATCGATACGCCTGGACATGTGGATTTTACCATTGAAGTGGAACGCTCATTGCGCGTGTTAGACGGCGCGGTGGGCGTTTTCTGCGCTGTAGGCGGGGTGCAGCCCCAGTCCGAGACGGTCTGGCGCCAGGCTGACCGGTACGGCGTGCCGCGGATCGCTTTTGTGAACAAGATGGATCGCATGGGCGCGGATTTCAATCGGTGCGTTGCGGAGATCCGCGAGAAGCTGAAGGCGAATCCCATCTGTGTGCAGCTTCCGATCGGGCAGGCGGAGACCTTTACGGGCGTGATCGACCTGCTGGAGATGAAGGCGTACGTCTACGATGAAGGCACGGAGGGGCGCGAGGTGCTGGTGCAGGAGATTCCTGCGGAGCTGAAGGACGATGCGGTTCTGGCGCGTGCGGAGTTGTGCGAGAAGGTGGCGGAAGCGGACGAGGCGATCGTCGAGGCCTACTTTGAGAATCCGGAGCTGAGCGCCGAGCAGTTGCGCGGCGCGATCCGCCGGGCGGTGATTGCACGCAAGATGGTGGCGGTGCTGGCAGGCTCCTCGTTGAAGAACAAGGGTGTGCAGCAGCTGCTGGATGCGGTGATGTGGTATTTGCCGTCGCCGCTGGAGCGTCCAGCGATTGAAGCGACGGATGTAAAGAGCGAGCAGAAGGTGACGCGCGAGCAGAGCGCGAAGGCGCCGTTGACCTCGCTGGTCTTCAAGATCGCGACTGATCCGTATGTGGGACGTCTCTTTTTCGTGCGCATCTATGCGGGCGTGCTGAAGAAGGGAGCCAACGTCTACAATCCGCGCAGTCGCAAGCGCGAGCGCGTGATGAAGCTGGTGAAGCTCTTCGCGGACGAGCAGACCGAGGTCGAGCAGCTGGCGACGGGCGATATCGGTGCGATCGTGGGGCTGAAGGAAGCGACCACGGGCGATACGCTCTGTGCGGAGCATCAGCCGGTGTATCTGGAGCGGATCACGGTGCCGGAGCCGGTGATGTTCATGGCGATCGAGCCGAAGTCGAGCGCCTTGAAGGACAAGCTGGCGGAGTCGATGGCGATGCTGGCGGCGGAAGACCCGACCTGTCAGGTGCGCATGGATGCGGAGACAGGGCAGACGATTTTGAGCGGTATGGGCGAGTTGCACCTGGAGATTCTGGTGGACCGTCTGCGTCGCGAGTTTAAGTGCGAAGCCAACGTGGGCCGTCCGATGGTCTCCTATTACGAGACGGTGACGACGAAGGGCGTGAGCACCTACCTCTTTGACCGCGAGCTGGGCGGGAAGAGACACTATTTACAGTTGACGATTGAGGTGGAGCCTCGCAAACGCGGCAGCGGTCATGCGGTTGATGTGGTCAACCCGGCGCGCAAGAAGATCGCGGCGTTGAACGAGAAGTTCATCGATTTCGTTGAACAGGGCTTAAATGACGGCATCCTGACAGGCGTGTTGGCACGGTACCCGATGACGGACGTGGTGGCGCGCGCAACGGATGCAGTCTTTTTGGATGACGATACGGCTACAGACGTGGCTTTTAGGACCGCGTCCGTGATGGGATTCAGGGAAGCAGCCTTGGCTGCAGGCCCTGAATTACTGGAGCCGATCATGTCTCTCGACATCGTGACGCCCGCCGATTATGTCGGCGACATCATGGGGGACATAAACGGGCGCCGCGGGGCGGTGCGCGACATGACAGTGCGTGGTGACATGCAAATCGTGCGCGCGTCCGTGCCGCTGGCAGAATTGTTCGGGTACTCAACTGCGATCCGGTCGCTTTCACGCGGTCGCGCCAGCTATACGATGGAACCTGGCGAATTTGCGGTCGTCCCTCGGACAATTAGAGAACAACTACTGAACAGGTAACGTTAGAATGCAAAGTCAACGCATACGCATTCGTTTGCAAGCGTACGATCACAGAGTACTGGATCAGGCGGTCGGTGACATTATCGACACCGCGCGTGGTACAGGTGCACAGGTCGTGGGGCCGATTCCGCTGCCAACGCGGATTGAGCGCTTCACGGTGAACCGCAGCCCGCACGTGGACAAGAAGTCCATGGATCAGTTCGAAATGAGAACGCACAAGCGACTGCTGGATATTGTCGGGCCGACAGCGAAAACTGTCGACGAATTGAAGAAGTTGAACCTGCCAGCTGGCGTGGATATCACCATTCGCATTTAAGGAGAAATGATACCATGGAAGGCATTATTGGCAGAAAAATCGGGATGACCCAGGTCTACACAGAAGCGGGTCGTCGTGTTACGGTAACCGTAATTGAAGCAGGTCCGTGCCCGGTCGTGCAGGTGAAGACACCTGAGAACGATGGCTACAGCGCCGCGCAGCTCGGTTTTGACGAGCAGAAGCCCTCACGTCTGCCCAAGGCAGAGGTGAAGCACTTCGAAAAAGCGGGCTTAAAGCCGTGCAAGGTGACCAAGGAATTCGCTCTGGATGCGGACGAAGCGGTCAAGGCGGGCGACGTGGTTACGGTCAACATTTTTGAAGGCGTGAAGTACGTGGATGTCTCGGGCATCACCAAGGGCCGCGGTTTCGCGGGCGTATTTCGTCGTTACGGCATCGGCGGTGGTCCGATGACGCATGGTGGTCACTCGAAGCGCCGCATCGGTTCAATCGGTGCACGCGATCTTCCGGGCTGGGTTGAGAAGGGCAAGCGCATGCCTGGTCATAAAGGCGACGTGAACCGTAAGGCGCGCAATTTGGCCGTGGTTCAGGTTCGTGGTGAAGACAACCTCCTCTTGGTTGAAGGCTCGATTCCGGGCGCCAAGGGCGGCGTGGTGTTCATCCGCAAGGCACTGAAGAAGTAAGGAACTGACAACCATGAGTAAGATTAAAGTTTTTAATCCGGCCGGCGATGCAGCAGGCGAGATGGCTTTCGATGAAACGAAGCTGGTTCTCGACCGCGGCGAGCAGGCGGTGAAGGATGTGGTTGTTGCGATCCAGAACGGTCAGCGTGCCGGTACGGCCTCGACCCTGTCAAAGGGCGAAGTCGCAGGTAGCAACAAGAAGCCGTGGAAGCAGAAAGGCACAGGCCGCGCTCGCGTGGGTCTGCGTCAGAACCCGGTGTGGCGTGGTGGTGGTATTGCGTTCGGTCCGAAGCCGCGCGATTTCTCCCAGAAGATCAACCGCAAGGTGTCGCAGCTGGCGTTCACCCGTGCGCTGAGCGATAAGATCGCCGGCGACAGCGTGATCGTGGTGGAGAAGTTCGAGATCACCGAGCCGAAGACAAAGCAGGTCACTGCTCTGTTGAAAAAGCTGGGTGTTGGCCGCACGACCTTGATCGTGGTTGACCAGTACGAGGAGAACCTCGATTTGTCCGCACGCAACCTGCCGAACGTCGCCGTGATGCGCGCAGCAGAAGTCGACGTGATCAACCTGTTGTACTTCCGTACACTGGTGGCCTCGAAGGCTGGTTTCGAAGCGTTGACGGCGCGTATGAACGCGAAGAAAACCGCACAGGAGGGCGCATGAAACACGCCGGAATCATTCGCAGAGTGATGATCACCGAGAAGGGCAC
The DNA here is from genome assembly GCA_964567125.1 of uncultured Akkermansia sp. Taxonomy (GTDB): domain Bacteria; phylum Verrucomicrobiota; class Kiritimatiellia; order RFP12; family UBA1067; genus CAZMLC01. Next base: position 5,467 of record CAZMLC010000012.1, read on the forward strand.
ACAGCTCGCTTGCGAAAACAAGTATATGCTCGAAGTCGCGCCTGGCGCGAACAAGGTCGAGATCAGGAAGGCCGTTGAAGCGCAGTTCGGTGTGCATGTGCTGGCCGTCAATACTCAAAACTATCAGGACGCACAGCGTACGCTGAAGAACCGCCGCGTCGTTCCCGGAGCCATCTGGAAACGGGCGATCGTGACGGTTCGTGCAGGCGAACGCATCGAGATCGTCTAAGGGCGTCGGAGAGGATAAGAGATTATGGGTCTGAAAACATTCAAACCGAGAACCGAGACTCTGCGCCACCGTGTCGCAGCGACGTTCGAAGAAATTACAGAGACCAAGCGTCAGCGTCGTCTGACCGAGGTCAAGCGCAGCAATGCTGGCCGCAACAATCAGGGCCAGATTACGACGCGTCATCGTGGTGGCGGCGTGAAACGCCGTTATCGTATCGTTGACTTCCGCCGTGACAAAGTAGGTATTCCTGCACGCGTTGAAGCGATCGCTTACGATCCGAACCGTTCAGCGAACCTCGCGCTTCTGAAGTATGTGGATGGCGAAAAGCGTTACATTCTCGCGCCGACGGGGCTGCAGGTCAACGACGCTGTGATGTCGGGACCTGAAGCTGAACCGAACGTGGGCAACGCATTGCCGCTGGCTTTGATCCCGTTGGGCCTTTTTGTGCACAACATCGAACTGGTCCCTGGCAAAGGCGGCAAGCTTGCACGTTCTGCGGGCAACAGCTGCCAGATCATGGCGCGCGAGGGCGATTTCGTCACGTTGCGTCTGCCGTCGGGTGAAGTTCGTCTGGTCCGTGCAAACTGCATGGCCACGGTTGGTCAGGTCGGTAACGCGGAATGGAGCGGCATCAAGTTGGGTAAAGCTGGCCGTAAACGCTGGATGGGTGTCCGTCCGACGGTGCGCGGTGTGGCGATGAACCCGGTTGACCATCCGATGGGTGGTGGTGAAGGTCGTACGTCCGGTGGTAGCCACCCACGTTCACCTTGGGGCAAGCTGGCGAAGGGCGGCAAGACGCGCAATCCGCGTAAGCCGAGCAACAAGTATATTGTTAAGCGGAGAAAGTAACGCATGGCAAGGTCGATTAAAAAAGGACCGTATGTTGAGCAGCATCTGCTTGACAAGGTCGAGAAAATGAACGCGTCCGGCAAGAAGCAGCCGATCAAGACCTGGTCGCGCCGTTCCATGATTCTTCCGGATTTCGTGGGGCATACGTTTGCTATTCACAATGGTAAGCAGCACATGCCGATTTTTATTACGGAAAACATGGTAGGACACCGTTTGGGCGAGTTTGCGCCGACGCGCACATTCAAGGCGCATGGCGCTCACACGGACAAGGCGACCAAGTAAAGGGTAACGAATGATGAAAGAAGTGACTGCTATTGCCCGTAACGTCAGAATGTCCGCCCAAAAGGGACGTCCGCTGGCGCGCGAGTGCCAGGGGCTGCCCGTTTCGGCGGCGCTGAAGGTCGTTGAGTTTAGTCCTCGTAAGGCGGCGCTGGTTTTGAGCAAGACGCTCAAGTCCGCGATTGCCAACGCGAAGAATGCCAACCTTGATGTCGACACGCTGAAGGTGGTTCAGTGCGTGTTTGACGAAGGTACACGCATGCGCCGGTTCTGGCCGCGTGCTCGCGGAAGCGCGAGCCCGATCGCCAAGAGATTGTGTCATTGCAAGGTTGTCCTCTCCGGCGACGCACAGTAACCGGTCCTACTTACAAGGAGTAAAACTTTGGGACAGAAAGTAAATCCAATCGGCTTCCGTATTGCGCTGGATAAAGCATGGCGCAGCCGCTGGTTCGCGAACAAGAAGACGTTCGGAACGCTGCTGGCGGAAGATCAGATGATTCGCGAGACGGTGAAGAAACGCCTTGAAGGCGCGGCGATCACCAAGATCCAGATCGAGCGTTACGCCAACCGCGTACGCGTCACATTGTTCTCGGCTCGTCCGGGCGTTGTGATCGGTCGCAAGGGTCAGGATGTGGAAAAGATCCGTCAGGATCTGGGCAAGACGACAGGCAAGGAAGTGTATCTCGAGATCCAAGAGGTGCGCGATCCGGATGCGAATGCCCAGCTCGTTGCGGAGAGCATTGCTCAGCAGATTGAACGCCGTGCGGCGATCAAGCGTGCGATGAAGCGTGCGGAAAAGGTCGCCATGGATATGGGCGTGGACGGAATCAAGATCCGTTGCAGCGGTCGTATTAATGGTGCTGAAATTTCCCGCGTGGAATGGAGCAAGCAGGGCAAGGTTCCGCTGCACACACTGCGCGCGAACATCGAATATGGTTTTGCTGAAGCCATGACCACGGCCGGATTGATCGGCGTTAAGGTCTGGATCTGCAAGAAGGAAGATTTCCAGCCGGCGCGTAGCGCAGGCCAAGGACAGCGGAGGAGAAAAGATGCCTCTCATGCCTAAGCGGGTAAAGTACCGCAAGCAATCAAAGGGTAATCGTTCCGGCTACGCCACCTCGGGTGCGTCGCTCGCGTACGGTGAGTATGGCCTGAAGTCGCTGGAGCGCGGCTTTTTGACGAACACGCAGATTGAAGCCTGCCGTGTTGTCATCAACCGTGAGATGAAGCGTAAGGGTAAATTGTGGATCCGTATTTTCCCGGATAAGCCGATCACACGCAAGCCGATTGAAGTGCGTATGGGTGGCGGAAAAGGTAACCCGGAATTGTGGGTTGCCGTGATTCTCCCGGGCAAAATGTTGTTTGAAATCGGCGGCGTGCCGGAGACGGTAGCTCGCGAGTGCCTGCGTTTGGCAGACACGAAGCTGGGCTTGCGTACGGTGCTCGTCACACGTGGAGCATAACGGAACCATGAAAGCAAGAGAATTGAGAGAACTTGGGGCAGCTGAATTGGATCAGCGCATCCGCGAAAAGGCGAAAGAACTCGCTGACATGCGGTTGAAGCATAAGTCCGGTGCTGCCGTGGATAAACCTGTTCGCATGCGTGAAATGCGTCATGAGATTGCACGTATGAAGACCGTTCAGAACCAGCGGGGGGCAAAGTAATGTCCGAGACAACTGAAAAGAGCCGTGGCAATCGCAAGGTCCGCAAGGGCGTTGTCGTGAGCAAGAGCGGCACGAAGTCCGTGATCGTACAGGGTGAGCGCCGCGAGCGCCATCCGATGTACGGCAAGGTCGTTCGCGTGTTCAAGAAGTATCACGCACATGACGAGGACAACACCGCCAAGGTTGGCGATGCGGTTACGATCATGGAAACGCGTCCGCTGAGCGCAACCAAGCGCTGGCGCATTGTGAAGTCGGAGGAGAAATAACATGGTTCAGGAACAAACTGAATTGGTTGTTGCCGACAATACCGGCGCAAAGATTGCGATGTGTTTCCGCGTCCTGGGTCAGCGCAAGAAATATGCGTACCTCGGCGATGTGATCCGCGTGGCGATTAAGGAAGCTGCTCCGACAGGCGCAGTTAAGAAAGGTCAGGTCGCGACAGCGGTCATCGTGCGCACGGGTCATCCGATCCGTCGTGAGGATGGTTCCTATGTCCGCTTTGATCAGAACGCATGCGTGATCGTGGATAACAAGATGAATCCAGTCGGTTCGCGTATTTTCGGGCCTGTGGCGCGCGAGTTGCGTGACAGGAACTACATGAAGATTATTTCGCTGGCTCCGGAAGTGGTCTAACCCAGTGAATCCGGTAACGCCGATGATGCCATGAGGTGTCAAAACGGTTACACGAAGGAAAAACATGAGTACTGCGAGAGTTAAAAAGAATGATACGGTGATCGTCTCGAAGGGCGAATCAGCCGGACAGACAGGTAAGGTCCTGCGCGTGATGCCCAAGAAGGGTCTCGTGATTGTTCAGGGCGTGAATGTCATCAAGAAGGCGGTGCGTCGTTCCGAAGCGAATCCCAATGGCGGATTCCTTGAGCGCGAAGCACCGGTTAAGCTGTCGAACGTGATGCCTTATGATCCTGATCAGAAGAAAGGTGTCCGCATCAGCCGCGTCCTTGAAGGCGACAAGGTTGTGCGTAAATCCAAAGCCTCAGGCAAGAGCCTGGACTAAGGGGGTATACGATGGCTAACTTGAAAGAAAAGTATGTGAAAGAGCTGGCGCCGAAACTTCAGGAGAAGCTCGGTGTCAAGAACAAGATGCTGATTCCTCAGGTGCAGAAGGTCGTGTTGAACATGGCGTTCGGTATCGTGGAAAAGGATGTGCAGAAGAGCATCATTGACGATCTGACCAAGATTACCGGTCAGAAGCCGATGCTGTGTAAGGCGCGTAAGAGCATCTCCAATTTTAAACTGCGTGAAGGTATGGTCATTGGCGCGAAGGTCACGATGCGTGGCAAGCGCATGTATGATTTTATCGAGCGTCTGGTGAACAGTGCGCTGCCGCGTATCCGCGACTTCCGCGGCGTTCCGAATCGCGGTTTTGACGGGCGGGGTAATTACACGCTGGGCTTGAAAGAGCACTCGATTTTCCCTGAAATGGTGGATACAGGCGCTGAAACCGGCATGGACATTTCGTTTGTGACCACGGCGCGCACGAATGCTGAAGCGAAGGAATTGCTCATCGCATTGGGCGTTCCCTTCGCAGGCAAATAAGGAGGATTTCCACAATGGCAAAAACATGTCTGATCGAAAAGGCAAAACGTACGCCGAAGTTTTCTTCGCGTAAGTACTATCGTTGCTCCCGTTGCGGACGTCCACGTGCGTACATTCGTAAGTTCCAGCTCTGCCGCCTCTGTTTCCGCGAGCTGGCTGTGTCCGGAATGATTCCGGGAATCACCAAGGCAAGCTGGTAAGGAGAGAACAATGACAGATCCTATTTCCGATATGCTGTTGCGCATCCGCAACGCGATCAAGGCCGGTCTTCCCTCCATCGAGCTTCCTGGCTCACGGATCAAGGGCGAGATTGCACGCGTGATGAAGGCTGAAGGCTACATCACCGACTACACTCTGACCGACAGCGTTCCACGCGCATTGACGATCGAGTTGAAGTACAATAACGACGCCGAGTCGGCTATTCGCGGTTTGCGCCGTGAATCCAAGCCGGGTCTCCGCAGGTTCTGCGGTGTTCAGGACATCCCGAATGTGCTGAACGGCATGGGAACCGCGATTCTGAGCACCTCCGGTGGCGTAATCAGCGGCAAGGAAGCCAAACAGCGCAAGCTCGGCGGCGAACTGATTTGCACCATCTGGTAAGGAGTTTTGCAATGTCACGAATTGGTAAACAACCGATTACAATTCCTGCCGGCGTCACGGTGACCTCCACGGGAACCGATGTGACGGTTAAGGGCAAATTGGGCGAGCTGAGCCGTTCCTTCCAGAAGGGGATTAACGTGGCGGTCGATGGCGGAACAGTCATCGTCACCCGCGCGGATGATTCCCGTCTGCTCAAGGGCTGCCATGGTCTGTCGCGCACGTTGGTCAAGAACATGATCGACGGTGTCTGCACGGGCTACAAGAAGGCGCTCTCGATCGAAGGTACAGGTTTTAAAGCTGTGCTCGCGGGCAAGACGCTCAACCTCTCTTTGGGCTTTGCTTCTCCGAAGGAATATGCAATCCCCGAAGGCATCAAGGTGACGGTTGATCCCGCCGGTGTGAATCTCACCGTCGAAGGTATCAGCAAGGAGCTCGTCGGCGAAGCTGCTGCACGCATCCGTAGCTACTATCCGGCCGAGCCTTACAAGGGCAAGGGTATCAAGTACGTTGGCGAACAGATCCGCCGCAAGCAAGGTAAGACTGTGGCTTAATGCCGCCTGAACGGAGTTGATAAAAGATGAGTTTTAATCGTAAAGAACAACGCGCGCTTCGTCATAAGCGCCTGCGTCAACGCATCAAGGGAACGGCTGCGCGTCCGCGTATGTCCATCTGCATCTCGAACAAGCACATGTATGTGCAGTTCATCGATGACGATGCGATGTGCACGCTTGCTGCGACCTCCACCCTCAAGGCGGATAAGTCGTGCAACATGGAAACCGCTAAGCTGGTGGGCGAAGAGGCCGCTAGCAAGGCGAAAGAAAAAGGCATCTCGCTTGTGGTCGTTGACCGCGGCGGCAACAAGTTCCACGGCCGCGTGAAGCAGATCGTGGATGCGGCTGTCGCTGCTGGCCTGAAGATCACCGAAAAAGCCACGGAGGAAACCAAGTGAGCAACGAAAAAGAATTCTCCCGTGAAGCCCAGAGCGAATTTGACGAGCGCGTCGTGTTCGTCAACCGCTGTGCGAAGGTTGTAAAGGGTGGTCGCCGCTTCAGCTTCAGTGCTGTTGTTGTGGTGGGTGACCGCGAAGGTCGCGTTGGCTTTGGTTTCGGCAAGGCGAATGAAGTCAGCGATGCGATCCGCAAGGGCGGCGATGCAGCGAAGAAGGACATGATGCGCGTCAAGCTTTCGGGCAAGACGATCCCGCATGAAGTCATCGGCGCTTGCGACGGCGGCCGCGTGCTGCTGAAGCCCGCTCCGGACGGAACGGGACTGATCGTTGGCGGCGGTATGCGTCCTGTCTTGGAAGCTGCCGGTGTGCGCGATGCTGTGGGCAAATCCTTGGGAAGCAAGAACCGCTTGAACGTGGTGAAGGCGACCGTGGATGCATTGAACCAGCTGCGTACGGCTGAAGAAATTTCCGCGGCAAGAGCGTAAGGAGTATTGAAAATGGATTTATCATCATTGAAGAATACCCCGGGCGCCCGTAAGACGCGTAAACGCGTTGGCCGTGGTCGCGCTTCGGGTATGGGTAAGACCTCGACAAAAGGTCATAAGGGCCAGCAGTCCCGCAAGGGACACAAGGGTAAGCTCGGTTTCGAAGGCGGTCAAATGCCTTTGATCCGTCGTTTGCCGAAGCGTGGCTTCAACAACGTGAACCGCGTCGATTACGTTGCGGTCAATGTCTGCGATCTGGAACGCTTTGATGCCGGCACGGTCGTGACGACCGAGCTGTTGCGCGAAGCGGGCCTTGCCAAGGGCAAGATCGATGGCGTCAAGATCCTCGGTACCGGCGAGCTGACCAAAAAGCTCACGATCCAGGTGTCTGACGTCAGCGCAACGGCCAAAGCGAAGATCGAAGCTGTTGGCGGTACGATCGAATTGATCTAAGCGTACGGTTTATCGATCCTAAAAAAGGCGTTCCGGAAACGGAACGCCTTTTTTTATTTATTTTGCGCAAACGCGACTTAGACTTACTCTTCGAGACCGTGCAGGGCGAGGAAGTCGCGCTGATAGCCGTCAAAATCCGCTAGATCCCAGACGTTCTCGTTGGTGACCTTTTGATAGATTTCCGCGACCTTCTGCTGGACTGCGTCGCTGAGCTCCCAGTCGTCCACACGAATGCGGCCTTCACTGTCCACCGCGACTGCATCCCCGGTGTAGAGCCGCTCGCGAAAGAGGCGGTTCATCTGATCCAGGCAGTCCTCGTGAAGCCCCATATCCTTCATCACGCGAAAGAGCGCGGCAATGTAGAGCGGCATCGCGGGGATGACGGCGCTTGCGCGCGTGACCACGGCTTTGCAGACGGCGACGAACGCGGAGCCGCCGTGCGGTTCGACGATCTTCTTCAGTTCGTGTGCCGTGGCTTCAAGATGCGCCTTGGCGCGTCCGAGCGAACCCGAACGATAGATGTCATTGGTAAGCGCGGGGCCGATATAGGAGAAGGCCACGGTTTTAACATCAGGGGCGAGCAGCCCTTCAGCGTGGAGACGTTCGATCCAGAGCTTCCAGTCTTCACCGCCCATGACCTTCACGGTGTCGAAGACCTCTTCGTCCGTGGCGCAGGCGAGTGCGACGTGCTTCAGCTGACCGGTTGCCAGGTTGAGCGTGAGGGCATTGTTGGCGTGTTGGATCGGCTTGATTATGGTCCGGTGCAGCGTCCCGGTGACGGGATCTTTTCGCACCGGCGCGGCGAGGCTGTAGATCACCAGGTCGAACGGCGCGAAGCCCTGTTCGCGTGCGGTGTGAACCACGAGGTTCTTGGTTTCCGCGCTAAAGGCATCCCCTTGTAGGGAGATGCTCGGTATGCAGGCTTCCTTGGCTGCGGTGTCAAAGGCGATGTTGTTGTACCAGCCTGGTGAACCAACGCGCTTGTCGTTCGGCGGACGTTCCAGCGACACCCCGATTGTTGCGGCGCCGCTGTTAAAGGCCGCGACAATGCGCGACGAGAGGCCGTACCCGCCTGAAGCGCCTAAGACCAGAACGCTTTTCGGTCCCTTTGTTAAAGGCGGCCGTTGACGCGTTGATTGAATTTGTTCGCGAACCAGGCGTTCGCACCCTTCCGGATTGATATCCAGACAGATACCGTTTGCAATTCGTGCTGTTGCACCCATGGTTACTCGTCTCCACGTTACGAAACTGACTGCCGGAGAAAACCTCCTTCGGCAGGTTCATTGAAGGGCAAGAAGTATAGACCATGCGGCCCACTTTTTCAAGATGACATCTTTATAAAATTTGTCATCCTGAAAAAGCGTACAAAACAAAGCTACGGTGCAGCGCCCTATTTGACCATGAGGACCGATCCGAAATTGTAGGCCAGATAGAGGGTTTTGGTTGCGGGCTCGTGCTTGACGATCCAGCGCGAAGGCAGGTTGGCCTGCATGAAGCTGGCGGTGAGGGTCCCCGTATAGGTGGCCAGCGGATAGCGGACATCCTCTCGGTTCAGCGTTGACCCTGCCACGAGATTGAGTGTGGTCTGCGAGAGGTCGAGGTTCCCCGTGATCGCGATGCTGCCGGCTTGTCCATTGGTTGCGCAGGCCACCCAGTTGGTGCCATAGGAGAGGGCGGCTGCGGCAAACGTCAGGGTGCCGGTTGGCGCGGTTTCAAGCGTATCGGTGATCGCAAGCGCGGTGCAGTTGCTGATCGTGCCGCAGCCGGAGAGCGTCGTCAGCGTCAACGCCTTGTCCGCAACGTGCAAAATGCCCTTGGCCTGCATCGCCACCGTATTAGCGGCCGGGAGGGCGTTGTTTGTGCCCATGCGCAGTTCGCCTTCGAGAATACGGGTGATGCCATTGTAGGTGTTGGTGTTGTCGAGGCGGATCGATCCGGGGCCGAACTTGGTCAGCCCGCCATCGTGCTCAGCTCCGCTGCAGAGGGGATTCTTGATGGTGATGCTTGTACTGTTGGAAATGATCATGCCGCCGGCGCGCACATAGACCGTGATGCGGTTCAACCAGTTGGTGTGGCCTGTCCCGAGAAAATCAGACGCGCCGGGTTTGACCTCGATGCGTCCGCCATCCAGATTCAGGTAGCCCCAGCCGGCATTCGCGGTATCGATATAGAAATTTCTCAGGCGGATTACGCCGCCGGTCTGGATATTGACGGTTGTCTGCGCGGCCGGGGGTTGTGATTGCGAGATGCGCAGCGCGCCGCAGTCGAGGATGCCGCTGTCCTGAATGGTGGTTGTACCGCTTCCGGTCAGGCCGTTGAGTATTTCCTGATTGGCCGCATTGAAAAGGCCGTTGGTGATCCAGAGCTTACCGCCACTGGAGATATTCACGTACTGGCAGTCCGTGTAGGCTTCCGGCAGGTTGATCGAACCGCCGGCGAGCAGGAAGACATTGCCGGAGCCGATGATATAGAGCGGCGTGATGATGGACGGCCTGGATTTGTGGCGGAAGAAGGTCGTACCGCTTTCATGGACGATCGTGCCGCAGCCGCTGCTGTTGAAAGCGAGAAAATAAAGCGTGTTCGTCCGGCTGTCGCCAGACGCCAGTATGAGCTGCCCGGAACCGACCTTATAGATCCAGTTCGAGGCGGAACCCGCGTTGATCACACCGTTAAGGCGTTGGGTATAGCTCTGCGTGTGGAAGTAGGCGAGGCTATTGCTGCTGACGAAAAGTTCACGGTTGCTGTGGATGCTGGTATTCGCGGCTGAAATCAGATAGGCGGTGTTCGAGAAGGTGATGCTGCGCTGGAGTGCTGCCGGTTGTGCGCCGAGGTTATTATCGTCGATAATATTGAGTCCGCCGCTGGCGATGAAGACGCCGCCGTTAAAGGTGTTAGTTCCACGCAGCGAGAGATCGTTGGAGCCGCTTTTATAGAGGCCGCCATCCATTGGGGCACCGTTGAGCAGGGGTTGCCAGATCGTAATGTTCTTTCCTGCGGTATCGATGCGGCAGCCGCCTTCGCGGATATAGGCGAAAACGTTGGCCCACGTGGCGAGATTGCCCGGGGATGCCAGGAAGCCTGTATTGTCCGCAGTGGGGATCACTGTACCGCCGTTGAAATTGAGCGTCCCCTTTTGGCCGATGGAAAGCGAGCTGTCCAGCGTGAACTGCTGGAGGCGCAGAATACCACCGGTATTGATGTTCACGACATTCTTGTCGGGCGCAAAGGTCGATTTCTGGACGCGCAACTGGCGGCAGTTCAGCTCGCCGCCATTCTGAACCGTGATGTTGCCCATGCCATAGAAGGCATTTAAAAGTTCGCTGCTGTTGGTGGCGACAAAAACACCGCTATTTTGCACCAGCAGGGTGGAGGAGTTCGCGCCATTTTTCCCGCCGACAATGACATATTTATCGTCGCGTACTACGACCAGTCCCCCCGAGACTTCGAAAACGCCGTTGGAAATATGAAAGGCCGGGTTGTTTTCCGGATCCGAGTTAGTGCGCGTTACAGTTGTTGTGCCGGCGCTGTGGATGACACGTCCATCGGTCATCTTGAAATTATAGAAGAGATTGGAGGCGGCATTCAGTGTCAACGTGCCGGGACCGCTGGCAAAGACGCTGGCGTTGTTGTTCGTCATGAGCAGCGGTGCTGTCAGCGCCGCTGCTTTGTTGGAGGCGACAAAGACAGAACCGCTCAGGTCCAGCGGTCCTCCTGAAAACTGGTAGTTATCCCCGGTGATGGTCATATTCTGCACCTGGATCCCGCTGGATTGGATGGCGAGCGCAGGGGTTCCGGAAACGGGGAAAATCGCGGAATTACCGTTGATCCAGGCGCTGCCGTTCCAATTGAGTGTTGAAAGATCCCAGAGGTTATCCGTTGCGCCGTCCCACGTTGAGTCCGCCGCGGAGATCTGCATCGCGATAGCAAGTGAAAGACCGATTGTCATGGCCTTAACCTGATGCCCATGGATTCTACTCATATACACACCTTTGACCGCATTGCGCAGGTCATGCCCGTCCAGTCAAAGCGCACCCACACTCCCTGTGGACTTCTGATGCATACCTGACGCATATATGAATTTTGTATTACAATAACATGAAGCGAATTTTGGTTCAAATAAAAAGGGGAGTGACGTAAAAAATTCAGTGACGGGCAGACTGTCCTGATTGAAAAAATCGGCGCTGGGGTTTTCGCTTGACGATGCGACCTCAGGTTTGCATTAATACAAAAACTACGCGGTGTGGGTAGCGTGAAACAGGAACGTCCGATCAGAAAGGAGGGAGGTCGTATGAATTGGAGTGAAATTTCGGAAGCGGTGGTCGCAGGCACATTATCCGGGGTAATCGTCTCGGTTGTGACTGCGTTCGGGACCTATTACCTCCATTTTTTCCTGGCCAAGGCGAAGATGCGACGCGCGCATATTCGCCAGCTGATCGATGAGCTTGAGGAACATGCGTGTCGATGGTTGGCGCTCCTGCATACGGGCTCGGCTGCCGATCAGCACGCGCCCATCAACAGGCACGGGCTCGAATATCGCCTGTTTCACATTGCGTTGCGGCGGTTGAGCAGCGTCTTGACACCTGCGCAACGTGCGGATTTAGTGATGCACTGCACGGATTTAGCGGCTCAAAATGTTGCGACTCCGCAGCAGGCTGCAGGCGAGTTGGAGCAGTTGCTGGAAAATCTGAAAAGGGTCTATCAGGAGCATGGATGAACGCGTTTCGGCGCTCGGAGGCGTCGGAGGCGTCATACTTTCAGCTTGAATATTTTCTGACAGTTCGCTATAGTTACTTTCCCATTTTATGAGTAATAAGACAAAAGGATGTGTACATGCTCTCCACGTTTGCTAACACGCTCAAGATTCCTGAATTGCGTAAACGCATTTTAATTACGCTTGGGTTGGTCTTTATTTCCCGTTTAATTTCTATGATTCCCACTCCGGGTGTTGATTGGCGTACGCTCCAGATGGAACTTGAGCGTATCCGCGAAACAGCAGGTTCCGGCGGCGGCATGATGGATTGGTTCAACGTGTTTAGTGGCGGTGCATTGAATCAGTGCGCCATCGGGTTCTTGAGTATTTGGCCGTACATCAGCGCCTCGATTATCATTCAGCTGCTGACTGCGGTCGTGCCGCAATTGGAGCGTTTGGCTCGTGAGGGTGATTCAGGCCGCACCAAACTGGCGCAATATACGCGCTATCTGACGATCGGTATCTGCGTGTTTCAGGCTTCAGCGCTCTCGACGGCGCTGCAAAATCCGGCTGCGCTCGGACTCGGCAATATTCAAATCGTGACGCGTCCCGGGGTCGGCTTTACGATCGTGACGACGATCTGTATGACGGCGGCATCGCTGTTTGTGATGTGGCTGGCTGATCAGATCACGAAGAATGGTATTGGCAATGGCACCTCGCTGATCATCATGATCAACATCACATCGCGCCTGCCCGTGGCTATCCTTGAGGCGTGGCAGCGTTATTTCGGTTTAAGCGGCATCGAGGCGACGAAGAGCCCGGTGGAGCTGCTCCTGTTGTTGCTTTTCGGGTTCCTCGTTGTGATGGGGACTGTGATGCTGACGCAAGGCGTGCGCAAGGTGCCGATCCATTCGACGCGGCGCGCAGTCGGCGGCGGTGGCGCGGTTGGCGGCGGGCAGCAGACCTATATGCCCTTGCGCGTGAACTACACGGGCGTTATGCCGATCATCTTCGCAGGTCCGCTGATTCAGTTCCCGGGCGCACTCTTTTCGCGCATTCCCGCTGAAATGGAATGGCTGGGGTGGTTGCGCTGGACAGGGACGCAGTTGGTGGATATGACCAGCCCGTTGCACTTGGTGGTCTACGCGCTGCTGATCATGTTCTTCTCGTTCTTCTGGGTCGCTACGCAGTTCAATGCGATGCAGATCTCGGACAACCTCAAACGCGATGGTTCGTATGTGCCGGGGATCCGTCCGGGCCGTGCAACCGCGGAATATCTCGATGCGTTGATGACGCGCGTCACCCTGATTGGCGGCCTCGGCCTCTTGATTGTCGCGCTGGTGCCTCAGGTCTTGCGTGGTTGGATGGAGGTTCCATGGGAGATGGCCTCTTTCTTCGGCGGTACAAGCTTGCTCATTATCGTGGGCGTTGCACTGGATACGCTGCGCCAGATGGAATCACACCTCCTGATGCGCAACTACGACGGGTTCCTGAAACATGGGCGCCTGCGTGGACGCCGTTAAGCGCGGAGCTTCTTCTGCAGAAATTAATTGCAAAAACCTGCGGCACGATGAATGCCGCAGGTTTTTTCGCTCCAATAAAAATTGACGTAGGCATCCTGAAGGACTGGACAGCGCGATTTTTTTTTGCAAAACTATAAAAGGTTGATTGGAAAATCAGAACAAGAAATGAGCAGCATTATGAAGAAAAATACGTTTATTCCAGTTCGGCATGCGATCGGTGTGATGGTATGCGCCTTCCTGGTAGGTTCGGCAATCGCGGAGCAAACGATCCAGATCGCCAAACACACTGCGACGTTCGTTCAGGTTCGCTACGACTATCCGTCATCCGGACAGTCAACGTGGTACTATTGTTTCACGTCCGGCGCAAAACCGGCGATCAGCCACATCACGTTCGCCTTGAATTATCCGGGTATTTCAATTCTTGGCGCGGGCATGTGGGAAGATGGCAACATGGATAAGTTGCTGTATAAGGCGGGGATGCCGGAACCCGGTTCTTTTCCAGCAGCGCCGAAGGGCGACCCCACCACGAAAATCACGGGCTTGAAATTTGACTTGGGTTTTGACGAAGGCGCTTCGCGCTGCTACTACTTTACGGTCAACGGGAATTACACCGCGCAGGATATGACGGTGGCGATTAAGGCGGGCAATGGCTTTACAACCGGGGTTTTGCCGGGACCCACAGGTGATGTGATGGCGCCCGATCGCACATCTTCGATCGGCGACCGGGTCTGGATCGATACGAATGCAAATGGTATTCAGGATGCAGGCGAGGTCGGCCTGGCCGGGGTTACCGTGAATTTACTTTCCTCCGACAACGAGGTGCTGGATACGACCGTGACGGATGCGTCGGGACTCTACCTGTTTGACGGTTTGGTCGACGGAGCATATCGCGTCCAGTTTGTCCGGCCGGCTGGATATGCCTTCACCTTCCAGTACACGCGTGCAATGTCTTCCAGACACATCGCATTGGTCGGAACGGTTTCCTCCGATACAGATAGCAATGCGGATGCCGTGACGGGATTGACGGATTTGATTGAGTTGCCTGCAGATACGGCGGATCTGAGTATTGACGCAGGGCTTGTCGCCAGCGATGCGTCACTGATGTTGACGAAGCAGGGCACTTTTAACCCAGGTACGACTAATCCATGGGATTTGTGCACGGCGTTTGGTCCTGTGCATCATTTCAATGCCCTGATCTTGGGCGATCTGGCAGCTTTTGGTGGCGATACGGAAGGGCGCCTGGCTGTCGGCGGTAATGCGTCGATCACCGCGAATTACAGCGTCGGGTTCAGTGCGGTTGGTTGGGCGGTTTCCAATGCCTTCGGTGGAACCGTGGATGCGTTTATCGTCGCCGGGGATTTAACGGATGGTTCGTGGGGTGTGAACGGCAACGTCGTCTACGGCGGTGAGCGCACGGGCGCGAAACGGTGGATGTCGAGCGGAAACCTTGTCCGTAAAGTTGTGCCTGTCACGTTCCGCAAGGATGGCAATGTTCCCTCGGATGGCAGCGGGATGACGTTCGATTCGATGCGGACGAATCTGGAGGCGCGCAGCGAGCACTTAGCCGCGTTCGCAGATCGTGGCGTGTTGAGCGTGGATAACGGCGATCCCTATTATTTGACGCTTACAGCGACAAATGCGACCTTCAACGTCTTCAATGTGTCGTCCGCGGTATGGAATGGTTCAGGTAAGCAGATCAAGGTGATCGCGCCTGCGGGTTCCACCGTGTTGATCAATGTTCACGGTTCATCGGTCTCCATTGTCAATTCAACGATGGTTGTTGAAGGGACAACGCTGGAATATGTCTTAGTCCATTATGTGGATGCGACGAATGTGACCACGAGTGGCTTTGATCACAACGCCTCGGTCTTGGCCATGAAGGCGGGCGGCACCCTCGCGGGTGGCGCGATCAACGGGCGCGCCGTTTTCGGCGGGTCGATTACAACAACGAATGGCTTTGAATTCCACAATTTCTACTTTAAGGGCGTGCTGAGCGATAACGGTGCCGCAGTACCGGCACGGCCCTCGATGCAGTATACCTTCACGGTTGTCAATACGGGCAACGCTGTTCTGGAAGGGGTTGCGGTCACGGATCCGCTGGTGGCAATCGCGGGCGACGCCGTAACCTTGCAACCCGGCGCGACAAACGTCCTTACGGCAACGCTGATCCTCTCCGATGAAACGCTGGCGCAGGGCGTGTTGACCAACACGGCAGCGGCTGTGGGAACGACGCTTCTGGGCTTGAAGATCACTGCCTCGGCAAGCCATGTGGAGGTCTTTCCGCCTGTTGATGATCCGCCCAGCGGGCCGAGCGATGATGGCCAGTATGAGGAGACCGACAAAGCCGATTTTGTAATTCAGTCTGTGGATGTGACGCCATCGCCCAGCGTGGCCGGTGCACGCTTTACTGCGAGCGTGCGCATCAAGAATGAGGGTCAGCGTCCCGGCGATGCCGGAGTCGTCGAGTTCTGGGTGAATAACACGGTTTACGCTGCGCGTCCTGAAGGCGATCCGACCGCTTCCGTGGCCGCAGGGGTGATTGGCGTCGGGGAGACAAAAGTTGTCGAACTGGCTAATTTGCGTGCACCGTTTGAGACGGGGACTTTCCACACGCTGGCGGTCGTGAACCGGGCAGCTTCCACGGAAGAGTGGAGCTACGGCAACAATCATGGCGGTGCGACGTACACGGTTGAGTATCTGACCGTGAACGTGACAACGACGCCGGAGGGTATGCTGCTGTCATGGAACAGTCTGCCGGGGTATTACTATTTCGTGGAGCGTGCGAATGGACTTGACCAGCCGTTTACGGATATTGTTGACAACCTTTCTGCAACGCCGCCTGTGAATACGTATCTGGATACGAGCCTGCCCGGGGGCGCGGCGTTCTATCGGGTGTGGGGATATCGGCCGTAATCCTGCGCTGACCGCAAAGGCCTGGCGCGGCGTTACGCATGCGCGCGAGGCTGGACGCTTCTAAATGCCGTTCTTCAGATGTTATCTGAGGAACGGTTTTTGTTTTCCACTCCATCTGCAAGGCGAAAAAAGTAATATTTCCTTGCTATTGATTCGCTAATATTTATATTATCTTTTAATACTTTATTAATCTGTATGGTTTAATCACGATAAACAGGAGTGGTGAAAATGACGCAAAATCGCTTGTATTTATTTTTCCGGCTGATGACATGTTACCTGCTGGTAGCATCCAGTGCTTTTGCCTTGAACAGCACGTGGATTGGAGGCGCAACAGGAAGTTGGACAACAGCCGCCAACTGGTCTGCAGGGATTCCTCAGGCCGCCGGCGATACGGCGACGATCAATACCGCGGCGACGATCACGGTTCCGACGTCGATCACGGTGAGAACCGTGACGGTCAACGCGCCGGTCACCCTCACGGTTTCATCCGGGATGACGCTCGCTTTTTCGAATGCCGGCGCTGATGTGATTGTTGCCGCTGCGGACCTGCTGATTGACGGTGACGGTGCGCTGACGTTTTCGCGCAACGGCACGTCGGATACCGATTTCGCCAATATCAAGCCTGTTGCCGGGGTCACCGTCACGTTGGCGGCGCGCATTACCGGTGTTGATGGCGCGGGGGTTGAACTGAATTCCGTCGGGACAGTACTGCTTACGAATCCCAACAATAGTTTTACCGGGCTGTCCCGTATTTCAACAGCAAATGGTACGCTGGCCTTCTCCCACCCTGGCGCACTGGGATTGACTGGAATCCGGCTGGACGGCAGTCCTGCGCGCGTGGTCTATGTAGGCAGTGATGCCGCCGCGTTGTCCCTGCCGGTCCAAATCACAGCCGGCACTTCAATTTTTGAGAATGCGGGAAGCGGCACGCTTACGCTCAGCGGGGTCATTGCGCCTGTATCGTCCGGCGGTAAGACCCTGACGTTTTTAGGGACAACGCAGACAAACGAACTCACGGGGTCTATTTCCAATGGGTCTGGAAGTCTTACGGTTGTTGCAGGTTCTGGAACGCTGCTGTTCAATGGAACGCTTACGGATAGTTCGCTTATGGCCACGATGGGCGCGAATCTTGTTTTCGGCAGCGCGACGGTGTCTCAGGCGCGCGCACTTTCGCTGAATAGCGGTGCAACGTTTACGGTGAATCCAGTCCTGAGCGATGGGTATACCCTGACGTTGCCGCTGACCAATACGCTTGCCGGCGCCGGCGTACGTATGGTCTTTCCGCCGGCGCCAACCGCCGCAACGGTTACGATTCCGTGTCTGATGCGGTCGACGGATGCGACCTTTGACATTGCGGCTTTTGCCATCGGCACCGCGCGCAGCACGGTGCTTATTCAGAATTTTTCTGCCGGTCCGCTGCCCTCCTGGTTCACCGTGAATGGACAACCTGCGGCGTATGATGCGATGCTCGGCGTGGTTCCGCTTGCTGCGACGGGGGGCGTTGTATCGCTGAGCGCATTAGGGCCTTCGACGATTTACGATGATGCGACGGCGAATGCTGTGATCGATACGGCTGGAACTGGGGGAGGGATTGGATTGGCCGCTGATCCTACGCGGGTCTTCGCACTGACCCAGAACCATGCGGAACATGCGGCAACCGTTGATTTCAGCGGTCAAACTCTGGCGGCCTCCGTGGTTTCGATCCGCGCAACGGGCAACGCGCTGACGCTCACGAATGGAACGCTTTCGACCGCGACGAGTCAGACGCCATTTGCGGGCGAGATAACCTTCCCTGAGCTGCCGGCACCGCCAATCGCCTGGTTCGACTTTGCCGATGCGGCAACCGTGACGACGAATGCGGATGGTCGCATCGCGCGACTCAACAATAAGGGATCGCGCGGCAGTGCACTGGATGCGGTGGTGCCTGCTGATCGCATCGGTCCGCGCTATGTGCTCCAGGCTGTCAATGGGCTCAATGTGGCCCGCGCGGATGCCGTTATTCCGCAACAGGGACTGGCCACGCTGGACAATGCCGGCATTTCGAATACGGCCGCGCGTACGGTCATGATTGTCGCTGCGCGTTTACCGGTTTCACAAAACAGTTTCTATGCGATTTTCCTGGGACCTGACCAGGCTTTTCGTCAGGGATTCAACATCTGTGAACGCCCGGATCGCACCTCCTTTGCCACGACCGGAAGCGATCTTGAGGGGCTTCCGGCTTCACCGACCGGACACAATGTGCTGACCTTCTCGTTCGGTGCCGATGAGACTCCGGATTTAGGCGCTGGATATCGCAACGGTGTCTTGCTTGGAACCAAGACGTTTACGCTCAGTACCAGCAATGCGCCGATCTACCTTCTGCACCGGCCGTTGGGCAATCAGGGGAATTTTTCAGGGCCCGGGGAAATGGCGGAAGCGCTCGTTTTTGATTACGCGCTTACGGATACGGATCGCGCCGCGGTGGAGACCTATCTCATGCGTAAATGGCGGATCGCGGAGTACCGCGACGACGTCTTGCTTGCGTTGCGCAATGAGCATGCTGCCGCGCCGCTCGCTGTTCCCGCCGCGTTGATGGAGGCGTATGGCACGCGTTTGTCGTTGACCAAATCAGGGCCTGGCGATGTCGTGCTCAGCGGCCCTGTCGCGTTCAGCGGTTCGCTGCTGATTGACGAAGGGACCTTGACGCTCGATAGCCCTGCTGATTCCACAGCGCTTTTTGCGTCGACAGTCAGCGGTTCAGGCGCATTGCGCAAGCAGGGTGCAGGAAACCTCGCGCTTTCCCTCGATAGCCCCTATGCGGGCGGCACGATGGTTGAGGGTGGAACGCTCTTTGCAGGCATCAATGGCTCGCTGGGGACAGGCCCTGTCGTCGTTTCCCCTGGCGCTGCGCTTGACATTGCCAACGGGCCTGCGAATGCCCCTGCGAACGGGACGTGTGCGCTGCCGAACCCGATCACGGTAAGCGGAACAGGACCGGATGGACTCGGCGCATTGCGCAACAGCAGCGGCGTCTATCAGCCGAACGCCTTCAAGACCGTGACGCTGGCCGGCGATACCGCATTCTATTCCGCAGGGCGCCTTGATGTGCGCGGCGGTGCATTTGATTTTGGTGGGCATACCCTCACGATCAATGGTGACGGGGAATGTTCGATTGTGCAGTCCGCAGTCTCGAATGTAACGGGCAACACTGCGGTTCAGGTGGCGCGGGGTATGATGCGTTTTGAAGCGAGCGACTTCAAGGGATCTGCCGCGAACGTCGCGAATGTCGCAGCGGGGGCTGGGTTTTGCCTCTATCAGATGACCGCGCCGATGGCCTGGTCGCTTAACTTAGCCGATAACGCCTATTTCCGCGTCAACAACGGAGGAATGGATACGAATCTGAACGTCTGGGCGGGCCCTGTGACGGTGTCTTCCGGAACTGCGCGGCTCAATGCCCTTGCTGGCGGTACGGCGACCATCACCGGCACGATTGGCGGCACTGGCGGACTGCTTAAGGATGGCGATGGATGGTTCTGGCTTCTGAATCCGGCCAACCCGTATGCGGGTACGACCGTTGTGACGCAAGGCAGTCTCTATGCGGTTTCGCCCGCATCGCTCGGCGTTCAGGCAACATCAGGCGTGACGGTTTCCGACCGAGGCGCCCTGGTTGCCCGGGTGGCCTCAGGATCCTCTGCGGACGGATGGAGCCTCAGTCAAGTGGCCGCGATTGCGAATGAAACCGTCTTCACGTCGCCGGCCACAACGATGCTGGGACTTGATACGGCGTATGAGGACGTTACGTATGCGAACGCGTGGCCCTACATCGGCTTGAAAAAACTGGGCAA
Source organism: uncultured Akkermansia sp. (assembly GCA_964567125.1). Lineage (GTDB taxonomy): Bacteria > Verrucomicrobiota > Kiritimatiellia > RFP12 > UBA1067 > CAZMLC01. The sequence continues at coordinate 25,483 of CAZMLC010000012.1, forward strand.
TTACACGCTGAAGTTGACAGGCTCCGCCCCTGATTTTGGGGCGCTTGACGTGTATGCCGGTGAACTGGATCTTACGGACACGGGCGCTCACAATCTGCATACGGCTTCAGTGACGCTGGGCCTCTCTTCATCCGCCACCACGGTCTCCGTGCTGCGTGTCGCCCATGCGACATTGACCACGGATGATCCGGGATATAATCGTTCAGGTCCTGCGTTGACGATCGCCTCGCTTGCGAATGCGCGCAGTGTGCTCTATCTGGGCGCTGAGACCGCTGTCAATGGCCGCTTTCTTGTGGGGTATGCATCAGGTTCAGCAGGTGCAGTGTATCAAACGTCCGGCGTGGTGACGAATACAGGAGGAAGCGCGAATGACAGCCGTATTGGCGAGAGTGGTTTTGGCTATTATCGCGTGGATGACGGCCTTTTCGCGAACAAGGGCTATTTGCAGCTTGGCCGTGGCAGCGGTGCGACCGGTATTCTCGACCAGCGCGGCGGCAGCGTGATCCTCAACGCGGGAGAAGCCCCTGCTGATGGCGTTATCGGCGATTACTACAACGGGTCATTTACTACGCGTTCAGGGGTCGGCATCTTCCAGCTCTCGGGAGGGATTTTCAACCTCAACAAACACTCGTTTCATTTGGGTGAGTGGGCCGGAGAAAACACCTATTCCAACGGGGTCGGTGTCTTGACACTTGAAAATGATGCTCAGGCCGATGTCTCCTACATTATTCTGGCTAATCGCAATGGAAATCCTCAGGCCTACGTGAATCTGAATGGCGGACGTTTGACCACCTCCTATTTCCAAAAAGGAGGCAACAATGCGGCGGACAACACGGGCATGGCGCTGATCGGGTTCAATGGCGGCATCTTGCGCGTTCCTGCCTCGGGGTCGCTGGTCCGGACTGGTGCCAATAACGCGCCGGCTTTGCTGAGCGTGTATGCGGGTGGTGCGCTGATCGATACGCCCAATACGACAGCTGTGGTGCTCGATCAGCCTTTGCAGGCGCCTGCGAATTTCGGCGTGACGCGCGTTGCGCTTTCAGCCTCTGGTGCGGGGTACATTGCTCCGCCGGCGGTTTTGTTTACAGGCGGGAACGGCACCGGCGCGACAGCGGTAGCGGAGATCGATCTGAATTCCGGTAAGCTGACATCGATCCGCGTCACATCTGCAGGCGTGGGGTACACCTCCGCGCCGACCGTGACGTTGCGCGGAGGGGGCTATACCGCGATCGCTGCTGCCACGGCGACGCTGGGGACCATCGCCTCAGGCGGTCTCACAAAACTCGGTGAAGGTTCATTGACGCTGAATGTCCCGAGCACCTATACGGGACCCACCGTGGTTTCAAACGGCACGCTGCGACTGGCCTCGGGCAATCAACCGCTTGCGGCGGCCAGTGCGATCACCGTGGCGGGCGGAATGCTCGATCTCGCCGGGAACACGCTGACGAATAATAATCCTGTCGTGCTGGCGAATGGCCGGCTGGCGAATGGTACGCTCTCGGCTCCTGCTTTCGTCAAGACGGGGGCAGGTACGGTTACGCTTGCGGTAACTCCGCAACACGCTTCGGATACGGCGCTTTTTGAATCCTACGTGCGTTCGCTCGGACCGATTGTCTGGTACGATCCATCCGATGCCGCGACCGTGACGCTGGATGGCACAGGGCGCGTTTCCGCGCTTTTGAATAAGGGATCGATGGGCGGTATGATGGATGCAGCGACAGGATATTCCAACGGCGGCTGGCCCATGACCGCTCCGCTGCTGGCCACGGGTGCGCTTTCGTATGCGGTATCTAAACTGCCCATGTTGTCGATTGATGGGAATCGCCGCGGTCTGGCCAGCGCTGCGAATCTCGGACTTACAGGTTCGGTGAGCCGTACGCTTATCGGCGTGATGACGCGCGAAACAGACACCAGCAGTACGGTGCTTTCATATGGCACGCCTCAGACGGGACAACTTTTTGAACTGGGTGACCGTTCGAGCGGCAGCAAGGTGATTCTGGGGTGCTTCGGCGGCGGTGCTTACGATCTTGCGATGAGCCCCGTCAATCCTGCACGCGAAGTGAATGTCTATGTCGGCGCTACGACCAGCACGCGCGTGAACGAGGCTTGGCGCACGGGCGTTGAGCCTCGGCACGCTTCAACGACATTGTCCAGTGATCTCAATACCGGCGACTCCCGTTTGCTGCTTGGACAGCGTCCTGGCACTGCGGATCGTGCTGAGTTCCGCGGACAAATCGGTGAAGTGCTAGCCTTCGATCGCGTGCTGACCGAGAGCGAGCGTACTGAACTTCAGCGTTTGCTTGTCAAGAAATGGATGACGGTGCAGAGCGGGGTACAGACCAATACGCTGCAGATTCCTATCGCGGTTGCGGAAGGCACGCTGCGGCTCCTCCCGAATGCCGGTGTGGTCGCGCGCCTTGCGCCCACCCTCTGGTATGATCCCTCCGATCCTGCAACGGTGACGTTGGATCAAGACGGGCGGATTACAGGATTGCTGAATAAGGGAACAAAGTCCGGCATGGACGCGGTGTCGGGCATTGCCAATGGAGGCGTTCCGCTGCTCGCGCCGCGCTTGGCGACGGGTACGCTCTCGTATGCGGCTTCATGCCTCCCCATGATCAGCATTGATTCCAATAATTGGGGCCTTGTCAGCAGTGGCAATACGGACATCACCGGCAGTATGTCGCGTACGGTTGCGGGAATCTTCGCGCGCGAATCAAACAATGCGGGGCCGGTCGTTTCGTTCGGCACACCGGGGCTCGCGTTGCTGTATGAGGTCGGTGATCGGCAGAACGGGAACGTGGTCGGTTGTTATGGAAACGGCAACGATTTTATTGTGACCCCGCTGAATCCGATTCAGCAGGCGAACCTGCACGTTGCGGCGAATATTTCGAGCAACGTCAATGCTTTCTGGCGTACGGGTGTGGATCCGACTACGGCCACATTTACATTGGCGAGTTCGCTGGCAACGGCCAATTCACCCTTCTTTATCGGGCAGCGTCCGACGGTCGCCGATCGTGGCGACTTCCGCGGTCAGATCGGCGAAGTCATGGTCTTTGATCGTCTCTTGACGGACGACGAACGGAACGATCTGAACGATTATCTGGTTACGAAGTGGCTGAAGGCGAATGGCACGAATAATCTCTTTGATTCTGTGGCCTTTGATGTTGCCGAAGGTGCGGTGCTGGATCTGAATGGTGCGCGTGCGGATGTGGTTGTTACAGGCTCGGGAATCATCAGCAACGGCCTGCTGGCTGCCGGATTCGTGATCAGCCCCGCTGGCGATGATGCGGTGGGCACACTCACACTTAACCATGTAACGATCGGCGCAGGTTCTGTCTATCGTCTCACCACCCTCGGCGCTACCAGCGACTGTATCGTGGCGGATGGGGATCTCCGTGCGCTCACGATCGTTCCGGCTACGGATGCGGCGATCACTGGGAACAACTATGTTGTTGCAACCGGCGCGATTACGCATAAACCGATGCTGAGCGGCTTCCCTGAAAAGTTCAGTCTGATTCGGCGCGGTGCTGACCTTCTGCTGACGAGCTCAGGCGGCAGCGTGCTGCTCATTCGGTAAAAGGGGAAATCGTTTTCTGGACAGCCCCCTGTTGCTTCTCCGCTGAAGCGATAGGGGGCTTTTTTTAGTGTCTCGCGGGTCGTGGAATACGGATGTACGTAATTTCATAATTCTAATATTTTGGCCGTGAGGCCTGCTCGCGTGTGCTATACTGCGGCATCATTCACGAGGTAAGACCTTGCGCATATATCCACGACTGATTTACGTTTGCTCTATTCTCTTGGGCGGCTTTGCTGTTTCCGCTGCGGTTCAGCCGCGTTGGACGGATACGTTTCAGCTGCCAGCGCTTGAGGATGGAATTTCCAATCCAGGTGTCGCGCGTCCGTTTGCAGGGGAGCATCAGGGTGTCGCGATCCTCGCCGGGGGCGCGAATTTTCGAATGAAGCCGCTGGTCGACGGCGGTACCAAATGTTACTGTGCCGAGATCTATACCTGTTCGGCAAACAGCAATCAGTGGGTGCGTGCAGGCATTTTACCGCAGCCGCTGGCTGAAGGCGTCTCGGTCTCCACGCCGCACGGCATCGTCTGCGTCGGAGGAACAGATGGGAAAGCCCTTTCTGCGGGGGCTTTTCTGCTGAAGGTCAACGCGGCATCGCGTATCGCGATCGCGCCTTTGCCGGATTTCCCCTTTGGTTTTAAGATGGGGGCGGCAGCGTATTATCAGGACAGGGTCTATGTCGTTGCAAACCATGCGGGACAGGGCTCGGATGTCTGGGTTCTCGATCTACGTGCACGGACGTGCGGCTGGCGCGCCTTGCCCGCGCTGCCGCGTGCGCGCGAACAGCCGGTTGCCGCGATTCAAAATACCGCCATGCAGAAGACCGCGCTCTTTGTCTTCGCCGGCTTTGGCACCCATGGTCTCGCCTTGACCGATGGGTATGCCTACGATTTGGCCAAAGGTGAAACGGGAAGCTGGCAGCAGCTGCCCTCCACAACACAGGCGCAGGCGCATTTCCCGGTTGTGGGGGCGCAGGCGGTCGCCTCGGGCGATCAGCACATCCTCTTCTTTGGCGGCTCCCATCGCGCGACCTGGGATGCGCATATGCAGGCTGTTGCCACGTTGCAGGGCGCGGCCCTGCAGCAGCATCAGCAGCACTACCTGCAACAGGCTCCGGAGACCTTCCAGTTTAACCGCGAGATCCTCGCCTACCACACGGTTTCCGACACCTGGTTTGTCTGGGGCAGCCAGCCCTTTGCCGGACGCTGCGGCATGGCGGTGATTCCGCGGCAGGATGGCTCGATCCTGCTGGCCAGCGGGGAGGTGGCGCCGGGCGTCCGCACGCCGGATTGCGCGGTCATGCGCGTTGAACGGATCAAGACCTTCCATCCCTTCAACATCGTTGTGATCGTGATCTACATTCTGGGCATGGCTGGAATCGGACTCTATTTCATGCGCAAGACCAAGAGTGCGGATGATTTCTTCCGCGGCGGCGGGCGTCTGCCGTGGTGGGCCGTCAGCGTCAGCCTCTATGCAGCGATGTTCAGCTCCATCACCTTCATCTCGATCCCTGCATTGGCCTATGCCTCGGATTGGCGCTATTATGTCCTGCCCATGGGCATTGTTATCTTAGCCCCGATCGTTGTGCGCTATTATCTGCCGTTCTTCCGGCGGTTGAATCTGACCAGCGCGTATGAGTATCTGGAACTGCGCTTTAATCTGGCATGCCGGCTCTTTGCCAGCGCGGCCTTCATCCTCTTCATGATCGTGCGCGTGGCCATCGTGGCCTATTTGCCGGCGATTGCGATTTCAGCGGTGACGGACATTGATGTGAATATCGCGATTGTGGCTGTTATCCTCTGCACGATCGCCTATTGCGTCTCCGGCGGCATCGAAGCTGTCATCTGGAGCGATGTGATCCAGACTGTGGCGATTGCGATCGGGACCTTCTCCGTGCTGGGGCTCTTGATCGCGCAGACGGATGGCGGTGTCAGCGGCTTCTTCTCCTTGGCGATAGACCATCACAAATTCCGCATGTTCGATTTTGCCTTTGATTATCAGGCGCCTGTTTTCTGGGTCACGCTGCTGGGCGGATTGCTGGTGAACATGGCCTCCTACACCAGCGATCAGTGCGTGGTGCAACGCTACATGACCACCGCGGACGAAGCGGGCGCCGCCAAAAGCATCAAGCTGAACAGCATTCTCTCCTATGTGAACTGCGGCATCTTTTTCCTGATGGGCACTGCGCTGTATACCTATTACGCCTCGCATCCGACACATCTGGATATCACCATGCCGAAGAACGATTCGATCTTTCCGATCTTTATCGCGAACGAATTGCCGGTCGGGATGGGCGGCCTGATTTTGGCAGCCATGGCCGCTGCCACCATGTCAACGCTGGCGGCCAATCTGAACTCCTCGGCGACGGCGGTGACAACCGACTTCTATGGTCGCTTCTTCCCGCACATCACGGAGCGTCAGCGCATTGCGTGCGGCCGCTGGATGACGGTGCTCTTCGGTTTTCTCGGAGGCGTGGTGGCCCTGTTGCTGGCCAACATGCCGGTGCTGTCGATTTACGAGCAGTTCCAGCGCTATCTGGGCGTGTTGACCGGCGGGTTGGCCTGCCTGTTCTTCATGGGGATCTTCATGCGCCGCGTCAATGGCATGGGGGCGCTGTGCGGACTTTTCGCGAACTATGCGGTCTGCTTCTGGTTGAACGCCTCGCAGGCCGCGTGGAAACCGCATCTGCTGCTTTACGGTGTTCTGGGTATGATCACCTGTCTGATTGTTGCACGACTCAGTAGTCCGCTGTTTCCAGCGAGCAATAAAGCTTTGGCAGATCTCTGCTGGAGCGAAAGGAAAAAGAAAAATGATCTTCAAAGGTAAAGTGTTTCAGAAGATGTCCGGCGCCTATTGCGCATTGATGACCCCGTTGACGCCGAAGAACACCGTCAATACGGAGATGATCGAGCGGATGGTCGAGTACCATCTGGCAGAGGGATTGCGCGGCTTTTATTTAACGGGGTCCACCGGCGAGGGATTCCTGCTCTCCAAAGAGGAGCGCAAGCTGGTCGTCGAGCGCGTGGTCAAGGCCAATAAAGGCCGCGGCAAGGTGATTGCGCATGTCGGATGCGTGTCAACGGACGATGCCGTTGAATTGGCCCGTCACGCGGCGGCGGTCGGTGTGGACTGGGTCTCTTCGGTGGGTCCGGTCTATTTCGGTCAGTCCTTCCAGGGTGCCTATCGTCACTACCAGCGCATCGCGGAGGCAACCGATCTGCCGTTCATGATCTATTCGATCGGACAGGACCTTGTGCCGGAGCGCGACCGCAAATTCTTTGAGATCAAGAACGTACTCGGCATGAAGTATACCGGCGCCGACTACTACAATGCGCAGCGGTTGCACGGCATGCTCGATAAGGAGACGATCTTCTTTGCCGGACGCGATGAGCAGCTGCTCTGCGCCTTGGCGCTGAAGACGGTCTTTGCCGGGGGCATCGGTACGACCTACAACATCATTCCCAACCATTTTGCGCAGATCTGCGCGTTGGCGGAAAAGGACGAATTCACCGCGGCGGCCAAGCTGCAGGCTGAGGCGAATAAAGTCATTGCCTTGATGATCGAGGACGAAAACTGGTCGTATCGCAAGGCTTTTATGCGCTACATCGGTCTGGATTGTGGTGCGTATCGCTATCCGTATGCACCCTTGAGCGAAGCGCAGTATCAGGCTTTTGCCAAGCGGATCGCGGCCCTGAAGATTGTCAAGAAAAACGCGGCGAAAAAATAACGGGGCGGGCAAGGGAAAGCACGCGGGCGATTGCAGGAAAAACGGCTTGCTAGCGCGAATCGCCTGTATTACACTCTCTTCTCATGAAAGCGTGGAAAGAGCTCCCTGATGGCGCTTGCGGAGGCCTATGTCCGGCCGCGTAACCCATACTGTAATCGATGAGATCCGTCAGCGGACGGATATTGTCGAGCTGATTGGTGCGCGGGTAACGCTGAAAAAAGCGGGCGTTGCGACCTTTAAGGGATGTTGCCCGTTCCATCGCGAAAAAACACCCTCGTTCCACGTCAATGCCACGCGGCAGACCTACCACTGCTTTGGCTGCGGCGAGCATGGCGATGCCTTCAAGTTTCTGATGAAACAGGATGGCCTCTCCTTCATTGAGTCGGTGCGCCGGCTTGCGGATCGCGCCGGGGTGCCCTTGACGGAAGAGACCGACTATCACGCGCAGGCGCGCAACCAGCTCTATGCGATTCATGCGGAACTCGCCGGTTTCTATCAGCGTTGTCTCAATACCGCAGGGGCGAAAGCGGCGCGCGACTATTTGACTAGCCGCAGTTTACCCGACACCGTGGTGGCTGACTTTGCGATCGGCTATGCGCCGCCTAAAGAGAAGAAAGCGCTGGTGCAGTGGGCGCAGAAAAACAACTATACGCCGGAAGACCTCGTTAACGCCGGGATCCTTGCGCCGCCCAACAATCCGCAGCGTCCGGATGACTACTACGATCGCTTTGCCGGACGGCTGATGTTCCCGATTCGCGACCGTCAGGGCCGCGTTGTCGCCTTTAGTGGTCGCGTCCTTGATCCCAAGTCGCATCCCGCGAAGTACGTCAACAGTCCTGAAACCGATATTTTTGTAAAAAGTAAAGTGCTCTACGCGCTGGATCGCGCCGCCGCCAAGATCGTGCAGCATCCGCGCCGCGAAGCGATCGTCTGCGAAGGCCAGATCGATGTGATCCGCTGCCATGCCTGCGGGTTCGAAACCGCGGTCGCTTCGCAGGGGACCGCCTTTACCGCGGAGCACGTCAGTCTCTTGAAGCGCCATGCGGACAGCGTGGTGCTGGTTTTCGATGGCGATGCGGCAGGCCGCAAGGCTGCCATCCGCACAGGCGGACTCTTTCTCGAAGCGGAAATCCCTGTACGCGCCGTGCGCCTGCCCAAGGGCGAAGACCCGGATTCCTTTCTGCGGACGCAGGGTGCGACACCGTTTCGTGAGCTGCTCGATGCTGCGGTTTCCATTACCGCCTATCAGATCGAGACGCTGCAGCTGGAAGAGCAATATCCGGGGCACATCGATACGGTCAAGCGGATCTGCAACGCGGTGCTTGAAATGCTGGCGCGCTGCCCCAGCGCCGTGTTGCGCGCGCGTCTGGCCGATGAAGCGGCTGCGCTGCTGCACATGCCGGCCAGCGCGGTGATGGAGGATCTGGAGCGTTATCGCGAAGCGCTGCGGCAAAAGGCCGAGACCTATAGCGAACGAGCGGAACGCCCGCGCGCGGATGAACCGGCACACGATGTGGAACCCGCCTGGAGGTATGACGATGCGCAGCCCGTCGATGCGGTTGAACACGCGGATCCGGTGTATGCGCCGGAAGCGCAGGTCGAGCAGCCGTCGGACGTGGAGTTCAAGCTCTGCGAGTTCATCGTGGAGCATGAGCACGATCCTGCTGCGCTGAAACTGATCGATGCCTATCTGCCGCTGGACATGCTGTGCCATACCTTTACGCGGACGCTCGTCGAGGCGATTTTGCAGCAGTGGAAGACGGGCGAAGATCAACTGGTCAAGGTGCGCGGCCGGCTCGATCCGCAGTGGCATCCCTTGCTGAATGCGGTGATCGCCAACAAGCAGAAAATGCTCGTCGCCAAGGAGTTCACCTCGATTGACGCGGCGCAGGATCTGATTACGCGCATCTGGCTGGTTACGTTGGAACGGATGCGCAAAAAACTGGATGCGGATGACCTTCTGGGATTGCAGTTATCGATGCAGCAGAACAAGCTGCGCGCGCTACCGTGGCACGCGGCGTGCAAGCTGATGACGCTCCATCCTGCGGGTGGTGCCGCGGTTATGCCTGCGGCGGCGGATGGGGAGCCTGCGGCTGCACCTTACGCACATGCAGGGGATAGCGCATTCGGAGCTGTTGATCTAACAGAATTTCCACCCAATGAGTACCCGGATGATGAAATGCCAGATTGATGAAGACTTCGACCGTCGTGGCGACCTGCTGCTCGTTGGCTAATTGGATGGGGACCGGCTGCCCTTCTGCGACGATGGTGACACCGTCGGGCGCCATGATGCGCGAGCGCTGCGTGTAATTGCCTTCACCCATACACCAGCGGTTGACCAGGCAGATACGCGAACAGACCGTCTGGTTGACAGCCTGCATCAGACCGTCGAAAATGCCGATCAGCATGAATTTCCCGTTGGCTTCCTGGCGGACATCATCGCAGAGAATACTGGCTTGTAAATCAGGCACCATGGCAGATTTCCTTTGGGTTTGCGGGCGTTTCAATCATTTCCTTCGCGTGTGTACTGCGTATAGTGTAGCAGGTTACCGGGGGTTGTGCTACAGTGGAAGATATGAAAGCGACACTCATTCAAGGCACATTGATCGATGTCGAAAAACGCTGCCATCGCGGCGTTGAAATCGAAATCACGCCGCAGGGCCGTATTGCGTCGATCAAGGAGATCGATAAACCCGCGCCGGGGTATATTTTGCCCGGTTTTGTCGACGCGCACATCCACATCGAGAGTTCCATGCTGACGCCGGCCGCCTTTGCGCGCGCAGCCGTGGTGCACGGCACGCTCGCCGCGGTGGCTGATCCGCATGAGATCGCCAATGTCTTGGGTGAAGAGGGGGTGCTGCGCATGCTGGCGTGGGCGGAACAAACGCCGTTTATCTTCGGTTTTGGCGTGCCCTCCTGCGTGCCTGCCACGCCGCTCGAACAGTCAGGGGCTTTGCTCGATGAGATGACTGTGGCGCGCCTGCTGGCGGATGCACGGGTGACGCATCTCAGCGAAGTGATGAATGTGCCGGGTGTCATCCATAACGACCCCGCGGTCATGGCGAAAATCGCGGCTGCGAAGGCCTGCAAAAAACCGATTGATGGGCATGCGCCGTGCGTGGTGGGCGCGGAGCTGTTGCGCTATGCTTCAGCAGGGATTACGACGGACCATGAATGTCTCTCGATCGTCGAGGCGCAGCAGAAGATCGCCTGCGGCATGAAGATCCAGATCCGCGCAGGGTCTGCGGCTCCGGTGGTGCGTTCGTTGTTCGCATTGGTCGCGGAATATCCGCGGCACTGCATGTTCTGCAGCGACGATAAACATCCCGATGATCTGCTGCGCGGCCACATCAATACGCTTGTCGCAAGTGCTGTGCGTTACGGTGTTTCGTACTATGACGCGATCCGCGCCGCCAGTTTCAACCCCGTTGGACATTACGGACTCGATCTCGGGCTGTTGCGTGTCGGGGATTGGGCGGATTTCCAGATCGTGGAAGACCTCCGGCATTTTGTGCCGCGCGAGGTGTGGTTGCGCGGCCGCTGCGTCGCGCGCGGTGGCGCGGCGGATTTACCTGAAGGGACGCCGGAAATCATCAACCATTTTGCGGCAAAACCCGTGACGGAAGCGGCGTTAAAGGTCAAGGCTTCGCACGCTGCGGCCATGCGCGTGATCGGCGTCGTGGAGGGAGCCCTAGTCACGGAGTGCCGGCTCCTGCCTCCTGTGGTGCGGGGGTCCGCGTGGGTTTCTGATCCAGAGCAGGACATTCTCTACCTGGTGCTTGTCAACCGGTATCGCGCGCAACCGCCCGTGGTTGCCTTTGTGCAGGGGTTCGAGCTGGCTTCCGGCGCGTTTGCAACGAGCGTGGCGCACGATTCGCATCACATCCTTGCCGTAGGCGTAACGGCCAACGCGCTGGTTGCGGCGATCAATCAGGTTATTGCAAACCGCGGTGGTCTTGCGGTGGCGGATGGCGCAGGGCATATCGCCGCGCAGCTGCCCTTGCCGATCGCGGGACTGATGTCGCCAGGGCCGGCGGAAGAGGTCGCACAGGCGTATGCGGCGTGCGACCGTGCGGTCAAGGCCCTTGGCTCGCCGCTGGCGGCACCGTTTATGACGCTTTCATTCTTGGCGTTGCCGGTCATTCCCGAGATCAAGGTGACGACCCAAGGGCTCTTTGATACGCGCAGCAATGCGCATGTGCCGCTGGCTGTCCAGGCGGAAAAGGAATAAGTGGAAATGAAACAGGAAGATCATGTTGAAGTGATCGCACGCGGCGTCTGTATTGTGCAGAACCAGATTCTGCTCTGCTTTGGCCGCAAATCAGGAATCGCCTATCTGCCAGGCGGGCATATTGATTTTGGCGAGACCGCGCGCGAAGCGCTGGTGCGCGAAAACCGCGAGGAGCTGGGCAAGGCTTCGCAAGCCGGGCGCTTTCTTGGATGCTGCGAACATCGTTTCGTCCAGAATGGCACGCCGAAGGCGGAGATCAATCTGGTTTTCGAGATGACGGTTGAAGGCATTGCGCCTGAGATCCCGCTTACCGCGGAAGAGGATTGGATTGGTTTTATGTGGTGTCCGTTTAACCAACTCTCCTCCGTACGTTTTGAACCGGCTGCGCTCGCCGCGTGTCTGCCCCTCTGGCTTCAATCGCCCGGCGGACATCTGGAATCCTGTTAGCGCGTTGCGCGTCTAGCGAACGGTTTTTAATCCGCAACCGCTGCCGTTGAAAAGGTCCATTTTGCGCGCGATTCAGCGGGTTTTCTCCAATAAAAATATATCAGCGAGCCCGCTTAAAAATGCGCAGTGCGCATACCCGCAGTTGTTGCGGTAAATTTTATTGCCAGATTTTCGAGGCTGCGTTATGATGACCCTTAAATCAAGGCGGAATCCGTTCTGAAGACAATGGGATAGCCGTATCGTTCTGGATAGAAAAGGCGGGATTGTTATGTGGGGTTCAAAGAAATCGCTTGCGCATCGCTTGGCGTTGAGTGTTAGCGGAATCATGGTCGCTGCGTTAACGGCGGTGAGTGTTGGCGGCTTTTGGATGCAACACGCGCAGCGACATCAACAGCTGGATACGAGCGCCACGACCATGGCGCATCACCTTGCTGTGGCGTTGGCCTTGCCGTTATGGAGTGGGCAGCTTCAGGCCGTTAACGATGTCTTGGACAGTGCCATGGAGACGCGCGATATCGCGGGGCTTGTTGTGTGCATGACGAATGCTCCGACCGCCGCGGGCCTGCGTACGTTCGTCCGGAGCCGCGATGCGGACTGGCGTGCCGTTGACCGCGCAACGTCGTGGCAGCCGCGTGAAATCATTACACGCGGCGCGATTACCCACGCAGGCGTTCACGTCGGCACGCTGGAGGTGGCGTGCACGGCGCGGTGGGTAGACCGTCAGTTTAAGCAGACGGTTTTTTGTTTTGTTGGCGCGATGGTTTTTTTGTTCATCCTCCTCTCGGTGAGTCTGTATCTCCTGCTGCATGTGAACGTCGTGACTCCGCTGCGGCTGATCGAGGCTTTTGCGGACAACGTTATTGCCAACAAGGGCAAGGCGGTTGTCGAGTGTCCGCGCGGTTCATTTTGTAGCGAACTTGATCGTTTGAAAATCGCCCTGGAGTCGATGGTTGACCTGTTACAGGAGCGGTTTGCAACTTTAGCGCAGAGTGAGAACCGCTTGCGCGTTGCATTTAATATGGCTTCAGAAGCGCACGTGCTGGTGCACATGGACACTGGGCAGTTGATCGATGTCAACGATAGTTTTTGCGCCATGTTTGGGTTTTCGCATGATGAATTAATCGGACACACGACGCATGATTTAAGGATGTGGGGGGATCCGGCTGATCGGGTGAACATCCTTGCTGCTTTGGCGGAAGGACAGGGGAAGTTGTACAACAGGGAGACGGTTGCGCGTCGACGCACGGGGGAAACGTTTCCGGTCTTGTACTCAGCAACCGTGCTTGCGAATACGCAGCCGCCGTTGATGCATGTCATTCTGCGGGACATTGAGGAGCAGTCCAAGCTGGAACGGGAGCGCAAGCGGTCCGACGCCTTCCGTTCGCGGCTGATTGCGATCATTGAGTCGTCGGAAGATGCGATCATCAGTAAGTCGCTCGACGGCATCATTGTCAGCTGGAACCGCGGCGCTGAAAAACTTTTCGGTTATTCGGCAACCGAGGTTGTCGGGAAATCGATCCTGCTCCTCTTTCCTGCGGAGCGGGTCGATGAGGAGCAGGATATTCGTGCGCGGATCAATCGCGGAATGATCATTAAAAATCTCGATACCGTGCGCGTGACGAAGGATGGACGTCGAATTAACGTATCGGTGACGATTTCACCGTTGCGCGACAGCGATGGAAATATTATCGGCGCATCCAAAATCGTACGTGACATCACCGAGCTGAGGCAGTCCGAGGAGCGGATTTACCAGCTCAATCGCGTTTACGCCATGTTGAGCGAGATTAACCAGTTGATTGTCCGCGAACGGGATATGGCGGTCTTGCTCGACATGGTATGTAAGATGGCGATTGAAAAAGGACAATTCATCGCCGCGTATATTGACGCGCAGCAAGGGCTTCGGGATTTACTCGGGCCAATTCCGGCAGAGGGGTTTGGCAAATGTCTTGGCATAGGCTGTTCGCAGCCGAAAAACGATTGCAGCTTTATTTCTCGCGTTTGGAAAACGGGCCAGTATCAGGTCTGCAATGATGTTGAAGCCGATGTGAACATGGTGCCCTGTTGCGCGGCGCTGGTTCAGGCGGGATGTTATGCCTGCGCGGCATTCCCGCTCAAGGTCGATCACGTCACGATCGGCGTGCTGATGTTCTACGCGCGTGAAAAGAATGTTTTTGATGCTGAGGAGCTGCGCTTGCTGAGCGAACTATCCGAGGATATCAGCTTCGCGCTGAGTGTCCATCGGCAGGAGGTCGAGCGGCGGCTCGCGGAATCGCAGTGGCGCGAAAGCGAAGCGCGTTTTCAGCAGGTTGTGGAAAATATCCAGGAAGTCTTCTGGATGACGGATATCGACAAAACACAAGTCCTCTATGTAAGTCCCGCGTTTGAAAAAATCTGGGGATATGCGTGTGAAAGTCTTTATAAAGATCCTTCCTTGTGGTTGAAAAGTATTCATCGCGATGAACAAGAGCGGGTCAGTCAGGCGTTCGTCACGCTCCAGAAAACCGGGCGGTACTCGGAGGTCTATCGCATTGTGCGCGCAGATGGGGCGGAGCGTTGGATTCATGATCAGGCCTTTATTGTCACGAGCCCTTCGGATCACATTCAGCGGATTGTCGGGACCGCTGAAGATATAACGGATCGGCGTGGACTTGAAGAGCAGCTGCGCCAAGCGCAGAAGATGGAGGCCGTAGGACAACTGGCCGGCGGCGTGGCGCACGATTTCAACAACATCCTCGCGGCGATTATGATGCAGACCCAGTTTATGGAGGAGGCACCCGCGCTAACACCGGAGGTCGCCGATGGCTTGCAGGAGATTCTGACCTCAACGCGGCGCGCGGCCAATTTAACGCGTCAGCTTCTGCTGTTCAGCCGCAAACAGGTGATGCAGCCGCGCAATCTCGATTTGAATGAGATTGTGACCAATATCGCCAAGATGTTGCAGCGGTTGATTGGCGCGACGATCCAGCTGCGCCTGAATCTGCATCCTGCGGCGCTGATCGCGTTTGCCGATCCGGGCATGATCGATCAGGTCGTCATGAATCTGGTCGTGAATGCGCGCGATGCCATGCCGCGGGGCGGGTTGCTCCGCATCGAAACGCGTGCGGTTGATGTTTCACCTGCGATGATTCCCGGGGGCGAGGATGCTGTGCCCGGCCATTATGTGGGTTTCAATGTTGTCGATACCGGAGTCGGAATACCTCCGGAAAACATCGCGAAAATATTTGAACCCTTTTTCACGACGAAAGAAGTTGGCAAGGGGACCGGTCTCGGCTTGGCCACGGTGTTTGGCATTGTCCGCCAGCATCGCGGATTTGTGAAGGTCTCCAGCGTGGTGGGTGAGGGGACCACCTTCTCGGTTTATCTGCCTGCAGCCCAGAACCCTGTACAGGTAAACGCCAAAGATCGCGAACAGCGTCAAGGCGGCTCAGAGACGATTTTGCTGGTCGAGGATGATGATACCTTGCGCACCGTGACGCGCAGCGTGCTGGTGCAGCAGGGCTACAAAGTGTTTGAGGCGGTGAACGGTGTTGAGGCGGTCAAGATATGGGAATTGCATCAGGATGAGATCGCCTTGCTGTTGACAG
Organism: uncultured Akkermansia sp.; assembly: GCA_964567125.1. Classification (GTDB taxonomy): domain Bacteria; phylum Verrucomicrobiota; class Kiritimatiellia; order RFP12; family UBA1067; genus CAZMLC01. Next base: position 41,050 of record CAZMLC010000012.1, read on the forward strand.
ACCTTGTGATGCCCGCTGGATTGAGCGGCATGGATGTTGCCAAGCGGCTGCGCCAGGATAGACCTTCGTTGAAAATTATCTTCGTCAGCGGATACAGTGCCGATCTTGCCGGTAAGCCACTTGATCTGAAGCTGGGCGAGAACTTCCTTCAAAAGCCGTTCGATGCGCATGTGCTGCTTGCAGTCATTCGACAGAACTTAGATGCGGTACGCACGTAGATTCGGCCGCGACACAAAAAAAGCACGAAGGTCGCCCTTCGTGCTTTTTTGTTGATTCAGGGGGCGTCTAGCTCAGACGCTTGTGATACTCCTGCAAGCTGCACACCGCAATGCGCGAATTGCGGTCGTTGCACTTCAAGCCGTCAATCGAAGCCTGGAAGGCGTCAATCGTGGTGGTGATCGGTACACCGGACATCACCGCACGCGAACGCATCTGGGTTTCATCGACTTTGGAGGCCGCGCCGATTTCAGGCGCATTGACGATCCATTGGATCTTCTTCTCCGCCATGAGATCGAGGATGTTCGGACGCCCTTGCGAGATGCGGAAGACCGCCTGGCAGGGCGTTCCGCTGGTGTAGAGCATGGTCGCGGTGCCGAGTGTCGCATAGAGCGTATAGCCCATCTTGTGCAGTTCCTGCGCGAGCGGCAATGCCGTGGCTTTATCCTTGTCGCGAATGGAGAGGAAAACCCCGCCCTTGAGCGGAATCGCATTGTTCGCGGCCATCTGCGCTTTCAGATAGGCGGTGCCGTAGTGATCGTCGATGCCCATGACTTCGCCCGTCGACTTCATTTCCGGTGTCAGCACGATGTCGACGCCCGGGAATTTCACGAAGGGGAAGACGGCCTCTTTAAAGGTTGTGTAGGGAATCTCGACTTCTTGCGTAAAGCCCAGCTCGGGCAGCTTCTTCCCGACCATGCAGAGCGCGGCCTTCTTGGCCAGCGGCACGCCGATCGATTTGCTGACAAAGGGAACCGTACGCGACGCGCGCGGATTGACTTCGAGAATGTAGACTTCATCGTCCTGCACCGCGAACTGGATATTGATCAGACCGCAGACGTGCAATTCGCGCGCCAGTGCGGCGGATTGTTCACGGATCGTCTGTTTGACCTTAGCGGAGAGACTCTGCGTCGGAATCGAACAGGCAGAGTCACCCGAGTGGATGCCTGCGAGTTCAACGTGCTCCATGATCGCGCCGATCACCGTGTTGGTGCCATCCGAGAGGAAGTCGACATCGACTTCTGTCGCATGCTCAAGGAAACGGTCAATCAGGATCGGTTTACCTTCTGCGACCTGAGCCGCCTCTTCAACATACTTTTGCAGATGCTGCTTCTCGTAGACGATCACCATGGCGCGTCCACCCAACACGAAGGAGGGGCGCACGAGCACAGGGAATCCAATCTTGTCCGCGATGGCCATGGCTTCCGGGACATTGTGGGCAATGCCGCTGGGCGGTTGGCGGATCTGAAGGCGATCTGCGAGCTGTTTGAAAAAGTCGCGGTCTTCAGCCGCATCGATATCGTCCGGGCTGGTACCGATGATCGTGGCACCTGCGTTCTTCAGCTGCATGGCCAGATTCAACGGGGTCTGTCCACCGAACTGCACGATGATACCGGCGCACTGCTCGCGCTCATAGATGTTCATGACATCTTCGAGCGTCAGCGGTTCAAAGTAAAGCTTATCGCTCGTATCGTAATCCGTTGAAACCGTCTCAGGGTTGCTGTTGACCATGATGGTCTCAAAGCCGGCATCGCGCAGCGCGAAGGCCGCATGACAGCAGCAGTAATCGAATTCAATACCCTGACCGATACGGTTGGGACCGCCACCGAGGATCATGATCGACTTTTTGCCCTGCTTATCGCGAATGGGTTCATCGTACTCCGCATAGCTGGAGTAGTAGTAGGGCGTAATCGCCTCAAATTCGCCGGCGCACGTATCCACGAGCCCGTACGAAGGCAGCACCTTCTCGGCCTTGCGCCACGCGCGAATTTCGGCTTCGGTTTTCTTCAGCAGGTAGGCGATCTGGCGGTCCGAGTAGCCCCACTCTTTGGCTTGGCGTATCGTTTCGCGGTCGAGTTTAATGGTCGACTCGAAGGCGACGATCTCTTCCAGATGGCGCAAAAAATAACGGTCGATCTTGGTCAGATCAAAGAGTTTATCCACGCTGTAATTGCGTTTAAACGCTTCGTAGATGCAATAGACGCGCTCCGCATTCGGGCGGATGAGTTCCTTCTGGAGCTGCTCATCGCTCATGGCTTCGACCTTGCTGTTCTTGCCATCCGCGCCGAAACCGAAACGTCCGGTTTCGAGCGAGCGCAGCGCCTTCTGGAAGGACTGCTTAAAGCTGCGCCCGATGGACATGGCTTCACCCACGGACTTCATCTGTGTGCCGAGTGTGGAGTCTGCGGCCGGGAACTTTTCAAAGGTAAACCGGGGAATCTTGGTGACCACGTAATCGAGTGCGGGCTCGAAGCAGCTGGGGGTTGCACGCGTGATGTCGTTCTGGATCTCGTCCAGCGTGTAGCCGACAGCCAGCAGCGTCGCGATCTTCGCGATCGGGAAACCGGTCGCCTTCGAGGCGAGCGCGGAGGAACGCGAGACGCGCGGATTCATCTCGATGATGATCTGGCGACCGTCAACGGGATTGACTGCCCACTGCACGTTCGAGCCGCCGGTCTCAACGCCGATGGCGCGCATGACGCGCAGCGAGTTGTCGCGCATCAGCTGGTACTCTTTATCAGTCAGCGTCTGTGCCGGCGCCACAGTGATGGAGTCGCCCGTGTGGACGCCCATGGGGTCAAAGTTTTCAATCGAGCAGACGATGACGCAGTTGTCCTTGCGGTCGCGGATGACCTCCAGCTCGAATTCCTTCCAGCCCAGAAGCGACTCTTCGATCAGGACTTCGCTCGTGCGGCTGGCATCCAGACCGCGGGCGACAATCAGCTTGAATTCATCCAGGTTGTAGGCGATGCCGCCGCCGGTGCCGCCGAGGGTGAAGCCCGGACGGATGATCAGCGGCCACTTGCCGATGGTCGAAGCGATGGAGAGCGCTTCGGACATGGTGTGCGCGGAACCGGAGAGCGGGAGCTCCAGGCCCAAGTCGCGCATGATATCCTTGAAAATCTGGCGGTCTTCGGCGCGCTTGATCGCTTCGGCATTGGCACCGATCAGCTCGACGTTATAGCGCTCCAGAATCCCGCTCTCGTGCAGTTCCATGGCCAGATTGAGGGCGGTCTGGCCCCCGAGTGTAGGAAGCACGGCATCCGGACGCTCGCGGCGGATGATTTCGTGGAGTGACTCAACGGTCAGCGGCTCAATGTAGGTGCGGTTGGCAAATTCCGGATCCGTCATGATGGTGGCAGGGTTGCTGTTGACCAGCACAACCTCGAAGCCCTCTTTCTTGAGGACCTTACACGCCTGCACGCCTGAATAGTCAAATTCACAGCCCTGTCCGATGGCGATCGGGCCAGCGCCGATCAGCATGATCTTCTTTAAGTCTGTCCGTTTTGGCATAGTCTTATTTCTCCAGCAACATTCTGAACTGCGCGAACAAGTACGACGAATCGTGCGGGCCGGGTGCAGCTTCCGGGTGGTACTGCACGGAGAAGGCTGGTTCCTTTGTATGGCGGAAGCCCTCGACGGTCTGGTCGTTCAGGTTCATGTGCGTGATTTCGAGACTCTTTGGCAGCCCCTGCGTGGAGATGGCAAAATTGTGGTTCTGACTGGTGATTTCCACAGAGCCGGTCAGCAGGTTCTTGACCGGATGGTTGCAGCCGTGGTGCCCGAATTTCAGACGTCCGCAGGTTGCACCTTGCGAAAGCCCGAGGATCTGGTGGCCGAGGCAGATGCCCATCAGCGGCACCTTGCCGACCAATTCCTTGGTCGACTGGATCGCGCCCTTTACGGCCGAGGGGTCGGCAGGACCGTTTGAGAGAAAGACGCCGTCAGGCTTGATGGCTAGCACCTCTGCGGACGTGGTCCAGGCGGGCACAACTGTGATGCGCATGTTTTGCGCGGCCAGGCAACGGAGGATGTTATACTTGATGCCGAAATCATAGGCCACGATATGCATGTCGCCCTTGTCGTTCCACTCGTAACCCTTGGGATCGCTGACTTTCGCCGCATAGTCCTGACCGTCCAGTCCGCACCAGGCCTGCGCCTTGGCAATACCCTCTTCCGCTGTCATCGGTTCATCGGAAGCATGGATATAGCCCTTGATCGTGCCGCAGGAACGCAAATGCAGAGTCAGCCGGCGCGTATCCACGCCATACAGGCAGGGGATTTTGTTCTGCTTCAGCATCTCTTGCAGCGAGCATTGGGAGCGCTGGTTCGAGGGCATGTTCAGTCCCTGGACGATCAGGCCGCTGAGAAAGAGCGTACGCGATTCCATATCCTCGCTGTTGCAACCGTAGTTGCCCACTTCCGCGGTTGTAAGGGTGACAATCTGCCCGGCGTATGAGGGATCGGAAATGATTTCCTGATAGCCTGTCATGCCGGTATTAAAAACCACCTCGCCCACATGATCGACAGCGGCACCGCCTGATTTTCCCCAGAAAACGGTGCCGTCCGCCAGTGCTAAGAATGCTTTGTTACTCATGTCTTCTTTCCGTGTTAGTCAATCCTGTTCCGTGGGGCAAAGATAATACCGAAAAGTAGGCCCGGTATCAATCACTATTTCGCGGAGAGTGCGGCCTTGACCAGCCCGAAGAAGAGGGGGTGCGGGGTTGCAATCTGCGACTGGAATTCAGGATGGAACTGGCACGCAACGAAGTAGGGGTGGTTCTTCAGCTCAATGGCTTCAACCAACGTATTATCCGGCGAGGTGCCGACGATCTGGAGGTCAGAGGCAGCGAAATCTTCGCGGTAGAGGTTGTTGAACTCATAGCGATGACGATGACGCTCCGTGATTTCCGCCACGGCATAGGTCGCGTGGATCAGGCTGCCCTCCTTAAGCACGCAGGGATAGCTGCCCAGACGCATGGTCGCACCTTTGGCCGAGACGCCGCGCTGATCCGGCATCAGGTCGATCACCGGGTGCGTGGTGTTCGGATCCATCTCCGTGCTGTTGGCGTCCGCGTAACCGAGCACGTTGCGCGCATACTCGATGACCACGCACTGCAAGCCGAGGCAGATGCCGAGCAGCGGCATTTTTTGTTCACGTGCGAACTGAATCGTAATCAGCTTGCCGTTTATGCCGCGGCTGCCGAATCCGCCGGGGACGAGCAGGCCATCGAATTTTTTCAGACAGTCAGCATTCTTTTCAATCTCTTCGGAGTCGACGAGTACGGCCTTCACTTTACAGTCGAGCGCAATGCCCGCATGATGGAGCGCTTCAACGATGCTCTTGTAGGCATCCGGACAGCCCGTATACTTGCCGATGACGCCGATGGTACAGGTGTGCTTGGGGTGGATCGCGGTCTGGACCAGCTTCTCCCAGCTGCGCAGATCGAGCTTGTGCAGCGGCAGGCGCAGCAGTTCGAGCACCTTGGCATCAAAATGCTGCGTCGCGAGCTCAATCGGAACTTCATAGATCGAATTGGCTACGTCCTGCTCCGCGATCACCATGGAAGCCGGCACGTTGCAGAAGAGCGCCAGCTTGTTGATCTCATCTTCGCTGATGGGCACTTCCGTGCGGCAGACCAGAATGTCCGGGAAGATGCCGATGTTGCGCAGGATGCCGACGGATTGCTGCGACGGCTTGGTCTTCAGTTCGCCCGCGGCCTTGAGGTAAGGAAGGAGCGTCAGATGGACGAAAATCGCATTGCCGGGACCGACTTCGTGACGGAACTGGCGCGCAGCTTCGAGGAAGGGCAGGGATTCGATATCGCCTGCAGTGCCGCCGATTTCGATGATCGCGACATCCACGTCGGGCGACGCAACGGACTTGAACGCCTCTTTGATCTCGTTCGTGATGTGCGGAATCACCTGCACCGTGGCGCCGAGATAACCGCCCTGACGCTCGCGCTCGATCACGTTCTTGTAGATGCGGCCCGAGGTGTAGTTGCTGTTGCGCGTGCA